>CAKZMO010000109.1 GCA_937128595.1 uncultured cyanobacterium | reverse complement strand
ACTCCCACGCGATCGCCCTTCCTTCCCCCAAACGGGCGATCGCCCTCTCCCATCACTCATCTATCGTTCATCATTACTATGACCACCATCAATCCCATCTGGCTCTGCCCAGACCTGAGAAACTATTGGGTGATAATGCGCGATCGCACCACCCAACAGTTTCTCCTCAAAGCCAAACACGCCTCTCTTCGTCACACGATCACCGACGTAGAAGGCTTAGCCATCCAACACTTCACCGGACAATATACCGTGCGGCAAGTGCAGCGTATCTGTCAGAAAAAACATCCCCATATTTCTAACGACTCTGTGCAACAACTTTGGCAGAAATTAGTTCTTTGGGGCGTGTTATCTCTCGATGAACTCACAGAATGCGAACCTTCTTCGCCCGCTCCAGCGGCAGGGCCACAGCTCAAAGATTGCGTGCAGTGGATTCAGACGGAGGCAGGCCACTGGATTTTACGAAATCCTGAAGATGTCACGTTTGTGCAGCTCAACGATGCTGCTAAGCAGGTGGTTGATCAATTGGGCACAGATTCTGTTCAGGCGATCGCCCAAACCTACGGCATTGCCCCTGGTGAAATGCGATCGCTCCTCCAGCAGTTAGCAGTAACAGGAATGCTGGTCGGGACTTCTCCACCCCAGCCCAAAAAGAAAAAGTTTACGCCCATGCAGCTTTTGTTTTTCAAGCTGTCTCTGTGGAATCCTGAATCATTTTTGGATCGACATATTGAGGGTCTGCGGTGGATTTGGACTCAGCGGGTGTGGCTGCTGCTCTGTGCAGTGTTTGCCTTGACGGGGGCGATCGCCCTGCATCAGCGCGATGATTTGCTGTGGACTTCTCAACAGTTTCTCAGCCATTTGAATGGCAGTATCATCCTCACCTTTGCGGTGCTTTCCTTGACCGTCGTGACGCTACATGAGTTAGGACATGCCTTCACCCTGAAACATTACGGCGGAGTCGTGCCAGAGGTGGGATTGATGTTCATGTTCCTGATGCCTGTGGCTTATACCAATACCAGCGATCAATATGCACTGCCACGGCGATCGCAACGGTTGCTGGTGGTCGGGGCTGGCGTCTTGTGTCAGTTGATCATTGCCACCATTGGTTTTTGGGTCTGGAACAGCTCCGCGACAGGAACTTGGCTATGGACACTCAGCTATCTTCTGTTTGCAGCGTCTATTTTCACCGTTGCTATCAATCTCAATCCATTGGCAAAATTTGACGGCTATTACCTGACCGTGGCCGCCACAGGCATCAACAATTTGCGGCAGCGCTCATTTCAGTTCTACGGTAACTTGCTGAAATGTCAGCCTATAGGAGAGACGGAGGGCGATCGCTGGATTCTAGCAGGCTATGCTCCATTCAGCTTGCTATACACTTTATCCATATTTGGATTTCTATTTCTCAACGTGGCGAATATCGTGTTAACGCATATTCCCTTTACGGCTCTGATTTTATTGGCAGTCTGGGCAGTGTACTTCTATCTCACCCCTGATCCGCAAGCTTAGCTTGAATGTATTGAACTATTGAAACTAACTCTACCTAAACTGGATTTATTATGGTTGCTCAACGTTCTCAATCACCTCGACCTGACACATCACCGAGGTCCACACCCTCGCCATTTCGAGTTGTGGCTCCTAGCGATACTTCAGCAACCCGAGCAAGCGTAGCAAACCCATCTGCTGCGGAGACGACACCACCACAAGCATCGAACCCATTGGCTAAGCCATCTGATGTTCCATCCACTTCACCTCATCGGCGGCTCTTGATTTGGGGGGGTGTTGTATGCGGGTTAGGAGCGATCGGGATGATTCCCATCCCATATCAGGTCGGAGGCGATGTTCAGTTAGCATGGCGTGAAGAAGCTCGTCAGGCACTCCATACCCCAGTTCCGGCAATAGTAAATCAAGTGTTTGTTCAACCTGGAACAGTGGTGCAGCCAGGACAGCCTCTAGTCCAGCTTTCAAGTCGAGAACTGGAGCGAGAGATTGCTGATGTAGAAAACCAATTGGCTCAAGTTCATCAAGGCTTGCAGCAAGCACAACAGGCACAGATTCAAGCTGAAGCTTCTTTAATTGCGGCTCAGGCTCAAGAGCAAGCCACTCAAGCCCGTGTTATGCCAGTTCTAAATCGGGTCAATCAGCTAGAGCAAGGCATCATGCCGCCGGAGATGCAGCAGCTTCAGGTTGAACAGCAACGGTTGCAAGGACGCTTAAGTGAAGTGCAATATGAAATAGAGCGGTTTGAAAGTCTAGTAGCAGATGGAGCGATCGCCCCTATTAGAGTCGATGAACAACGCGTTCTTTACCGCGATATCGAACGAGATCTTGCGGTCAATCGAGAACGGATGGCTCAAGCGCAGCAAGAGTTGCGAGACAAAGCATCTAGCGAGATTGGCAATCTTGAATCTCAAAATACGTCAGTGATCGCGGCGCAAATGATTGCAGACAGTAGTGCCCAAATTACCGCTCAGCAACAAACAATTCAGATGCTAGAAAGACGACTCGCAAGGTTAGGCCAGCAGCAAGATGCGTTAACGTTGACAGCGACAACATCGGGAACTGTGATCACCAGCGACTTAGATCTGTTAATAGGGCAAGAAGTTCAGACCGACAAAACCTTATTGCATATTGCCGAGCTGAATCAGCTCACTGCCAATGTCGAAATTAAAGAAGAAGACTTAGCATTTGTTAACATGGGTGCGGAGGTCACCTTTCGACCTCGCCAAGCCAAACTAGAACCCTATGATGCACGGGTCGATGATATTCTCTACAATGTCGAGGCTGATGAAACGCAGCAGAAGCGAGTGGCTACAGTGCGGGTTGTAATTGATAATCCCGAAAAGCAATTGCGCCCTGGTTCAAGTGGTTATGCCAAAATCTTTTCAGAATGGATTCCCCTGTATCAACGCGTTGGCCGAGAAGTTCTGAAACTGATTCCAGAACGTTTCCTGTGGTAGAGGAGGATTGATGTAATTTATGGCTTATAGTTTCAGCAACTCTGTCACTTAAGTTACGATGCTGAAACTATGTAAGTGGGGCGATCGCCACAATAGCTATGAATTTTGATTGGATTTCAAGCCTGAACAAGCTTGTGTAACCCTGCAAAAATCTACTTAGAGTCAAACTTGACGTTGATATTACCCAACTGTTCCAGGTAATCCAATAGGGCATAGATAAACACCGTAACGCCCAACTTCTCCAACGTTTCTTCTACTGTAGTCGATAAAATGTAGGGAATAGCCTCCATATCCCGACCCATCGTATCCCAAATCCAGCTATTAACAAGCTCTGTGGCGATCGCGCCGGACAAAAACAAGACAATACCCATCAGAAAAAGTCGTCGTTGCTTCTTCGGAAGAGAGAAGAAGAATTTGATATAAAAAAGGCCAATCAGAAAAATAATTGGCATTACAAAAATAGTCCAAAATCCAAATGCAAAAGCTCCAGACTGCTCAATCCCCAAAGTCGGCAGAAGATCAACGATAGAGTCTGAATAGATCAGCTTTTCGTGAATCTGGGTCGCTTCATCCCAGCTTGCAAATGCAAATAGACCGCTTAAAAACACCCAATGACGCGCAAACTTGTCGCTTAGAGATAACTTTTTGAATGCCACCAATCCGAGTAGGAAAGCACAAACTAAAAGCATCAATGACGAATATGCAGAGGGAATTGTTCCCTCATAGTCCATATTGAACCACCACGCGATTGTGGAAATGAAAAATATTTTGTCGTCGAAAAAAACGTATAAAAACTGCCACAGTACGTTTAATATCGCAATGGCAGCAACCATACAGAGCAGAAAACGAAGCACATTTCGTGAATTGATCTTTAATGTCCAGTTCATAGTTCAATTTCTTTAAAAGCTTTCTTTGAAAGGCGTAGTCTGCGAGTTCACGGCTTGCTCGTCATGCAAATCTTTCGGATAGGTTTCGACCGGATCTCTGAGTTGATGCAGGCGACTTACAAAATTGTTGAAAACCCACGGATCTAAATACGCGATTTTTTGGGAATACGCAGAGTTAAATCAGTTAATCCAAAAAAATCCTTCGTAGTTCAAAATCACTAATCTACTAACCAACGAAAGTTAGTGCCCTGATAAAGTTGATAATAGTGATGTGTAGAAATTACACTTATTTCGATGCTATACAATTCTTGTGCCTTACTTTCGATGTATTACCCAGAAGAGGGGGGCAAGATTTAGGCACCAAGCACCTGCATGGCGTAATCCTTCGTTAATCTCGCCATAATCTTACGTTAACCTCAAAACTACCATAATCTTAACCCAAGCAAAATCACATGTGCCAGTGTTTCAGGGATAGAGATGGTGAAATTCAAAATTTCAATAGCCCAGAGTTAGATGCTAAATTGACTCGGCACATGTTATCTTCTGCTCCGTATATCTGGGGGATCATGGGGTGGGCAAGTTACTCGTTCGACTTTTACTAGGGCTGATATTTGCTCTTTTTGGGACATTTAACTATTGCAGCAACGTTTCACAAAATCCAATCACCGATGAGCAGCAGCGAGTGGCCTTGTCTCCCGAACAAGAAGTTGCGTTGGGTCGCCAAGGGCGTCAAGAGGTCGTTCAGCAACTCGGTGGCTTGTATCCCAGCCCACAGTTGCAAACTTATATCGATCAGGTCGGTCAACAGGTTGTGCAGCAGTCAGAAGCAGCTCAGTCGCCCTATCCCTTCGAGTTTCACCTGTTAGATTCTCCCGATACGGTCAATGCCCTGGCTCTACCGGGAGGACAAATCTTCATCACCACAGGTCTCTTACGTGAAATGGATTCGGAGGCGCAACTGGCAGGAGTGTTGGGGCATGAAGTGGGGCATGTTGTGGCGAGACATGGATCAGAGCACCTAGCACGACGGCAGTTGGGAGCAATGTTAGTCAATGCCATTGGGATTGCAGCGAGCGACAGTGCCCAAAGTGCCCAGCAAGCCGCAGCGATCGCCCAAGCGGTGAATCAGTTGGTTAATCTGAGGTATGGTCGCGAAGATGAGTTGGAGAGCGATCGCCTAGGGCTTCAGTTTATGACCGAGGCGGATTATGATCCTCAAGGCTTGGTAGAGCTGATGCAAATTTTGGAAAGCGCTCAGTCTGGCGGCAATCCGCCTGAGTTTCTTAGCACTCATCCGAGTCCTGATAATCGAATTGCTCGCATTGAGGAGGACATTCGTGAAACGTATCCTAATGGAGTGCCACCTGAATTAACCGAAGGAGAACAGCGATTTTCTCAAATCGTCGCTCCGGAACTGTAGTCACCCGCTGAGGATACTCCATGGATTTTACGATTTTGTATTGGGTACTCGTTGCCGTGATGGTAATCGGCGCAGTTGGCGAGTTAATTCCGGGAATGCCAGGAGCAACACTGATTCTGGGGTCTATTTTGGTGTGGGCGATCGCCACTCAGTTTGCGGGCATTGGTTGGCCGATTATTATTGTGTTTGCCCTCTTGATTTTGAGTGCAGCGATTGAGTTTCTAGCTGCATTTATTGGTGCTCAACAATTTGGCGCAAGTAAATGGGGACAATTTGGCGCAATTATTGGGTTAGTCGTTGGGGTTTTGGGCTTGCTGCCAGCGCTACCAGTTGGAGGCCCAATTTTAGGAGTTTTGATTGGCCCATTTCTGGGGGCGTTTATTGGCGAGTATTTGTCCCGCAAGAAAGTTGAGGGAGAGTCAAAATTTCAAACGTCTCTGAAAGCTAGCATCGGTACGGTCGTAGGTTCGATTATCGGCAACCTGATTGATGGATTGCTAGCCATTATTGCTGTGGTTGTCTTTATTTTGACGACATGGCCTTTAGTATCCAGTCTGTAGTGTTCTCTGCGTAATCTTGCTTGGTCGTGACATAGTTGCAACACTGTTTCCAGAAGAAATACGGTGAGGAACCTGTAACGATATTCGTTAGTCTCCTAATGAGGAATCAGGTCATGAAATTTCGACCTTCTCTAGGTTAAGGGCGATTGAGATTTCGCAGATTGTGATGCTGCGTTGTCTCCCCAATGCTACAGGTCACACTAAGTAGCAGTATCAAATCAAACAATTTTTAAGATAGGCTCTTTTGCCTTCTTCCTGCATCTATCCGTCAGCATTGTTGATGTCGTTACTGGCATTAGCGAACATGCTTCGCTTCACCGTCTTTATGTGAATTTGCAGGACTTCTGAATTATGCCTAAAACTATAACCGTGACCAGCCTTGCGAATGCGGGAGCCGGAACACTGCGGGCGGCGATCGCCCAAGCTCAATCGGGCGACACGATTAAGTTTTCTTCTGCTTTAGCAAATAAAACAATTACGCTCGCAGGCAGCGAAATCGAAATTGCAGCTGGAAAAACTCTCACCATTGACGGTAGCAACGCATCGAATTTGACAATCAGCGGCAACTCAGCATCTCGGATTTTCCACCTCAAATCCACTTCAGCCACACCCAGCAAGCTCGTTGTCAAAAATCTAACACTAGCGGACGGCTATACCTCTGAGCGAGGCGGCGCAATCAGCACGACCCATCAAGGGGAACTGGTCATCGACAATGTGACCTTTCGCAACAACGTAGCAGACCAGGGTGGGGGAGCGATCTTCACGGCCTTTGAAGGGACTCTGTCTGTGACTCACAGTTCTTTTCGAGGCAACAAGGCGATCGCCGGAAATGATGAGCGAGGAGCCGGGGCGATCGCCTTCTGGGGGCCTCGCGACATCACAATTAAGCATAGCGATTTCATCAACAATCAAGGCATCAATGGAGGAGCCATCAACAGCCTCAATGGCAACCTCACGATTGAACAATCGCGCTTCATCAACAATCGCACCATTACAGCCACTTACGATTCTGGAAATCAAATTACGTTTCTGCGGGGCTATGGAGGAGCAATCTACACCGATCGCGCCAGCACATCGAGCGATGCCACATCAGGAGCCGTTCGCATTGTGGGAAGCCTGTTTCAGGGTAATCAAGGACGCGGGGAAGGCGGTGCCGCCTATCTTTACACCGGGACTCAAGACCGCGTTGTGATTGACTCCAGCACCTTTGTTGACAACGCGATTCAAAACTTGCCTCAGGGCAACGATGGCAATGGTGGGGCTGTTGTCGTCATGAGCAACGGTCTAAATCGAGGCTTGACCATCAATCGCAGCACCTTCGCCAACAACTCTGCGACCAACCAAGGCGGCGGCCTCTGGATGATGGATGCACGGGCAAACATCACCAACAGCACATTTTCTGGCAATCGTGTGAGCGGAACCGCATCCAACAAAGTCGGCGGCGGCATGGCCTTGTATGGCCCGACGAACATCATCAATACCACGATCGCCAACAACCGTGCAGGTTGGGTCGGAGGGGGAATATCTGCTAGCAAAGACGATTCAGTCACCTTAAAAAACACGATTCTCTACAACAACACAGCAGACAACGGCACGAATGACTGGGGCATTCAGCAGCACACGAGTCGTGAACTCATCGATCGGGGTGGCAATCTTCAGTGGCCGCCGAAACAGACGAATAACTGGAATGATTACAACGCTACGGCCAACATTCGGCTCAGTGATCCTCAACTTGGATCACTGCAAGACAATGGCAGCGGCCTCTTGACCCATGCATTGCTGCCTGGAAGTCCTGCTATCAACTCAGGAGCTAAGAGTGGTAGTCCCTCTGTGGATCAGCGAGGCGCAACCCGCGACAGCGCCCCTGACAGTGGAGCCGTAGAATTTGGCGTTGAGGTTCCTGAAACAGGCCAAGGCTCAATACCAGTACCGATTGATGATGCTCCATCAGAAAACCCGTCAGCGCCTCCAGTGATTGACCCAACACCGAGCGATCGCCTGGTTGGGACAGACGGGCGCGATCGCTTGATTGGGACAGGTGCTGCAGATAAAATTCTGGGTCGTGGGGGTCGCGATTTGCTTAAGGGCAAAGGCGGCAAAGACGTGCTCAAGGGCGGCAGCGGTAAGGATCGACTGCTGGGGATGGGCGGCAAAGACAAGCTTATTGGACAGGCCGGCAACGATATTCTAATTGGGGGGCGCGGCAACGATATCTTGAAGGGAGGACGCGGCAAGGATCGCTATGTTTTCAAGAATCCCAAAGACGGTGTTGATAAGATTCGGGGATTTGAGATTGAGGGCGATCGCCTAGATCTGAGTGCGATCTTCAAAGGTCGTGCCTTCCAAAGCCGTAAACCGTTGGTCGATTATGTCGAGCTGACCCAGCGCGGTTCCCGCACAGTGGTAAGCGTCGATGCCAATGGCGATCGCCAATCCGGTGGATTTAGGAATCTAGCAGTTCTTCTCGGCACCGATGCCAGCGACCTATCAGCTAAAAACTTTAGGGTCTGAGCTAGATAATTGGCGATCGTCAATAGAGCGCGACAATTATTCTCCGTAAACCGTCACCATGATTTGACGCTGTCTGGGTTTGATGTCGCACTCCAGATGAAAAATCTGTTGCCATGTGCCCAACACCATGTTGCCCTGGGCGATCGGAACTGTGAGAGAAGGCCCGAGCCAAGTGGCTTGGAGATGGGAATGCCCGTTGCCGTCATGCCATGTTTGCTCATGGCCGTAGTGGAGGCTAGACGGAATCAATTTGTTCAGCAATTCTGGTAAGTCTCGCTGAAGACCTGGCTCATATTCGATCGCCCCAATCGCCCCTGTGCTACCGACATTAAATACGTTAACCATACCTATTTGAATTCCGGCCTTGTGGACGATTTGCTTCACTTGCTGGGTTAAGTCCTGCATGTCTCCGTTGCCGTCCGTGGCAAGGCTGATATGTTCTTGATAAACCATAGGTCTTCGTTGATTTCTTCGTTACAGCATGGTGAAAGTTGCAGACTGTTGAATCGCAGAACTCTCACAGGTAAGTAGGTAGCCATCATTAAACGATGCTATCTGAGGATGTGCCCCCGTTTGTTTTCGTTTTGACCACATACTTATCAAGGTTAGTAAGGTTAGTGTGGCGGATTCGAATCTTCTTTTCAATCTCTCGATATATGGATTAGGGTGACTACATCAGCGTTGTAGGGAGTGCATGGAGCCATCTCTTGATCCGAATCAGCAATCGTCTCACAATCCGCTACTAGCCTGGTTGCCTACGCTCAAACGTGAAATTTGGATTTTGGCAGCAGGTCAACTGCTTCTGTTTATTGGCCAGGGCTTTACTCTGGTCTATGCCTCTATCTATTTTGTCAATGAGTTGGGGTTTTCACCCACTCAGGTAGGGTTAGCTCAAGGCAGCATGGGGGTTTCCGGTACGCTGGGTCGGTTTTGGGCTGGCAACGCTGTCGATCATTCGACGTTGGGGCGACGCGGAACGCTTCTCATTGCGGCGGCGATCGCCGCTCTGGGTAGTTTTTGTCTCTCATTTGCAACCACCTATCCCCTGTTGGTTGTTGGAAACCTGCTGCTAGGTCTAGGCATCAGCCTCTACTGGCCTGCGACCTTAGCGGTGACGGTTGATCTAACGCCGCCAGAACACCGAACGGAAGCGATCGCCCTCACACGGCTGGCTGATAACTTAGGGATTGGATTGGGAGCGTTGATTGCAGGCCAATACATTGCGATGGCAGGCAACTATCAGATTTTATTCATCTGCAAGGGACTCGCTTATCTGGCATTTGCAGGCGTAGTTTTCGTGGCGATCGCCGAAACCCGTCAAGCCTCAAGCCATGGGCCTAAGCCTGACATGCTGAGCAACTGGCGACAAGCCTTGAGCGATCGCCGATTGCTCACATACCTAATCGCTAATATTTTCTTCACCACCTATGCAGCTCAGATTAGCAGCACGTTGCCTCTATATTTATCGAATTTTGTACCTGGAGGAAACACCGAAACAGGATTTTCGGAGCGAATTATTAGCTATTTTTTCGTTTGGCACGCAGGTTTAAAAATTGTGCTTCAGCTCCCGGTGACTCGCGGGTTACGGTCGGTGCCTCATGTTCTGATTCTACTGGGTTCATTGGTGTTGTGGGCTGTCGGAATGCTGTTTATTTGGTTGATCGGAATTGTGTCGGCCAACGCTGTTTTGATAGCACTGGTGGCGTTTGGAGTGATTGCGATCGCCGAAATTTCCTACTCTCCTTCTGCATCTGCGCTAGTCGGAGACATGGCTCCCGAAAACTTGCGCGGAATATACTTCGCCTTAGATTCAGAATGCTGGGCGATCGGCTTTTTAATCGGCCCTACATTGGGAGGATGGGCTCTCGATCATCCTTCACTACTCGGCAAAAATCTTTGGCTTTTGTTGCTGATCACCACAGGCATCACTGCAGGTATTCTCCTGCTTCTTCGTAGAGAGTTAGGTGACAACCCACCGCAGGAAATCCATCCTGTGTAACCGTTCTAAAGCGTGTATTTCACCTATAGCAATGCGCAGATAAGTTAGGACAGATATTGATGGAGAAGCCGCGCACCGCGCGGCTTCTCCATCAACTATTGGTTTTATATCAGCGCGTAGCGCTATATTTGGGCAAAATTTAACCTTAGATTTCTTCTTGTAGGGGCATCGCACTGCGATGCCCCTACGAAAGACATTCTTTAAATGTGCAAGACCCTTGATTTTTTGAAGAATGGCTTTTTCTAAATCAAAACTATACGTTTATATATTTAGTGTTGTGACCTAACTTTCTCGATACTTTTCAAGAGCAGCGAATACTGAAAGTTAGACACTTTCTCCGCGATAATGAGTCCAATGGCTACATCGTCAGCTTTGATTGTCGCGACTAAGTTGATAATCTGATGCGGTTCTCCTAAATAGAGCTTCTCCTCTAGCTGCGTTAGCAGGTCGTTTGGAAGTTGAGCTAGAGCCTGAACAAGCTGCTCCTCTGAGTTGGGGCGATCGCCATTCACATATCGATAGCGAAGGTTGAGATGGCATTGAGGGTAGTCGAATTCTGCTACGTCTAATACTTGATTGATGGCATTCAGCAGATTTTTAGCGCTCTGTTCAATAGTGCCAGCTCGCTCTTGTTGACCCTTCAGCAGTCTGCGATCGCGCTTGAGCTGACGAGCAAAATTTAGAATCGAGTTGAGCGGCGATCGCAGTTCGTGCTTCATGTACGCGATGAACGCACTCTTCGCTTGACTAGCCAATTCAGCATTTTGCTGTGCCTTCTGGACTTTGAGTTCGGTCTGTTTGCGATCTGAAATATCGTTTAAAACACCAATAATACACTCTTCATCGTTGATCCAGCTCACATTAGCTGAGATCAGTACTGTCCGAGGCTGTCCAGAGCGAGTTCGCCAAACCACCTCAAAGCTCGGCAATCGCTGAGTTGTTCGCAACGTTTGCTGAAAAGAAATTTGATCCTCTGGATCATTCCACAGACGTAAGTCCGTGCAAGTTCTGCCAACTAAGTTCTTCGGTGAGTCTCCGTAGAATCGACTGAAACTTTCGTTGACCTCTAAAAAGCGTCCTTCTAAACTAGTAATCCAGCCTGGAGAGGGGTTGCTGTTGAAAACGGTTACAAATCTCTCCTCGGATTTGCGCAGGAAAAACTCAGCCTCTTGTCGATCGGTAATATCGCGCGCAGCCGCATAGACGTACTGTCCGACAGGAGTCGCTCGCCATTCAATCCAGCGATAGTCGCCATTTTGACATCGATATCGATTCACAAAGTTGTGAACGTCTCGCTGTTGCTCTAGAGCTGTCAGGATATCTAAGGTGCTTTTGAGATCATCGGGATGAACATAGTCCAAAAATCGAGCACCCTCTAACTCATTGAGGCTGTAGCCCAGAGTTTTTTCCCACTGACTATTGAGACGGAGGAAGTATCCATCGGTATCGGCAATGCAGAGCAAGTCTAGCGCGACGGAGAAGAATCGATCGAGTTCCGCTGTTTTTTTCTGCAGTTCGTCTGTTTTCTTCTGTAAGGCATTTTTAATCCGTTTCCTCTCGGTGATATCTGTAGCAATTGACCAAAAGGCTGTTGGCGATATGTTTCCCTGTTTGGCCTTGCTTTGATTCGTTTCACCTTGGTTGCAATGCTGCGCATCAGACACAACCGGAAAGAGCAGCGATCGCATGATTCTTGTGTCCCCAGCTACTTCAAGTTCATCTTCAACCTCTAGAGGAACTTGGGTTTCGGCTAGTCGCTCCATTCGAGTTTTAAACAAACGGACAAGAGCGCTAGGAAACAAATCAGCAAACGTTTTTCCGACAATTTTCTCTATAGGCAGACCAAATAGGTTAGCGAGCGCTGGATTGACTCGTAAATAGCGTCCATCGGAGTCAAACAAGCCAATTACAGCAGGGGCATTGTCTAAAAAAGCTTGAAGTTGCTGTGTGGTGTGGGCAAGGGCAATCTCAATCTGTTTCCGCTCGTGGATATCGCGGCCTACAGATTGTAGCTCCACGAGATTACCTCGGAAGTCATAAATTGCATGGTTGACCCACTGCATCCAGCGCACACCACCACTCACACGGATACGATGTTCGATGATGTCCACAGGTTTGCTTGGCGAGAGCGCCGCAAAACAGTCTTCAACTAAGGACTGATCCTCAGGATAGACGTTGAACTTGTAGCTGTATCCAACGACTTCTGACTCAGCAAGACCAAAGTAACGACAAAATGCATCGTTGACAAAAGTCAACGTGCCGTCTGGCTGAAGTCTCGCAATCAGCTCTGTCTGCTCTTGAACAATCGCCCGATACCGAGCTTCAGATTGACGCAGCAGTTCTTCAGCCTGCTTGCGATCGCTAATATCCGTGATGGAACCAATTGCCCGGATGGGATTTCCTGACTTATCCCAAAGAGCTTTGCCCCTCGAGAGCAGCCATTTGTATCGACCATCCTTACATTTCACTCGATATTCGCAAACATAAGTTGACTTCTTGTTCTGAAGATAAGCGTCAAATGTCGTTTGTACATGCTTTTGGTCGTCAGGATGGATGAAGTCAATCCATTTTTCGAAAGAGTCTATCTCGGCATAGTCGTATCCCACAATTTCCATGCAGCGAGGAGATAGAAAATGTTCTCCTGACACAAGATCATGATCCCAGATACCGTCATTTGTTCCTTCAATCGCTAAAGCCCAACGTTCTTCAGATTCTTTGAGAGTCGCCGTTTGCTCACATACTTTTTCCGAAATGTGACGTTCTATGTTCTCTTGTGAAAGTTCTTCGGCATGTTGATGGGGTTCTTTTGTATCCAGATATGGGTCGAGTGTAGAATTCGCTCGTTGATAAGAGTCGGGTTGCTCGGTTTTTTCTGCTGCTACATTTGACTCCAATCTTGTTGATGCTCTTGAAGAATCAACAGACTGTTCCACACTAAAGGCTCGCAGCAAGCTTGCTGGAGTGATAAGTCCGACTAGGCGATCGCCATCGTCAACAACAGGCAGGCAGAAAATGGAAGGCTGTTGTAAAAGGTGCACGACTGAAACCGCATCTAAAGCAGATTCGCGCAGAATGACAGCAGCCGGTGTCATCAGTTCTCGCATTGTCAAATCATCTGAGCTTTGATGCGGATGACTGTGGGCAATCAAGGCTTGCTTAGCGACCCAACCTTTGACGTGCCGTCCATCCACAACCAGTACGCAATCGGCTTCTCTATTGTGTCCTTGAGACTCTTCACTATTGAATTGGGCTCCAAAATCACAGGTACACTCCTGATTCAATTTGGCGATCGCGTCCGACACAGTTGCACGAGGAGAGATGACCAGAGGATGTTGAATAATAGTTGATTTGAGATCCGAGAGGGCAAAAAACATATAGAAAAGTCTAAAATCAATGAATTAAAGGGCGTTGCACATTTGAAGAATGATTTTGGTAGGGGCATCGCATTGCGATGCCCCTACAGCAGGTCATCCATGAGTTGAATTTTTCCGCATCATTCCATGCTGTGCAACGCCAATTAAAGAAACATATCCATAAAAATTTTGAGATTTATGGGGTCACGTCAAATTTTAGCGTCAAATAAGAAGCCGCACGAGACTCCAAGTCTGCGAGTCAACCTGTCTCAGCAAAACACACTATTGCAGTACTCAGCAATAGTGTGGGCTTATTGTGATATTGAATTTCTGCGAGAGTTGTAAGCGGAGTCTCTCTAAATGCCTGAGCGCACGGAATGATTGAGGGGTAGACGGACGGTAAATGTGCTGCCTTGTCCCATCTGACTATCAAGCTCGATGCTACCGTTGAGCCACTCGACGCATTGCGCTACCGTGGCAAGCCCGACTCCTGTCCCTGGGATGCCACATGCATTTTTTGCTCGCTGAAAAGGATTGAAGATTTGCTCTTGCGATTCTTCAGGAATGCCGATGCCATAGTCTTTAATCCGCAAAACACATTCATCATTCTGTTTGCCTAACGTCAGAATGATTTGCTTGTCACAGGGCGAGTATTTCAAAGCATTGGAAATAAGATTATTGAAAATGAATGTAAACAGATTGGGATCGATTTCAGTTTCGATCTCAGCTTCGTAGTGAAAGATTAAGACACGTCGCTGCTGAGCCGCGCCAAGTGACTTAATCAGGGTTTTGCAAAATTTGACACAATCAACCGAGCTGATGTCGAGTTTGTAGGCTTGATCACTCGCCTTAGCAAAGGAAAGAGTCGTGTCGATCATTTCGTTAAACCCGGAAACCGCCTCTTGGATCATCTCAATCAGCTCTAGCTTCATATCGGAGCTGTTAGACGATGAGTCTGGATCGCTTAGTGCGAACTGCAAGAGATCAGCACTACTTTGAATCGTTGCCAAAAAATTGCGAAACTCATGACTGGCGATCGCCGTATAGGTCTTACATTGATGTATGGCGTCTTGAGTTTGATGCTGAAGATGGCGCTCTTTTTTGTAGCGATCGAGGGCGACCTCAACAGCGGCTCGCAGTGAATTATCAGCAAAGGGCTTCACAACATAACCAAACGCATTCGTTGCTTTTGTGCGCGCCAGCATCTGCGGATCTCCATAGGCCGTCAAATACACCACTGGAATGCGAAACTGAGACCAAATCTGCTGGGCTGCGACAACTCCGTCCATTTCTCCTGACAAGACAATGTCCATCAATACTAGGTCAGGTACTAAGTCAGGATGCAAACTACGGACTAACTCTACGGCAGCCTCTCCAGACATGGCTGATCCGACAACCTGATAGCCACAGTTTTCAAGATTCTCACGAATGTCTCTGGCGATCGCCATTTCATCTTCTACAACAAGTAGTCTCAGAGCAGCATCTGCTTGAAGTTGTGAGACATCAGCTTTCAACGTGTTCATCATGTCCCCAGTGTTCATCGTGTACGGCAATAGATTTGAAGAAGTGGTGATTAAGACACTTTCAGGTTTCGATAGGGCTATATTTACAAAATCAACAAGAATTCTATCAGTTTTGCTCGGTGGACTGAAGTCCATTTGTCGAGCTGACGATTTGAAAACCCACGCAACGGTAGCGCATTAAGAAACACTGAAACAGTAGCAGTTCTTGCAGCCTGATTTACTAACTTTGTTTCAATTCAAATTTCATCAGAAAATGACGACAAACGACGTATACCAGTAAATTTGTACGAGGACAGAGTAACGACTCAAATTTCTGATGTTTTCTCTATTAGAAATAGATATTTACTGATACTTTTAAATCGATTGCTTTTCCTCTTTAAAGATTAGTTAATGTAGATGCTTAGAGATCTTTTAAGAGGATGTTTGAAAAGTATTAGACAACACGCTGGAACAAGACTGATCCCCCT
>CAKZMO010000108.1 GCA_937128595.1 uncultured cyanobacterium | reverse complement strand
ATTTAGATTTAGACGGAATTTAGATTTAGACGGACTGAATTTAGATGGTCTGACCTTGTTAGAGGCATATCGGCATTCCCCTTCGAGAGAATTGTCCAGATTTCAACACCCCCCACACAAAAGCTTCGCTGTTAGACTGAGAAAACGTAACGCTCATTTACACTCCAATGAGCCTGACTGACGATCTCGTCAACTCCACAAAGCAGGATATAGATAGCTAATACCGCTGGGGTTGAGTGTAGTCTCCGTACCATTTTCTGTTGAGAAGTGCTCTCACCGAGGATTGATATATGTCGCCAACCTTGCTCGTTTCCCGTGAACTCCCGACGCTAACCTATACTGCAACGCGCGATCGCTTTGATGAAAGCTGGAGACAGCCCCTATCAACCTTGCTGGGGTTAGGGCGAGCTGCAGGAGCCGACTTCGTCGAATTTTTTATGGAGCGGGTCAACTTTATTAGCTGCCTCGCCGAAGACGATGCCATTACCAGTATTTCTCCGCGTCTCTCTACTGGTGCGGGTGTGCGCGTCTTTCGAGGCAAGCATGACTGCTACGTCAGCACCAACGATTTGACGTTTAGTGGTCTCAAAGCGGCTCTCGAAAAAGCCCTTTCCATCATTGGGTTGACCATGCCTGACCCCAATGCGTTTGTGCCTGAAATCAACCTAGAACTATTGCGCGACTACGCTGCTGCTCGCAAAAAGGAATCCTGGCTCTCTGACTCTAGCTCCATGCAAGAAATGGGCGACGTGCTGCTGAGCGCCAACAGCACCCTAGAGCAAAAAGCAACCCATGTTCAGGCTCGACGAGCGTCCTATTTCCGCGACTGGCAAGAAGTGCTAGTGGCCTCCAGCGATGGTATTTTTGCCCGTGACATTCGCCTAACTCAGTCCTTGGGCTTTAACCTACTGTGTGCTGACGGCGACAACCGTTCCTCCATCAGCAAGCGTTTGGGCAGCACCAGCGACCCTAACTTCCTCCGAACCTGGAACTATGCTGACACCGCAGAGGAAGTCGCTGACTCTGCAGGCAAGATGCTCTACGCCGATTATGTTGAATCGGGGACTTACCCCATCATCATGGCCAACGAGTTTGGCGGTGTCATTTTTCACGAAGCCTGCGGACACCTTCTTGAAACCACTCAAATCGAGCGAAAGACCACTCCTTTTATGGAGAAGAAAGGCGAAAAGATTGCTCACGAAAGTCTTACCGCTTGGGACGAAGGACTGTCTGACAATGAGTTTGGCTCCATCGACATGGACGACGAAGGAATGCCTGCTCAGCGCACTCTGCTGATTGAAAATGGAATCCTCAAAAACTTCTTGTCTGACCGAGCAGGTGCTGTGCGCACGGGGCATCCTCGCACAGGCAGCGGTCGTCGTCAGGGTTACACTTATGCAGCCGCTAGTCGTATGCGCAATACCTATATTGCTCCTGGCGACTATTCCATTGACGATCTGTTCAACTCTGTTGAAAAAGGAATCTACTGCAAGAAGATGGGCGGCGGTAGTGTTGGCCCCACGGGTGAATTCAACTTTGGTGTTGATGAAGCTTACCTGATTGAAAACGGCAAAATTACCAAGCCTCTCAAGGGCGCGATTTTGATTGGGGCAGCCAAGGAGATCATGAATAAGATCCCCATGTGCTCCAACGACCTTGGCCTAGCTGCTGGATTCTGTGGCTCCATCAGCGGCAGTATCTATGTCACTGTTGGTCAACCCCACATCAAGGTTGATTCCATCACAGTTGGTGGGCGGTAACGTCGCAATTTTCCAACATCTTTAGGGTGGGCTGCAGCTCAGTTACAGCCCACTTTAGAGAGAAAGGTTAAGGTCATCGAAAATCCACAAGTCTAAACTTTAGAATTCTCCGCACAGCAGAACCCATGCCCACTATTCAAGACATCTCAAAGTACGCCGAGACCAGCGCGCGATCGCTCGGTATCAAAAAATATGATATCTATGGCTCCACCGTAGATGACACTAGTGTTCAGGTCGATAGTGGAGAGCCCAAGCAGGTCAAAGCCTCCAATCGCGCGAGTGTGATTGTGCGTGTGTGGAACAGCGACGATACTATTGGTGTCACCTCAACGACTGATGTCGATGCTCAAGGTATCGAACTGGCTCTAAAAACGGCATCGGAAGCCAGTGCTTTTGGGCCGAAGGAGCACGTACCTGATTTCAGCCCTGAAGCTCAAAAACCGATTGAGGCTCGCGAGATTGAAAGAACTCCTCAAGCTCCCGTCTCCCAACTGATC
This sequence comes from uncultured cyanobacterium, assembly GCA_937128595.1. GTDB lineage: Bacteria > Cyanobacteriota > Cyanobacteriia > CAKZMO01 > CAKZMO01 > CAKZMO01. The sequence goes on along the minus strand of CAKZMO010000108.1, from coordinate 24,810 downwards.
GAAACTCTCGTGGGGGTGGAGCAACGACTGCTGGATGCTCATCCGGCGATCGCCGGAGTCCCTTACAACGGGCTCTCTCAGCGCGATATTGACAAGTTCTATCTCAACAGCGATGGAGCTTTGCGTCACGAGGCAAACTCTTATACGTCTCTTTACCTCTATAGCAAGACAGAGCAAGAGGGCAAAAAGCCTCGCAGTGCGGGTGCTTACACCATCAATCACAGCCTTGAAAAGCTGAATATTGAAAAATGTTTAGCCGAGGCTGCTGAGAAAACGATCAGTCACCTTGACTATCAAAAGGTAAAAACAGGTCGCTATTCTGTAGTCTTTTCTGCTGAAGCGTTTCTAAGCCTGTTGGGAGCCTTTTCAAATCTGTTCAACGCCCAGAGCATTCTTGATAAGCAGAGCCTTTCAACCCCTGATTCTATTGGTCAACAGCTCGCTTCTCCCCTCATTTCTGTATTTGATGATGCCCTGCATCCTGACAATGTGGCGATTGAGACTTTTGATGGTGAGGGCACTCCTACTCGTCGAGTGCCTCTGATCACGGAAGGAGTACTGACAAGTTTTGTTCACAGCGCGGGCACTGCCAAGCGACTCGATACCCAACCTACAGGCAACGCCAACATCGGTGCCAAAGTGTCCGTCAGTCCCAACTTTCTCCACGTTACCCAAGGACAAGCGGCAGAACAAACCTACAGTCTCGACACTGCTGAGAATGTCATTTTTATCGACGATCTTAGTGCGCTTCACGCTGGAGTCAATGCGCTTCAGGGTTCTTTCTCTTTGCCTTTTGATGGCTGGATCGTCAATAAAGGAGAGAAAGTTAGTATCGATTCGGCAACGATTGCCGGAGATATCCGCGATCTGATGAAATCCATTGTCTACGTCGAGCAGGAAGCTGAAATTACCCCTGGCGGGATTTCTCCCCGTGTTTGGGTAAAAGATCTATCCGTCACCGGTGAGTAAGTCCGTTCTGTGTAGCAATCTTATCAGCACTGCGTTCTAGATGTTTTCTGCAGAAAACGTATCGCATTGCTCCAAACTACCTGCCTCTAGCCCACGGAAAAACCATCGCATCCGTTGCTCTGATGACCCGTGGGTAAACGAGTCAGGTGCAACATAACCACGCGTTTGTCGCTGAAGCCGATCGTCCCCGATCGCACTAGCCGCATTTAGCGCTTCTTGGATATCTCCTTGCTCAAGGATTTGCCGATCTTCGTCGGCATGATGTGCCCAAATGCCTGCAAAGCAGTCAGCTTGAAGTTCGAGTCTGACTGAAAGTTGGTTTGCCTGTACTTCGCCGGCTTGCTGCTGAGCTTGGCGCACCTGTCTTGAAATGCCAGTGATGTTTTGCACGTGGTGCCCGACTTCGTGTGCAATGACATACGCCTGAGCAAAGTCACCTGGAGCTTGGTGCCGAGTTTTCAGATCGTCGTAGAAGCTGAGGTCGATGTATACTTTTTGATCTACAGGACAATAAAATGGCCCCACTGCAGCTTGAGCAAACCCACAAGCTGACTCAACAGCTCCCGAAAATAAGACTAAAACTGGCTCTTGGTAATCTCCGCCAAGTTCTTGAAAAATTTCTTCCCAAGTATCTTCTGTATCAGCCAACACGACTGAAACAAAATCAGCCAGCTCATCTTGTTCTGGCGAAGTGGGTGTTGTAGAAGAAGGCGATCGCGGCTCGACCGATGCTCCCTGTTGCAGCACAACTGTAGGATCTCCGCCCAATAGCATAACGACAACTGCCAACATCAACACCCCGAGACCACCCCCCGCAGCAACGGTGCGTCTGCCGCTAGAACCTCGTCGGTCTTCAACGTTATTGCTTCTTCGGCCCATCTGCCAGCGCATAATTTCAGCTCCTGTTATCGACAAGGTTTTCTCAAACCTGACAATATCCTGACAATCAGGCTTGCGTCCTCCATCGCAGGTGGGTGAACTGATTCTCGATTAATTAAACGTCAAGGTTTGCTCAAGAAAACTTGAGCACTTTTCACGTTTAGTTTACAAGAGTGATGTAATAACTGACTTGGTAGAACAGCGGCCAAAACTTTTATACCCGAGACAGCGGATGTTCAGCGATGATGCAAGGCTAATTGCCTTGTGCTCAGATTTTCATCCAAAATCAAGGCTGAGGAGAAACAAGCTTGAAGAGATTTGTATTGTTAACGTTTAAGGCGTTTAGGATCAAAGAGTGCTGTGCTCAAATCAGTTCCATCTAGCTGTGCTCCCCTAAGGTCGGCACTGTTAAGATTTGAGCGAAAGACATCAACATTCACAAAAATCGATTCCCGCAGAGAGCTACCCTGCAACACGGCTCTTTCGATATAAGCAAAACTCAAGTTTGCTCGCGTGAGATTAGTGCCTCCCATCGTAGCTCTTGATAAATCAGTCGAGCGCAAATCAGCTCCCTTGAGATTTGCCCCACGCAGCTCGGCGTGTTGTAAGTCAGAAAGGGTCAATACAGCGTGTTTTAGATTAGCTTGTCTGAGATTTGCATATGCAAGGTTGCATACCCGCAAATCTGAATATTGGAGGTCTGCGCGGTTTAGATTAGCTCGGGACAACTGAGCACGATAGAGGACGACTTGAACAAGCTTGGCCTTTTCAAGATTTGCCTTTTCGAAATTGATGTTTGTCATCTCAGAATGGGACAAATCCACTTCTGAGAGATCGCTGTTTTTCAGGGATGCATCGCTGAGGTTCACTTCTCGCATTTCTGCGCCCGCAAGCACTGCGTTGTTGAGCTGTGCTCCACTCAGATCTGCTCCAGACAAGACTGCTCGTCGTAAGTCGGCACGATTGAGGTCTAGCTGGCACAGGTTTGCACCGCTAAAGTCGGGTCTGAGTCCTGGACGCAAGTGAGTCTGACGCCATTCATTCCAGGCATCAACGCTACGCTTGAGAATGCTCAACAACTCTAAATCAGCCATAGGACATCGGTTTGGGAGAGATAACCAAGTGATGAAATGCAAAAATCGGAGGTATGAAAGGGCCAGGAACGATTTCACTGGACAGATGCACTGACTGTTACATTCAGTCTTCCCGTTACCTCATCACGATGAAACAGGTTTCTTGATGTGGTGATTCGGAGGTTGTTTTTCTTCCCTGTGTTTTTTCAGAGCGATCGCGCTCATCATGCATCAAGACTCAACGTTTCTATTCTGGTCTTCGGTATACTGCTGTATTTCCGTTGATACTTGTCGAATGTTCAATTCATTCGCTAAAAATAGAGCAAGCCTAAAGTGCAGCTAAGCCCATCAGTTATCAATAAACAAAAGTGACGTTAGTGAGCCATCCGACAACTTCCGTGTCTACACCGATGCAACGACGGTGCATTATGGTGTGCCATCATCGTTCTTGCTTGCGGAACGGCTCCGAGGCTGTTTACGCTGCGTTTCAAAAAGAAAAATCCGCAGAGCCTTCCTCTTTTTTTGTTTCTAAAAGCGAGTGTACAGGGCAGTGTAGCTCTGGCCCTACGGTTCGAGTGATGCCTGATCAAACCTGGTATTGTCAGGTGCAACCCGAAGATGTCCCGAAGATTGTGACACAACACTTGCGAAATGACACACCAGTCAAATCGCTCCTTCATCCTCGTTTTCACCCTCAGTTTCTATCTGAAATTCCGCAGTCATCTGAGGCACAAGCTTCTGAGTCTGACAGGGCGGAAGTCTGCTCAAAGGGGGTGACCGAACAGTCTCCAGAAACGTCAACCTCCGAGGTGTCTGCCTCCAGTTCTGAGCTAAGTGATGAAACCTGATTTGAACAAATTCTTTCAAATCAATCGGATATGTGTTGGCGACACTGCTGGAGAAGAAGTCGGGAGACAAGAAAGAATGAACATTTGTCACTTGCAGGTGTTTCTATCCGTGGTTGAACACGGAAGTTTTTCAGAAGCTGCGCTCAAGCTAGACATGTCTCAATCAGCAGTGAGTCGAGCGATCGCCGCATTAGAAGAAGAAGTGGGCGTCTCGTTGTTGTTGCGCGGGCGCTTTGGCGCACGTCCGACTCGCTTTGGCGAGCGCATCGTGGGTCATGCGAAGCAAATGCTGCAGTTGAAAAACGATATCGTGTACGAAGCCTATTTGGAGAAAGGACTTCAGCGAGGACGAGTGCGTATTGCGTCTTTCCGAAGTGCAGCCACTCATCTGCTTCCGCCTCTGATTGCCCAATATTCGCAACAGTATCCGGACGTCGAGGTGTTCTTGGATGAAAATGATCCGAATGTGGTTGAGCAGTCATTACGAGATGGACGAGCGGATATTGGGTTGATGCCTCTCCCTCGCGCGGTTGAAAACTTGGACACGTGGGAAATTGCTCAAGATGAGTTTGTGGTGCTTTTGCCCCCGTCTATGCGTTTACCTCCGGCTCAGTTGAGCTGGAGTGATTTAGAACGGTATTCTTTTATTCTTTACAATTATGCTGACTGTACAACAACAGTACGCAATCACTGGGAAAAATGGCAGCAATCTTTCCGAGTTGCCTATGAGGTGAAAGAAGATTCTACAATTGTCAGCATGGTGTCTCAAGGATTGGGAGCTGCTATTTTACCGCGATTGGCCGCTATGCCTATCCCCGCAGACGTGCAAGTGCGATCGCTCCCTATTCCCCTCATCCGCAGCATTGGAGCTGCAATTCTTGCCGACGCGCTGCACTCACCTGCTGTCTTCCGATTTCTCGACTTGTTACGGGCGATGCCACCAAGCTACTAAGAGATCAGGCAGTTGCTACTTAAACACATCCTAAAAGAGAAAAGAGTTGCAGGAAGATAGCTAAGGCTACAGCTCACAGTCTTCGTCAGACTCTGATCGTATCGATCCCAGAATCGTATCGAGCACAACACAACGCTCATTTCCTGAATCAGGAGGAGCCGCAACCGCAATCACAACTGGAAGTGTCGGTGGAGTAGATCCATCGTTGTAGTCATTGACCTCAACTGACAACGTACCATCCTCTCGAAAGACAAGAATGTCAACATCGTTGCCATCTGCGTCTTCAGCCGTTAACTCGAGGACGCCAGGGACGATTTCACCTTCCCCCAGAACCTGTCGAATTCCGTTAGTTTCAATTTCAGGAACATCGCCAGCTGCTTCGTTGGAGTCAAAAAACTCGATGACGCGGCGGCGGCGTTGGCGTTTTGCCTCAGCTTGGGTCACGCGGATTGACTGTAGAACCTGATCTTTCGCTGTAATGGCTCGCTGACGATTCATAAACGCGAGCCAACCTGGAGCGGCGATCGCCATCAAAACTCCGATGATGACAACGACGACTAGAACTTCAAGGAGGGTAAAGCCTGCCGCTGAATTTTGAGTGAGAGGTTGCTTCTTCATAGCTTGTAGGGTGCAGACTTACTGCCAGCGAGACGACGAAAAATCAGGGAGAGATACTCAATCTTTTAGTTAACAGGCTGTTTCTCCAGAACAGGGCGGCTCAGTACTTGAGTTTCCAGAGTCGGTAAAAAGGTTCTTCGTCCGATATCGGCTCCCATGCCAGGTCGCCCACTTGGGTTGCCTCGCAGGAACAAGATCGTATCGCGATTCAGACCCCCTTCCGCATTATTCGGCAAGTCTCTCACACAACCGTAAAAGCTGTTTGCAAAGTCTGCGGGTACGGTGTCATCAGATGTAAGCGTGTATCCAGCTGGACACTGAGTCTCGATGTCGGCTCGGACTCGATCATCTACATAGTCAACTAAGACCTGCGGCGTTCCACCTGGTGCTGCTCCTCCTTGTTGGTTAACTGCTCTGCCTCCATCTGTGTCAGAGTAAAACGGCCAAGAGCGGAAGTTCCGGTCGAAAGTGCCCGGATCGACATAGCCAGCAGTCTCAGCTCCATCAGCCTGAAACTGAGTCAGGGCGTAGCGACGGATACGAGCGCCGCCGCTCCACGTGGGGCTGTCGGCGGTGTCCAATGTATACACGATTAGCGCATAAGAATGCCCAGTTACACAGGGTGTATTGGCATCGGCAGTTCCTGCATCACAATCATTTCGAACCGATGAGGGTAACTGCTGCTGTTTCCAGAAGGCAAGAATCGGACTTTCGTCTGCGTCTGTTAAGTTTGCTGGAATGTGGTTATATAGCCCTGGGCAGTAATTGGCATCACCGGCTGTTCCAGTTCCAGCTGCATTCATACAATCTTCGTTGTAAACATAGACGGCTTGACGCAGCTCCGTGCCGATATAATCTAGCGCCATTTGCATTTCTTGTTGAGTCTGAGTGCGCGAGGCTTCAACTCGATCAGCCGTCAGTAGCTCAACTACTAGATACATCAGGCCAGAAATGATACCGCCCGCAATCAGCACGACGACCAGCAGCTCAATCAGGGTGAACCCCTTATCTCTTGTTTCTGTAGTAGATGAGCGTTGAGGTAGCTTTCTCAACGCCTGGATGATCAACTGAGTATTAAACCGTGTCTGTACCATGGGCGTTTAACTCTGGCTAAGTATGAAGATTATCGACCTAGATGAAACAAAAGAGACCTAACTAAAATTTGTCTACAGGTTGCTAAATGACCGTTTCGAGAACGCTAAGAACAGCTTCGCACCACTGCTAATCGTCGCAATCGCCGTGATAACAGAACAGTGAGCCATCCGCGTCACTCCAACTCATTTCGGATGTAATAACAGCTAAAGGTTTTGTCCGCTGATTTCCTTGCCCTGATGTAAATCTCAGAGACGCAGGATCGGTCTCAAGAGCAGCTCCGCCTAGGTTATCCCGAGCACTTGACGTGTAAACCCTTACCATCATGTTGAATGTGCTAGGTCGTCCACTAGTCCCGCGATTGTTTTCGGCGTTGGAGATATCGCCTTCGTTACGAAAGACCTGCATCAAGAAGTCCTCTTCGCAGTCCCCATCAATGTCAATAGGAAGCACCTGCGTTACAGCAAGGGGGGTGCCATCGTAATCTGAACAGGCGTTGTCTACGGATTGCATCTGTGCAGACGCATTGGCTGGTGCTGGCACAGCGTCGAGATCAGCAGCTCCAGCAATAGCAGGAAGAACCTGACGCTGATGCTGGCTGAGACTTACTAAAGCTCGAACCCGATCAACTTCACCTTGAGCAAGTTGCAGCGCTTGTTCAGCTCGACGATTTTGAAGGCGGGTCGCCGCTGCGAGCACCAAGGGTGGCCCAATCATGGCACTGGTCAGAGCAATGACTGCGATCGCCACAAGACATTCCATCAACGTGAGACCTTGTTCAGTCTTCTTTGATTTTGGCAACGCTGAGGAACGGCCTATCCCATCCGTTGTTCCCGACAACTCACCAGATGAAGATGAAGACATTTGACGAGGTAAACGTTGAGGCTGAGAAAACATAATGCTCATAGTCCAGAAAATCCAGAGTTGAGATATAGAAGATGCAAGAAAACCGAACCCTTTACTGAAGACAATAGCCCTGACGAACGCTAGATAGCTCAGGCATTTAATAATGATGCAATCTTGAATAGATTCAAGGGTTAAGGCGCGATCGCCCCTATTTTAGGATGTACGTTTCTTTTACAAGATCTTTCAGAGTAATTGTGGAAGTTTCTCCAAAGCTTTCGAGCTATGACTCAGCAGAATTACAGAAGTTCAAACGAAGCTCCAACTTTTTAGAGATCATCTCTCAGGACAACTTCGTAGACTCGAATTCTCCCTTAGCTCGCCGCACAATCCTTGACGGCTGTTGACACAAGCCTGATTCAATTTTAGCGATTTCTTGTCGATCAAGCGTTACAGCAATGCTAAATACGTCGGTACCGCCGTTCCGCTGGCTATCGGTGCAGCACTGCTTTTTAGTTTGAATGAAGCATAATCGAGTTACTGCCCCGTCGAACCCGTACAAACAACGATCGCCCTCTCTTCAATCGCCCTCCCTTCAGTGGTAGCAGCTTCAATGGCTTTCAATGTGAATACGGAAAAAGCTTTAAGAGATTCTCAACAAGAGCCCCGTTATGATGAAATTTTCGACAAGCTAGAATTCGTCACATGCAACGGAGCCGTCAATCGCGTCAGGCACAGAGGTCTGTCAAACAGCAAGTGATACCCAAACTGACATTTGCTTCAGTCAGCGAGCCCATTTCCTTTGTAATATCGATGAATAATCAACGCAAGATCATTCACGGATCATTCTTGAGATCATTCGTGGCGATCGCGCTTTCATTTCATTCCTCGTATCTATTCATCCTCATCGTAGTGGCGAGGCTTGATAGCAAAGGTCAGTACCGTCTCGTCTACTCCTTTCAGCTTTAGAGGGCTGTATTTCTGAATGACGGTATCATCTAAGTAGTCCGCTACGGCAGCAGAGACCAAGATGCTGCCTGGATCAGCGGCTTCCTGAATCCGAGCAGCGATATTGACGCTAGGCCCAATAGCCGTGTAGTCAGAGCGTTCAATACTGCCAAACATGCCTACTACAGCAGTGCCTTGATGAATGCCACAGCGAAACTGCACTTCAGGAATACCTTGGTGTCGCCAGTTTTCATTTAACTTTTCGAGCGTCCGATGCATCTGTCGCGCAGCCGCGATCGCCTGTCGCACCTGCTCATTGGGGCTCGCTTCTTCTGGCGCACCAAAAATTGCCAAAATTGCGTCACCCATAAATTTATCAACCGTGCCGCCATGCTCGAAGATGGCATGAGTCATCTCCGTCAGATAGTCGTTGAGCAGTTCTGCGACTCTGCGCGATCGCAGCGTGTTAGATAACTGAGTAAACCCCACAATATCGCTGAACAAGATTGTTACGAGCTTGGGTTCAGGTCGTAAATCCAGGCTCAGCTCGCCACGAGCCGCCTTACTGACTAATGATGGAGGTAGAAATCGTTGCAGAATGGATTCGGTGAGATAAGTGTTGAGTTGGAGAATTCGACGCTCACTCTCCTTTAGCGCAATTAAGTTGTGCACTTCGGCAAGCAATTCTCGATGATTGAACGGCTTTGACAAATAAGCATCAGCTCCACGCTCTGTGCCCTCAATGCGGGTCTCCTCATCTGCTTTTGCCGTGAGCAAGACGATAGGAATTCCTTGCAACAGCCGCTCTTGCCGAATGGCTTGAATCATCTCTAGACCCGACATTTTCGGCATCATCAAATCAGTCAGAATCAAGTCGGGTTGCTCTCGCCGTGCGATTTGCAATCCCTCAAGTCCGTGACGAGCGACGGAAACCTGGTACCCTCCTCCCTCTAAAATACTTTTGACATATCGCCGTAGGTCAGGATTGTCGTCCACGACTAGAAGATGGAATGGTTTGGATTTCACTGAAGAAGAATTTGGCGGTGCTCCTCCAATTGTTCTGGCGATCGCGTCAGAGACATTCTCTGTAGAAATCTGATCAGGCATAGGAACAGCAGCCATATTAGAGGGCAGCTCAACGATTGGAGAAATCGTTTTGAGTGAATCTAGCTCGGCACTTCCCTCTGTTTCCGGAGCTTCCTCTTCGAGATCGATATCGGCAAATTCAATCAAAGCTTGGTGATATTCAATCTCTGCGGGCACGTCTGAGAGCTGATCGGGGGGAAGATGTTGAGTCCCTTGCAGCAATGAGACCGTTAGTGTCGTTCCTTGCCCATAGACAGATTCGACCGCAACTTCACCCCCGTGTAATTCCACCATTTCTCGAACCATTGCCAGTCCTAGACCGCTTCCTTCATAGGTGCGATTTGCCGATCCATCGGCCTGTCGAAAGCGCTCGAACAAGTGAGGAATCTGATCTTCTCGAATACCGATCCCCGTATCTTGCACCTGGAGCAAGCAGCGATCGCTCTCCGTCCACACTGATACATAAATGCGACCGCCCGCCTGGGTAAACTTCATCGCATTGGACAGTAGGTTGTAAACCACTTTGTCAAATTTTTCGACATCCAGATAAAGCGGCGGACATTCACCAAAACGAGTGATCAAATCAATGTTTCGCTTTGCGCAATAGGAGCGAAATGACTCCACGACTTGACGCACGAAGTTCACTAAGTCGCAAGGACAAAAAGTGGACTGCATCCGTCCCGCATCAATGCGCTGCAAATCGAGTAGCTGGTTCACCAAGCGCAGCAACCGCCGCGAATTCCGCAGCGCAATCACAGACTGTTCGTAGTCAAGTCCTTCTCCCTCGGTGACGGCTGACTCTAGGGGGCCGATGTTGAGAGTCAGAGGCGTTCGAAACTCATGGGAGATGTTCTGGAAAAACTCAGTTTTTTGGCGGTCGAGTTCAATCAGTTTTTCAGCTTGTTGACGAGTGGTTTGGTAGAGCCGCGACTGTTGAACCGCGATCGCCGCTTGAGAGGCGACAGCCTGCGCGAGTTCGATTTCCTCAGGTAGCCACTTGCGAGGTTGATTGATTTGGCGGAGAGAAATGCTACCGATGATCTGACCATCAGCAATTAGCGGCACTACGAGTAGAGCAGACGCAGGCGATCGCAGCGGCACATCCATTGGATTCATTTCAGGATGCTGTCTCAAGTCATCAATGACGACAGATTCTTGAGTTTGCATCAACTGCTGCAACACAGGATTGCCCTCAATAGGAGCGATAGAGCGAGGTAAGTGGTGAAGATCATGATGAATAGAAGGAAACTCGCCTTGATGCAATGCTGATTCGTCTCTTGAGAGCGACGAGCCTTCTCCTTGAAGTACCATCGGGCTGATCCAGGTTTCTCCTGTCGTGCCGGACTCGGAGATAAGGTAGGACGTTGGCAAGTCTAGAGGTAAGTCTTCCTCCGAATCAGCAAGAACACTGTTAGAAGGAGCCTCAGAAGGACGTTCCTGTGGTGAGATGTCATCTCTCTCTGATGCGCTCGTTGCATCGTAAAGTCCTACGCAATGGACAAAAGTATCCTGAGCTGTCCATAGAGAAAGAGCACAGCCGTCCACATGAAGCGCTTGCCCTAGTTGCTGAGTAATAGCTGCGAAAATATCTTCTGGATCAAGACTAGAGCGGATTACAGCCGTGATCATGTTGATCAGAGCTTCCCGCTTCGCTAGAGCTTTAACACGCTCATAGTTACGGGCTTGGGACAAAGCTAGAGCAACCTGATCGGCGACAAGGGTGATCAGGTGGATGTCGTCTGGATTCCAGGCATGAGATTTTTGAACATGGTGGAGTGCCAGCACGGCCATCAGTTCCCCTTGATAGCTCAAAGGGACGAGAAGACTCGACTGAATTCCCAGAGATTGGTAACTTTCTTCTACCTTTGGCGATAAGTCTGCTTCGCTGGGATCAGAGAGTTCAGCAGCAGGAGAGTTTGTGGCTTGATTCCCTGCACTACTTGTACTGTTCTGGACATTGTCGGTAGCGGAAGGGCGATCGCCATTTTGAAGATTGATTTGGAAGTTTCGAAGCGCGTCAACTTGCCACACCGTTTGAGCCAGCAGATCAGGATCGAGGTGGTTCTTGACGGAACGATCGACGTACAAGTAAGTCTCGGAAGCCAGCACATCATGCTGCATCGGCCGCAAAACACAACAATCAGCGCCAATAATCAATCCCACGGTTTCAACGATCGTTTGGAGGATTTGATTAGAACTGAGCGCCCCCCGAATGGCTCTAGTAACCGTGTTGACCAAGGACTCTTGACGGAGGGTTCGGCGCAGTTCCTGAGTCCGGGTTTTAAGAACGTTGTGAGTATCGACCGCCTGCCGAACTACGGACTTGAGGTGGTCATCATCCCAGGGCTTTGTGACAAACTTGAAGACCTTGCCTGAGTTAATTGCTTCGACCAGGTCGTCTACATCGGTGTATCCCGTCAGAATGATACGGATAATATCGGGATATTGTGTTGCTGTGAGGCTAAGAAATTCAGTTCCGCTCATGGAGGGCATGCGCTGATCTGAAATAATGACTGCGACCTCTCCTTGCTCAGCCAAAATTTGCAGCGCCTCTGGGCCGCTCTCCGCCCGCAAGACCTTGAACTCACGATGAAACGTTCGGTATAGCAAATCGAGGTTGTCAGGCTCGTCGTCAACAACCAGCAACTTAGGCTTGGAGACTATTTTCTTTTGACCTGTCTGAGATGTCATCAAATGATCTCCGTATGTGGAGATGAGTCGTAGATGTAGACGTTCTGTAAAGTCGAGATTCTATGAAATCCGAATTCTATGAAAACAGGGTAGAAGTGTTGCTGCACAGTCTGGCTATCGCTTATCTCTTGTCCAGCTCGAAACACACCAGCTTGTGTCCCAACTCTGATTGTTCAATCCAACCGTTGCCCCTATCTGTCCCTTGAAAACCTGCTATCCATGCTAAATCGTTTATTCATGGTAGCTCGGGCAGCACCCTGCGATCGCCCAAATCCAAATGAAGGGGGCATCGTCGAGCTAGTCAGAGATCCCTGACTTGTGAAAGCTAGGTGTTGTAGGAGGTTGGGATTCGCCAAGGAATAATTGTTGAGACGTGGAGTTTGCTAAATACGTTGCGTACTCAGGAATCAATTTTGAAGATGAATAACAACTAAAATTTTGACCTGTCGCTTCAATATACTGAATCTGCACCTTTTAATATCTTCAACTTTTAGATCTGCTCACCCCGATAGTCTTCCCCAGTCAGCTCAAAACTAGCACTGCAGAATGCAGATAAGACTCACATCGTTCTTGCCTCAGCCATCCTGACAAACCCGGCTATGGCACTGCCTCTGTCTATCGAGACACCTCGCCGTTTGAATGTTTTGTAGTGCGCTAGAGATGTTCAGCTACAATCAACATAGCTCAATGTTTGCTAGGTCAACGGATTTATCTTCATTCAGATCAGTTAGCCATATTCTCACTTATCGTATTAGATATTGATAAATGATGGGGCAGCGGACTGAAAGCATAGAGAATACGGAATACAGAGTTCAGCATAGTAGTAAATACTTTTCTTATGAACGCAGCCATGAACGCTTGACTAGGTGAGAGGTTCTCAGATTTTTGGACTAGACAAGAAGCCCCGATATAGTGTGCCCTCGATCTGGCAAAGCGATCGCAATCAGCCACCAAGGATGCCTATCAATTCTAGTAAAGTTCTTTTTTGCAGGCTGCTATGGATGGGTTCAAAACGACTGTCGTTGTTTTGCAGTTGGAGCATTGACTCACGCCTGTGATTTTCCTCAGGCTTCGCTATATTAACGAGATACAGGATTCAGTCTGGAACTCAGCGATGTCATAGCGATACTCAGCCGCATCAGATCCGAACTGAGCAAACATTGACTTCAGACAGCACCCTCTGTTTCACCCTCGGCTCCCGACGTTTTGATTTGAACTGACATGGCGCTTTTTTGTCTTGATATTAGTGCAACTGTTTTAAAGCTTCTTTCCAATACGCCAGAATCTCATTCCCAAGTTATTCTTGATGCACCGCCCGCTTTGATCAAAACAGCTCAACTTCAAGACTTGCATGACTTGTCAGAAATTTTAACGCTCAGTTTTCATCGTCCTGAAGGTTTAATGAAGTGGTTGATTCCTGTCATGCGCTTGGGCATTTATGAAGATTTGCGGCAGCGCCTGACGAGCAAGACGGCTCACTACACCTGTCTCGTGGCTGTTCAATCTGATAAAAGTGAAGGAGATGCCGCATTGCATATGACGAGTGGTCAGATGGGTTCTCAATCGGAATCATTACATTCCAATACGTTACATTCAAATACGTTGGGAGAACCTATTGGCACTGTTGAAGTGTCTGTTCGTCAGCGTTCTTTGTGGCAGTCTTCCTCGAAGTATGTGTATCTATCAAATCTCGCTGTACGAGAGGATTGTCGACGTCAGGGGATTGCCTATCATCTACTGCAGGGCTGTGAACAAATTGCTCAACAGTGGGGATTTGGCGATATTTATCTTCATGTTTTAGACAACAACATCAATGCCAATAACCTTTACCAAAAACTAGACTATCAAGTAGAGCAGGTTGAGGGAGATCTATTTGCGTTGATGTTCAATCGACCTCGTCAGGTTTTGCTGCGTAAGAGAATCGATGTTTAGTCAGGCATCGTCAGGGTGCTTCTTAATCAACAAATTTCTGAGAAGGCTCTGAGCGCTGAGATCAAACTATGGCTCGCAATTCTTCATCTCAAAATCACTCCTCTGCTGATTCATCGGGTTCAGCGTTTAATGAGTTCAAGCCGCCTCAAGACGAAACGGCTGTCAAAAATTCGTCTCAAGAGGCGCTCACAGATTTACCGAAACGGTTTTGGTTGCGAGGGCGTGCTCTTCTTCTTCGTGGGCAGCAATGGCTTGCTCCTGTGGGGTTCGGGCATTTGTTGATGGGCTCGTGGGCAACATTGGGTGCGATCGCCACGGTCACGAGCATTGGATTAACTGAGATGCTTGAACGGCAGAGTCAGTCAATCTTTTTTCAGGCTCGAGGTGCAGTGCCTCCACCGGAAGAAGTGATCATTTTGGCGATTGATGAGCCATCCCTTGATCAGGGAGAGTTTTATGCTGATAGTCCTGAGTCTTATGCGGAGATGGCTCCTCTTGCCTCATGGCCTTGGCAGCGCACGTCTTATGCGATCGCCATTGAACGAATGCTTGATGCTGGAGCCAAAAGCATTGCTTTGGATTTAGTCTTCGATGCACCCAGCAGCTGGGGTGACGAAGATGACCAGAAACTCTTGGAAGCCTTTGCAATAGCGGACGGGCGAGTCACGATTGCTGCCAGCTACGAAGACCAGGTTCTCTCCGGTGGGCAAGGCAATCTCACTCAACTCATTGAACCGATGCCCGCGTTTCGCACAGATGATGTCCAAATTGGATACATCAATTATTGGCGAGAACTCAATGGCAAAATTCATCGTTTATCGGCGGATTTTCCACTGATGTTTGCTCAGCTTTATCCTGAGCAAGCGGAATATTTTCAGCACTTAAGCCAAAAAGTTCCTTCTTTTGACCGAGCTAGCATAACGGGTGCCGACATCACCGTTGAGGAACCCGACGGACACAACATTTACTACTACGGTAATAGTGGCACTTTTCCTCGAGTCTCATTCTGGACTGTTATTGCTGAGGAAACGTGGGAAGAGCACCTCAACGACAACACCTTCCAAGACAAAATCGTGCTGGTTGGCCCAACAGCGACGCTGTTTCAGGATCTGCACGATACTCCTATGGGCATAATGCCGGGGGTGGAAGTTCATGCCAATGCGGTGGCGACACTGTTGCACGATCGCGCGATCGCCGAAGTTTTCCCAAATCCCTATTTTCGGGGACTGTTTGTGTTTCTATTGACAGTCGCCACAGGTGTTCTCATCAGCCGTCCCAAACACACAACCCATCGTGTTTTGTATGGTGTGGTCGCCAGTGCCGTATGGTTTGTTGTGGGTTATGTGGTTTTTATTGGAACACAGAAAATTATTCCAACCGCTATCCCTATCAGCTTGATGACCCTTAGCACTGCGTCTTATGTCGGGACTGGACTAGCCCGTGAAAAGCTTCATAAAGTTCAGCTTCGAAGTGCCCTCAAGCAATATGTCAGCTCTCCCATCATTCAAGAAATTATTAGCCAGCAAGACGATCTCCGCGATCTGCTTCAAGAGCGAGATCAAGAAGTATTAGGCAAGCTGCTGGTTGGACGCTACCAGCTTGTGGAGATTTTGGGCTCGGGCGGCTTTGGCGAGACCTATATTGCAGCAGATCTCCAACGCCCAGGAAATCCCTTGTGTGTGGTCAAGCAGCTACGACCTGTCACTAACGATTTGAAGCTTCTAAGACTTTCCAAGCGCCTTTTTCAGAAAGAAGCCGAAATTCTAGAGCGATTGGGTAGACACGGTCAAATTCCCCAGCTATTGGCTTACTTCGAAGAAGGACGAGAATTTTATCTTGTGCAAGAGTTTATTGATGGCCATCCGTTGAGACAAGAGCTGTTGCTAGGCAAAGCCTTACCGGAAAGAAAAGTTGTCGAGATGGTGACCGAGCTCCTCCGCATCGTGGAGTTTATCCACGGTTACGGCGTCATTCATCGGGACATCAAGCCTGGCAATGTTATTCGTCGCCGCACCGACGACAAACTAGTGCTGATTGACTTTGGCGCGGTCAAAGAGATCCAGACTCAAATGCTAGAAGACCAGGACGTGGAAGCCCATACCGTCGGTATTGGCACTCGAGGCTATATGCCAAGTGAACAATCGGCAGGAACGCCCCGGTTGAACAGTGATATTTACGCCATTGGAATTTTAGGCATTCAAGCCGTTACTGGGCAGCCCCCCGATCGGTTGCCAGAAGATCCTCAAACTGGCGAGTTTGTCTGGCAAGATAAGGCTGCTATTAGCCTGGAACTGGAAACAGTCTTGTCGATGATGACGCGCTATTCATTTCGCGATCGCTACCAGTCGGTCAGCGATGTTCTTGAAGATCTGACGGTCTTGCACGAGCGCTACGGAATTCAGGAGAGCTACTTGCCCTATGAACTGGAGATTGATGCGTTTGCCGATCGCCCCGTAACCCTAATCGATCGGCTTTCGGTCGATCAATGGAAAGATTCTGATCTCGACGATTCTGATCTCGACCTCGAAGCTGATACGCTTCCTTGGCAAGAAGAAAAAGCAGATGAAACTCTTCCTGTCCCAGAGACACTACCCGACCCGCCCAACTCTGCCACGAATGCGGATTCTACGGACATTGATACCCCCATTGGTCAATAAACCGCCCCCAGTGGTGATAAACCTTTTGGGCGTCAGCTTCTGGAAAAGCATAGCGATTTTTTTTGTAGCGCTGATTCTCACTTAAGTAATCTAGGAATTTGGCTTTCGCAGCATCAAACCCTTCCAATTCCAAGGTGTCATATACCGTTTGAATATGAGCGATCGGATCTTGCTCAAACTGCTCGAACTGAAGTTCAACAAACTGGTTGGAGGCTAATCCGTCTCGATCGTGCTGAATAGCATTCATCATGCGAGGGTAGCTTTCCAATATCAGATCATCCACAATCGACCGATCAAAGGGTTGAAGAGCCAGTTCGCGAAACAGCTTGTAATAAAAGTTTCGGGTCGATTGAAAGACGACGTAAGGATTACGGTAGATATGAACAAATTTGGCAGTTGGAAACATCTGCCGCAGTATGGCGACCCTTGCTGTGTAAACAGGATTTTTGATTAATAGCGTCTTTCCAGGTTGCTGGATCTGAACCTTTTCGAAAAAATATTGGGTGACTCGCTTCCAGGTCTCGATTTGAGTGGGTGTGCAGTGGTCAAAAAAGATGCCTGCGTCAAAGTTTGCCTTGAGCTGACTGGGAAAATAAAGTCCGTGGTAGAAGGAAACGGACTGCATACTGGCGAGGCCAATTTCGTCTTCCTGAGGAGAATCAGGGTTCACTTGCATCGAGTCAATGAACCGATCGTCTGGGAGCGATCGCTCTAGCCAACGGCCAAACCATTGAGTCATGGTGAGAAAGTCCCACGGCAACCCCACCGCAAAGGGAGAGACGTAAGAAAACTGGGCTGAATGGCAAAGAATCTCGTACAAAAACGTAGTGCCGCTGCGCCAATGCCCCACGATAAAAATGGGCGAATGAGCTCTAGTTTCCGTGTTGAACTGCGACTGATGCTGACGGCGCAGTTGTCCTAAACGAAAACGCTCTAACGCCATAAACGGGAGCCGGGCTAGAGAGGTAGCGATCGCCAAGCCTGCATGGGGCAAACAGCGAGGAGCGACTCCCCCATTGGAGATTAAGATTCGTGCCAGCGTCACAGGATCTGCCCCCATCAGTGGGTGCAGCAAGCGAGGGCTCCATTCTAATGGCTCGGATTGAGGGGGCATAGCAAGCAGCCAGGCAAACTTACGGGAGACAAGTCACTGCACAAGTCATTGCACAAGACGTGCAACAATCGATGCTCGCAAAGCATACCATTTGATGCTTTGCTAAACGCTTTCATGCAAGAGGCACAATCGAGAACGATCTTTTTGCCGACGATTTTGTTCACCGTGCGATCGCTTCCCCATAACGAGAATTGCTGTATGGATACCGAATTCAGTTGATCAAGCATGATAGGCTCTATGCTTGACGTGTTTTTCGCGAGAACAAAACGAACAGCTTTTGTTCCAAAAAACGAGAAAGTTCCTTATTCTTAGGTACAAAGTGCATCCCAGCCCCGTAGGGCATGAATCGTTTTTAACGGACTGACCATCTTCATTCAAGAGAACGCTACGAATCGAGAACGCTATGAAACAGCTTAAATTCATCTTCACAATGGTGCTGGCTGCACTGTTCACCGTTTTTGTCATGACTTCCTGTGCCTCTTCGAATGAGGAAAGTGCGGGTGGCGAAGGAGACAACACTCTAGTCATGGCAACGTCTGCCGACTATCCTCCTTACGAGTTCTATGAAACTGCTGGAGGCGAAGGCGAGCCGATCGGCTTTGACATTGACATTGCAAAGTACATCACAGAGCAACTGGGCTACGAGCTTGAAATTCAAGACATGGATTTCAACGGCATTATTCCTGCACTGCAAGCAGGACGTGTAGACTTTGCTATGGCTGGCATGACGCCCACAGAGGAGCGCAAAGAGAGCGTCGATTTCTCTGACGTTTATTACGACGCTAAGAATACGATTGTTGCCAATGCCGATGCTGGTTTTGAGACCTACGAAGATCTGGCAGGCAAGACCGTTGGAGTTCAGCTCGGTTCCATTCAGGAAAATGAGGCTAAAGAGCAAGCTGAAACGATTGAGGGTATGACGATTGAGCCTCGAAATCGAGTCAGTGAACTGGTGCAAGAAATTAAGGCAGGGCGTCTCGATGCAGCAATCGTCGAAGACACTGTTGCCAAGGGCTATATCGCTAACAATCCTGACCTGACGTTCGTCACCCTAGAGTCGGACGACGCATCGGGATCGGCGATCGCCTTTCCGAAAGATTCATCTTTGCTAGCTGAGTTTGAGCCTGTGCTAGCAGAAATGCAAGAATCGGGAGAGTTAGAAACCCTAGTTACCAAGTGGTTCGAAGACTACTACGAACAACAAGAAGCTGAGCAAGAAGCTGCTGAATAGAATCTGTTGGGGAGAATGCGAACAATATGAAGGGATACGAATGATATGACCTTGGACTGGATGAGCCCGTTCGTTGGGCAAGGCTATACATTAGCTGCGTTTGACCTGGACTTTGAACGCATCTCTCCCTCAATTCCATTTATTTTGGGTGGCATCTTAGTCACCCTTAAGTTCACGGCCCTTTCTGCTGTTTTTGGCTTTATTTGGGGCACGATTTTGTCCTTGTGCAAAATCTCTAGCTTCAAGCCTCTCTACTGGTTTGGCATGGTGTATACCTCGATCTTTCGAGGCACACCACTGCTCGTGACCCTATCGCTCATCTACTTTGCGACGCCACAGCTTACAGGCTACGATATCTCAGGCTTTCAGGCCGGTGTTATTACCTTTGCCCTTAACTCGGGAGCCTATATTTCAGAGGTCATTCGTGCTGGAATTTTGGCGATCGACAAGGGCCAAGCTGAAGCTGCGATGTCTCTGGGTGTGCGCTATCGGCCAATGATGCTCGACATTATTTTGCCCCAGGCCATTAAGAACATCTTGCCTGCATTGGTCAATGAAACTATTGCATTGCTAAAAGATTCGGCTTTGGTTTCGACAATCGGTGCTCAAGATTTGCTGCGTCGTGCTCAAATTGTTGGAGCCGAGAAGTATGTTTACTTTGAACCACTCCTCATTGTCGCCGTCATTTACTATCTTATGGTGATGACATTGACGATCGCTGCGTCAGTCTTAGAGCATCGGCTTCAACGCAGCAGCTAATGCTTCTTGGAATTTTTCATTTCCCGACCCTGTTATATCAATTCTGATTGGAGAACTGACCCCAATGAAGGATCATCACATGGCGTCCTCCCAAGCTGAAAACGGAGCATCAAGCTCAGAGGCGATCGCCGTTCAAGTCGATCGTCTTTACAAGTCGTTTGGGGCTCTCAAGGTTCTCAAGGAAATCACGACTACGATTCACAAAGGCGAAGTGGTAGCCATGATTGGGCCGTCGGGATCGGGCAAATCAACGTTTTTGCGCTGCATTAATTTACTCGAAACGCCCACCTCAGGGAAAGTCGTCATCAACGGTAAAGAGATTACCGATCCCAAAACAGATGTCATGACCATTCGCCAAAATGTGGGGATGGTATTTCAACACTTCAATCTGTTTCCCCACAAAACGGTGATGGAAAACGTCACCTACGCTCCGGTGCGGGTCAAAAGTGTATCCAAATCTGAGGCAAAAGACATTGCTTCAGAGCTGCTGAGCAAAGTAGGATTGCTAGAAAAAGGGGGCGTGTATCCCTCCAAGCTATCGGGAGGACAGAAACAGCGAGTGGCGATCGCCCGGGCGCTAGCAATGGAGCCTGACATCATGCTGTTCGACGAACCCACGTCCGCCCTTGATCCTGAGATGGTCAAGGAAGTGCTGGACGTGATGCAAGACCTCGCCACATCAGGCATGACAATGGCGATCGTGACCCACGAGATGGGGTTTGCTCGCGAAGTCGCCAATCGGATTTTGTTTCTCGACCAGGGACGCTTGGTTGAAGACGCGACGCCTGAAATTTTCTTCAGCACTCCAAAGAGTGAGCGAGCCTGTCAGTTTCTCGAAAAGGTGCTCTAAGTCTATACAGGTGTTGAGCGCAGGACGGAAAAGAATTGTGGGTCGTTGAGCTTCCTCTATTTCTGACACAACTGCGGAACAAGCGCCTCATGTTCCGCAGACGCTAAAACTTTCTGCAGCACTGCCAACACCGTTTGCATTTCTCCAGAACGCAACGCCTCAACCGACAGCCACAACCCCGGAAACACACGACTGCGAATCACACCCTCAGCATCCGGCGTCAGCACCACATACTCGCCGTCTTGCAGCACAAACCAGTCCAGCCTGTTTTCAAACATCTGCCAGACGATATACTCCTGCACTCCATTGCGGCGATAGGCGTTTTTCTTATCGCCCAAATTATAGGACGCGCTGCTGGCAGCCACTTCCACAATGAGTTCAGGTGCGCCTTCGAGGTAGTCATCGTCTGAAACCTGCACCTGCCCGCCCGCTTTAGGATCGATGAAAAGTGCTGCATCGGGCTGTAGCTCATTATCTGGGTCAAGACGAACAGTGGTATTATCGCCTAATTCAGTGTTGGGTGTGGCGACTTGATAGTTGAAGAGCCATCCTAAAAGTTGGGCATGAGGCTTGCCATGATTCCTAAAGCGGAGAGCCTCCGCCCTATAGACTATCCCTTCAACGAGTTCGGCTTTTTTAACCTGTGGCGTGGCAGCGTAGCGCTTCTCAAATTCGACGCGTGTGAGGCGATCGCCATTTTCCAGCGGAGGAACATGCCGCGTTCCAATAGGATTAGAAACTTGGGATTGAGATTGAACCATAGAACTAGATCAACAACGGTTCACCTGTACCTCAACTCTATCGCAGTCAGGCGATCGCCAAAGCTAAACGTTGCAGCCAGGACGATCCTTAACTGTAGTGGACGGGATTGTGAGGTTCACTGATCGAAGCCGTGGCAGATCAGCTTGGAATTGCGATCCATATTGCACAATGAGAGAAGCACAGATGGATTAATGAGGGCACGGATACGGCATGAGCATTTTTGTGGCGCGATCGCTCAAGAAAGATTTTGGGATCAAGGAAATTCTGCGTGACGCCACCTTTAGCGTAGATGAATCCGACAAAATCGGCCTCATCGGCACCAATGGGTCGGGCAAATCCACCTTGCTGAAGATGCTAGCAGGACTTGAGCCTACCGATGGCGGAGAACTCCAGGTGAGCAATAGCAATCGGGTGGTTTACCTACCTCAACAACCTGATCTGGATGACGAAAATACTGTGATCGAGCAGGTATTTGCTGATGCTGGAGAGCAGATGGCACTGGTGCGCGAGTACGAGGATGTCTCTCATACTCTTGCTGATGCTGTAGGAGAGAACCTCGATCGGCTTATGGCTCGTATGACTGATCTCACCGAGCGAATGGATGCTGCTGGGGCGTGGGATTTGGAAACGAGCGCGAAGATTATTCTTTCCAAACTCGGAATCGAAGACTTCACCGCACGGGTAGGAAGTTTATCAGGAGGATATCGAAAACGCATTGCTCTAGCTTCGGCTCTCCTCTCCGACCCGGATGCTCTACTCATGGATGAGCCGACAAACCACCTCGATGCAGAGTCTGTGGAATGGTTGCAGACCTATCTCAGTGGTTTTCGAGGAGCCATTTTACTCATCACGCACGATCGCTATTTCTTGGATCGTGTCACCAATCGCATTCTTGAAATTGATCGAGGCGATCTGTATACCTATAGCGGGAACTACGCTTACTTTTTGGAAAAGAAGGCCGAGCAGGAGGAAATTGCTGTCAGTCAGCAACGCAAACATGCAGGAGTCTTGCGCCGAGAGCTGGAATGGCTCAAACGCGGCCCCAAAGCCCGCAGCACCAAACAAAAAGCTCGCATCGATCGCATTGATGAGATGCAGAATACTGAGTTCAAAACAGACCAGGGCAAGGTTGAAGTGTCGGCTCCAGGTCGCCGCATCGGCAAGAAGGTAATTGAGCTACACGGGGTTCACAAGAGCTATGGCGATCGCCCCCTCATCCACGACTTTACCTACGAGTTCAGCCCAATCGACAGGGTCGGAATCATCGGCGGCAATGGGGTCGGCAAATCGACGCTGATGGACATCATCACCGGGCGGAGCCAGCCCGATCAGGGCGAAGTCGATATCGGAATCACGATTCACATCGGTTACTTCGATCAGCATTCTGAAAATCTGCTCGACGCTATGGGCGAAAACCAGCGGGTCATCGACTACATCAAAGAAGTTGGCTCCTATGTGCAAACGGCAGATGGAGGCCAGATCAGTGCTTCTCAAATGCTGGAGCGATTTTTGTTCACCCCCAATCAGCAATATATTCCTCTGAACAAACTGTCGGGAGGCGAAAAGCGACGACTGTATCTGTTGCGTGTATTGATGAGCGCACCTAACGTTTTGATTCTAGACGAGCCCACCAATGATTTAGATGTCCAAACGCTTTCTGTTTTGGAGGAGTACCTAGAAGAATTTAACGGATGTGTGATCACCGTTTCTCACGATCGCTATTTCTTAGACCGGGTCGTTGACCGCATCTTTGCATTTGAAGAAAACGGGATGGTAAAACAGTACCCAGGCAACTATTCTATGTACCTGGATGTCAAGCAACGTCAAGACGCTGCTGCAAAAGAAGCGGAAGCGTCGCAGGCTAAAGCCGTTCAGCGTTCTACCTCAACCCGATCCTCTAGCCCGAGTAATGGTGCAGCAGAACCGACGACGAATGGTCGCTCGACGGGGTCATCAAGTTCTCGGAAGCTCTCATTCAATGAAAAGCGAGAACTGAAAACTTTAGAAGGAAAAATTCCTGAACTCGAAGCAGAAAAGGCAGAAATCGAAACCACATTGTATGGTGGAACGTCCCAGTCTGGCTACGAAGAGATTCAGTCCCTTTCAGAAAGGCTGGCTTCACTGGAATCAGAAATTAATTCAGCGACTGAACGGTGGCTAGAGCTGGCCGAGCTGGCATCGTAGATGAATTGCTTGAATGCATGCAACATTCAGGCAACATCGTGAACTTCATCTCGATTCAACTCTTATCAAAGTCAAGCCGCTTAAAGTCTTACAGGAGGCCGTATCCCATAGTGACGATAGTGCCAGTAGTCCTGCAAGATTCGGTCGTGGTCAAAACAAAGGGGTGAGGGTCGCTGCCACAGTTCAAAGAGCTGCAAGCTTTTTGCATCATCTTGAGCGGCAGGTTCCCCAGTGGCGATCGCCAAAAACACAACAGAGAGCGTGTGCTTTCGAGGATCTCGCTCTGGATTGGAGTAAACCTGAAACTGCTCTAGCAGTCGCACAGTC
This sequence comes from uncultured cyanobacterium, assembly GCA_937128595.1. Classification (GTDB taxonomy): domain Bacteria; phylum Cyanobacteriota; class Cyanobacteriia; order CAKZMO01; family CAKZMO01; genus CAKZMO01. The sequence goes on along the minus strand of CAKZMO010000108.1, from coordinate 995 downwards.
AACCCTGTCTCTTCCTGTGCCTCTCGTCGGGCTGCCGTTTCAACCGACTCTCCATAGTCCACAAACCCTCCTGGAAGCGCCCAGCCGTGAGGAGCATTTAAGCGCTCAATCAAAACAACAGGACGATTTGGGCGATCGCTCATTTCAATAATGAGATCTACTGTAGGAGCCGGATTGCGATAAGTCACAAGAAAAAATAACGATAGCGAGAAGCTGTCAAAGGCAACGTAAAGGGTGTGACACGGTCAGCCTCAACCTATTCAGCTTCTTCCCAAGTCTCAACGAGCAACAACTCTTCAATTGAATCCTGCGTTGCGAATCCAAAATCTTCGAGTTCCTGTTTCCAGTGACTCCATTCATCACCATAAAGTAAAGCAATCTTCCAGATGCTGTCTGACTTTTGGATTAATTTGGAGTCAACAAGAGATTGCACCTGACGCTGAAGCTTACCCATCGGGTGAATAACCTGCTGGTTCATAAAGCTTAAAACCCTATTCTTGATTGTTCAAATGTTTGACTAATTGAAAGAGAAGTGCTCAACTCAACAAAATCACGCCCTAGAATCTATTGTCTGAAGCTTTCGGGTGTGAATCGCACTTCCTAACACCGTGCAAGCATAGCACATGAGTTTCGTAGGTGTCTTCGCAGATATTCATTCTCAACTCTAAAATCTGTAATCTCTATCGACGGCTTGTCTTCCCATCAGGAAAACTTACAGATATTAAGGTCAGATATTAAGGTCTGTCTCGAATTTTCGCAGTCTGTCCTTATGCTGAAGAGTCTCTTGACCGAGCAGTAAGCACAAGGCAAACGCCTTCTCTTTTCTACTCTCTACCATAGCAACAATAGGCAAGGTTGACCGCCGTTGCTATACAGGCTTGCAGACTCCTGTTTTGTCGACATGTTTGACACGAGGGATTTGAGGCTAGTACAGATAGAGTATTGGGCGTTGCACAGCATGGAATGATGCGGAAAGATTCAACTCATGGATGACC
>CAKZMO010000107.1 GCA_937128595.1 uncultured cyanobacterium | reverse complement strand
GGGGATCAGTCTTGTTCCAGCGTGTTGTCTAATACTTTTCAAACATCCTCTAAGACCCAAGAAACTACAGGTTCCCTCTTGTCGAACCTGCTCTCAATTGAACTCACGAATTGGGCGTTGCACTCGTTGAACATCGACGTGTGGAGCAATAGTTCAATTCCCGAATGAGATTGGATGATGACGAACCCTTTAAAGTGATGTCATGTGTTTAAAGTGAACGAATAAGGATTGATTTCACTTTTAACGTCTTCACGTCACCTTTAGGCCATGCAAGCAGAATATCGTCAGCGTCGCGAAAAATTTATGGAAAAGCTGGGGCAGGGCACTGCCGTATTGCGGAGCGCACCTCATGCTGTCATGCACAATGATGTGGAGTACAATTTTCGGCAAGACAGCGATTTTTATTACCTCACTGGATTCAACGAACCCAGCGCCGTTGCTGTTCTTGCACCTCATCATGACGAGCATCGATACGTTTTATTTGTCCGGCCCAAAGATCCCCTCAAGGAAACTTGGAGTGGGCTGCGAGTCGGTGTCGAAGCTGCCAAAACTGAATATGAGGCCGATGAAGTTTACTCCATTGATGAGTTAGACGAAAAGTTGCCTCAGTATCTCGAACAATCCGATCGTATCTATTATCGATTAGGGCGCGATCGCGCTTTTGATACCACTCTGCTACGCCACTGGCAGCGATGCCTTGCCACGTATCCTAAAAAAGGCGTTGGCCCGATTGCCCTTGAAGACATTGGCCCGACTCTGCATTCCCTGCGTCAGGTCAAGAGTGAGGCTGAAATTGGGTGGATGAGAGAGGCCGCCAAGATTTCTGTGAACGCTCACAATCGGGCAATGGCCTTTGCCAAACCGGGACGGTTTGAATACGAAGTCCAGGCTGAGCTGGAGCATGAATTTCGACTTCATGGAGCCTTGGGGCCAGCCTACCCCTCTATCGTTGCGTCTGGAACCAACGCCTGCATTCTCCACTATGTCGAAAACAACTGTCAGATCCAGGAGAACGACCTGTTGCTAATTGACGCGGGATGTTCCTGCGACTATTACAACGCAGATATCACTCGCACCTTCCCGGTCAGTGGGCGCTTCACAGACGAGCAACGGGCGCTCTACAGCATTGTTTTAGAAGCTCAACTTCGGGCGATCGCCCAAGCAAAGCCCGGTGTGCCATATAACCAGTGCCACGACACAGCGGTGCGAGTCATTGTCGAAGGCTTGATGGATTTAGGGCTGCTTCAGGGCGATGTTGAGGAAATCATCAAAGAGGAAAAATACAAACCTTTCTACATGCATCGCACAGGACACTGGCTGGGACTGGACGTGCATGATGTTGGCGTCTATCAACATGGTGAAGCTCCTCATCTTTTGGAGCCGGGACATGTCTTCACCGTAGAACCTGGAATCTATATTTCACCGACGATTCAAGTGGCAGAAGGTCAGCCTGAGGTAGACGAGCGGTGGCGTGGTATCGGAATTCGTATTGAAGATGACGTGCTGATCACTTCAGATGGCCACGACGTTCTAACCGATGGAGTGCCTAAAACGATTGAAGAGTTGGAAGCACGGTAATTCATGAGGCCATCATCGAAATCAACATCGAAATCAACGGTGAAGCCGTGGGGATTTTGGGCGACGGTGGGATTATCGTTTTGTGTGTGGTCGGTTTTTGTTGCCGCTCAAACGATCGTCTTCATCGTTGCCCTAGCCGTTTATGCTAGCCAAGAGCAGACCATGATGCTCGAAGACCTGACCCAGAATTTAGCCACCAATGGACTCATCTTGGCGATCGCCACCATCACGTCTGCCCCGCTGTGCATTGGTCTGATTCTGCTGTTTATCAAGGTTCGACAGCGAGGATCGATCACCGACTATCTACAATTACGAATGCCGACCCAAACTCCATGGAAGACTGTGGGAATTTGGTGTCTGATCACCGTGGGCTTTATTTACATTATTGAATGGCTGAAAGCCTTAGTGCGATCGCCCGAAGCCTCAACCTTTACGCTGGACATTTACAAGACAGCACATTTTCTACCGCTGCTGTATATCGCGATTGTCATTGCAGCTCCGGTTTTTGAAGAGATCTTTTTTCGAGGATTTGTGTTTCAAGGAATTCTCAACTCGCGCCTTGGAGCTATTGGCGCGGTTCTTTTCCCTTCAATGGTTTGGGCCGTTGTTCATTCTCAATACGACCCTTATGACATGGGCGGAATCTTCTTGTTTGGCATCCTTTTGTCTGTCGCTCAGTTAATGACAAAATCTCTGATGGTGCCGATAGCAATGCATTCTTTCAATAATTTGCTGGCATTAATCATGGTCGCGATCGATCCTTAAGCATCTAGTTTGAATGATGCGATGTAGGGTGCAGTTAAGGAACGCGACCCAACACCTGCATGAGTTGCGTTGATGCCTTTAACCGGGTTACACAATGCCCCATCCTACCAACACCCGTAGGGATCTGCGGAACTGAGACATTAAGCTGGTTTAAGATCGTTGTTGAGATGGACAATACGACTTTTGTCCTTATGCCCAATCATCATCTACCAAGATTCGGGCACAATTTCAATAGGGGACAAGGGGTAAATGAGGCATAATGGAAAGCAACATTATGTAACTATTGCCCAAGAATTGTTCATGTTTTGTTGTCTTATCGGCTCGCAGCTTGATAGATTGACACAATATCTCCGAGCAGTGACCGATGGGGTTGCCCGAGACGAAGACATTTCGGGTCTATTGAAAATTCACACAGCGGTTATCTGCGGTGACTCAAGATTTGCATTCTCACGACCGTTCCTCTCAAGAACACGACCCGTATTCAATGGCGATCGCGGCTGAATCAGCTCCAGATGAACAGGACGCCTCAACTCGTTCACTCGAAAAACTTTTAGAATCATCCAAGACCGAGTCATCTAAGCGTAATTTTCTGGCTGGCAAGTCAGGTTTACTGATTGGATTAGGGCTTGGCATTTTGATTGGCGTCGGTGTGGTCGGCAGCCGAATTTTTTCCAACCCTTCTACAGCCACCTCTGAAACGACCGGGAGCGTCACGGCTGAAGAGGCAACGGCTCCTCAGCAAAGCGTAACGCTGGCATCGACTGAGCTGGCTCAAGTGAATCGCTCGTTCGACACTACAGGAACGGTTGCAGCCTATGATCTATTGCCGATTTTGCCGCGCACCTCAGGACTACAAATTCAGCAAGTTCTGGTCGATGAAGGAGACAGCGTTGGAACCGGACAGGTTATGGCCGTGCTGGATAGGGCCGTACTTGACTCTCAACTGAACGAAGCTCAGGCACAACTTCAGTCTGCCTTGGCGAGAGTGCGGCAGCAAGAAGCAACATTGGAACAAGAAAAAGCACGTCAAGCAGAAGCTCAGACCCAGTTGCGGCGCTATGAATCGTTGTTGAATGAGGGCGTAGTGAGCCGCGAAGAATTTGACAGTCGCACGACATCTGCTAGAACTACTCAGGAGCAAGTACGGGTGGCTGAAGCCAATGTCAACAGCGCTCAGTCGGAGGTGCGTAGTCAAAATGCTCGCATTCAGCAGCTGCAAACTCAGCTAGAGCAAACGCTGGTCAAGGCTCCTGCAAATGGTCTCGTAGCAGAGCGCATGGCGCGAGTTGGGGACGTGAGTTCAAGTTCTCAAGCGCTGTTTTCAATCATTCGCGATCGCCAACTTGAGCTGCAAGTGAAAGTGCCTGAAACCCAGCTGTCCCAGGTTCAAATCGGTGCGCCCGTCGTGATTACCTCTGATGCCGATGCTCGAATTCAGCTTCAGGGTCGAGTGAGTGAGATTGCTCCTCTAGTTGATGAAGAGACTCGTGAAGCCACAGTCAGCATTAGTTTGCCTGCGTCGGATCTGCTGAGACCCGGCATGTTTTTACGAGCGAGTTTGGTGACCTCGGTATCTCAGGGACTGACGATTCCCGCAGATGCTGTTCTGCCTCAGTCAGATGGCAGTGCTACTGTATTTCGGGTCGTAGCAGGAGATAGTGTCGAGGCGATAACAGTGGAACTCGGGGAACTGCTAGACAGCGGTGACCCTAAAACCTCTCGCATTGAGATTTTGAACGGGTTAAATCTGGGGGATCAGGTCGTCGTTCAGGGGGCTAGCTACCTCAACGATGGCGATCGCATCACATTGTCTGGCATCTAAGTTGCCCAAAGACTCAGTTCAGTCACGGCAATGTTGCCTGAAAAGCAAACGTCGGTATCCGACCGAGCGTCCCGAGGGCGCTGGCTGTAGTCTCCGACAAATCTCAGGCTTTCCCCATCTGTCCCCTGCTCAATCTCATAGTCGAGAGGAAGGGGCTGAGTACAGAGCTGACAAAATTCAATCGCCGGGTCAGGGGCATCTGGATTCAGATGAGGCAAATTTACATTCCAAAACGTTCCAGGCGTGTGAGGTTTATCCAACAGGGTGTGGAGAACTTTGGCAGCTAGTCGAGCGGCGATCGCCCAGTCGATGGGCTGTCCGCGCTTGATGTAGTGAGAAATAGCAATTCCTGGTACTCGATGCAGCACGGCTTCTCGCACGGCGGCTACGGTTCCTGACACGTAAACATCTGCGCCCAAATTGCCGCCAGCATTGATGCCAGACAACACAAATTGTGTGTTGGGATAGAGGTAACTGACGGCAACACGAGTACAGTCAGCAGGGGTGCCTGAGATGGCGATCGCCTTTTCTTCTCGGTATTCAATAGCGAGTGGATAGCCTCTCGTAAGCCGGTGGCTACAGCCCGAGTGGTGATCCCGAGGGGCAACAATAACCCCGTCTCCAATGTCGCACTGCTTCAAGGCCTCTCGCAGAGCATAGATGCCTGGTGCATCGATGCCGTCATCGTTGGTCAAAATGAACGTCATAGCTGGACTGAATGCTTCACCTTAGCGTAGTATAGATAGGTTGTGACGAAATTGGGCAAGTGCTGTCATGGCTGTTCCTAAGAAGAAACGATCCAAGTCAAAGCGGAGTATGCACCGGGCGGCATGGAGCGGCAAAGCACGTTTGCAGGCTAAACGCGCACTGTCTCTCGGAAAATCCGTCCTCACAGGGCGCTCCAAGAGCTTTATCTATCCTCAAGATGAAGAGGAAGACGACGAAGAGTAAGTCGTCTCACTGCTTCCTTGATCGCAGAGACTCCAGTACAACAACACAGATTGGGATATGACGCTGTCGTGCCCTGGTCTGTGTTTTTGCATGGGGAGTTTTGGTGTGGGCGAAGAAGAGGGCGATCGCGCTCAAAGCGTGTTCCTTGCAAAAAAGAATTTGGCCTTAATAGGAATATGGTTCAAATCTATAGCAATGCGCAGATAGGTTAGGACAGATAGTTGATGGAGAAGCCGCGCGGTGCGCGGCTTCTCCATCAACTATTGGTTTTATATCAGCGCGTAGCACTATATGACAAGAATTCTTATTTGTAGGGAACCGAGCAGGGCTATCTGACTCTCAATCCGCTGAATTGTAACCAACCGCTTCTCAGGGTTGGGCTTCCACTGAATCTTTTTACTGGCTGGCGATCCTGTTACCTAAGGATTGACCTTGACTCGTCTGGGTAGCGTCGAAGAGGCGATCATAGAAAGCGATCGCGTCGTTTAGATCCGCTAGATCCGCGCCGTTCAGATCCAACCTCAGAATGCTGACCACCGAGACAACCGAGACTGTTGTTATGCCGAATTTGGGAAAGTAAAGGAGGCGATCGCCAATCTGCGTTAGGCTATTAGCCCTGATTCCAAAGCGGCGACTAAGGCTCCGTTCGATGAGGGCGTTGACTCCATTCGCCGTCATTCAGAACTTCCAAGCTCTTTGCCGTGGCTCATAGCGGGTTAAAGCTTAGAAATTGCCAAAAATGCTTCTCAAGCAAAATCTTTCGAGGGTCAAGAAAGAGGGCAGTGCTCAAAATTTGTGAATTTTGTAGAAGAGAAGTCTATGACTCAAAGCCTGACAACGCTAGAACCTCTTGCTGATATTACTTCCAACCACTACACATGAAACCGCTATTGCCTCGCAGTGCAGACTCCAATGTAGAGTCTGATTCTAGGTCGTCTTTTATGAGAGGGGGTAATCGGCCAGGATCGAAAAAATCTGATTCGTTTAGCCAACGAACGATTACCCGCATCGTTGACCCTAGAGGCCAGTTCAATGTGATTCGGGTCGGCATGCCACCTCCGCCGTGGCGAGACGCCTACCATGGCATGCTGACGATGCCTTGGCCCCTGTTTTTTGTCAGCATCGCGATGTTCTATTTGTTCGCAAATGTTGGATTTGCAATCGCTTATTTACTTGGCGGAGATACCATTGCCAATGCAGATGCAGGTTCGTTTGCAGATGCCTTTTTCTTCAGCGTACAGACGATGGCTTCGATTGGTTATGGGGCTATGCATCCTCAAACTCTCTATGGCAACATTGTGGTGACCATCGAATCTCTGGTGGGTTTGATGGGACTCGCTATGGCCACAGGGCTGATGTTTGCCCGTTTTGCCCGTCCCACAGCACGGGTTATGTTCAGTCAATATGCCGTCGTTACCTTGTTTAATGGCATTCCAACACTTATGTTTCGGGCTGCAAATCAGCGGCGCAATCGAATTTTAGATGCTCAAGTTCAGCTCACCCTAGTACGGAATGAAGTGACCAAAGAGGGACATTTCATGCGGCGATTTGAAGATGTGCAACTGGCGCGATCGCACAGTCCTATTTTTGCGTTGACTTGGACAGTCATGCACCCCATCCATCCGATGAGTCCCTTCCACAACAGCAACCCGGAGGAACTTTGGCAGCACGAGAGCGAACTCATTGTGACCCTCACTGGATTAGATGAAACATTTGCTCAAACTATTCACGCGCGTCACTCTTACACACCCGATGAAATTCTCTGGGATCGTCATTTGGCCGATATTATGTTCCAGACTGTGGACGGCAGACTGGCTATTGATTACTCACGCTTTCACCTCGTCGAGCCGAACAATACCAAGGCTAGTTTTTCTTAGATTAGAAGTTCTGTTCGCAACAACATCGCCTCCAATTCTCATTAAAGAGTCAATTTCCTGAACCAACGATGCGTCTCTCGATAGCTGCAATGGCATTCTAAATTAGCGCACAACTCGTAACATGGGTGTTAAAAAAAAGGAGCAGATATGATAAATTATGCGACTGATTGACCCGCTTTGTAAACATTTCTTGTGGCGCTTATTGTTCGAGTCTTTTCTGGAAACGAGATCAGCTAAATTTTGAAAGGAGCAGATTGATTCGGTGTTCACTTCATCGTGGCATCCGACTCTCCAGATCTAGCCAGATCTAGTTTGTTGCTGCAGCTTATATCCGTGATTCTCAAAGTCTTAGCCCTCTAACGTTAAGTAGATACGTAACGATTCGCTGTCGATATTTGCTGTTGTTGTTTACGTTAGGAACTAAGTACAGATTGTGTTGTTCATGTGTCAGTTCTCGACCTCAAAATAGTCTAGCTTCGAAACATAACGGCAATCCATGAACGGTAAGCAATGAGTACGTAGTCAGGATAAATACTTATGACACCTTGCATGTTGCGACAATTTTGGACAGTCGTCGAGCAAACCCAGACCACTATGCTGTTGAACCTCGACGAGAGCACTCTCAGCAGCTCATTAATTCATCAGCTCAGCGAAAATTATTTACTAAGTGCCCAGGAGGCAGATGCTTGCGAGCGCTATATTCGCTCGAAGCTGCCGCTGATTCGTGATTTAGCGCAAGCTCGCTGAATGTTCTGTAGATTTAAGGACTGAATCAGAGACTGTTGTTGAAGTAGGAGATCTGTGTAGACACAGAAAAGCGATCGCCACTTGCTGATCACTTTCCTTGTCGCAGTAATAATCGCATCTGATAGCTGTGCCCAGAAGTTCCTCATCTATCCACTCTGACTTCATGCATCATAGGCAATCGCAAAGCGTTAGGCGGCGGTCTCACATGACGAAATGTAGAGTTCGATACAACTCCCTCTATCGAGTCATGGAATTTTAGGGAAGGTCAAAGACATCTTTCAAAAAATTACAGCGTTGGTCTGTGATCCTACTTCAGGCTTGTATTTCTGTGTCTGTGCATTTCTATGGAAATACTAGGAGCATCCAAACGTCATCGAAATCGAAAGAGACAACGTCAACTACATTCACTCAGAACAGAACTCTGCCATAGAGATACCTTCGTTCTTTAATTTTCTCTGTGTGCGTTTCGAGAGGGTTACCTATCGTCGCTAAAGCAATGCTTTTGCGATGGCGTTGTATCGCTTGATTTCAAAGCCCTCATCTCTTTTAGAGATCAGTCTTTTGAAGCATGACAGATTGTCAACTGAGTAGATAGCTGTTATCTTTTGTTCCTTGACATAGTTTCCTGGCAACAGGATTTTTGATGATCTGAGATATCTCAGACTTTGGACATTCGAATTTAGTGAGAAAGAGAGAGAGAATTCTATGCGTAAGTGGCGTTCATTGATAGCGGTAGCTGCCATTGCTGCTTTTCCATTAGCAGCTTGTAGTTCTCCTCCTGCTGATACAGCAGATGGTGGAGGCGAAGGCTCAAGTGGATCAGGTGGCGGTAGCCGTTTGCAAACTGTCCTCGATCGGGGTGAACTCGTTTGTGGTGTAGAAGGTAATATCCCTGGCTTTAGCTTCGTTGAAGAAGGTGGCGAATATTCAGGGCTAGACGTTGATTTTTGTCGTGCAGTCGCGGCGGCTTTGTTTGATGATCCCGATGCGGTTCAGTATCGTAATCTGGACTCTACCGAGCGCTTTACGGCGGTCGCTGGAGGAGAGGTCGACATGCTCTCCCGAAATACAACTTGGACTATCAGTCGCGACACTTCCGTCGGTCTAGAGTTCGCACCCACAACCTTCTATGACGGACAGGGCATGATGGTGGGTGTAGACAGCGGCATTTCATCTCTGGAAGATTTTGCGGGTAAGTCAGTTTGTGTGGAAACGGGTACGACAACTGAGCTGAACCTGACAGACCAAATGCGTAAGTTAGGTGTCGAGTTTGAGCCTGTTGTCTTCCAGGATGCGAACTCTGCTTATGCAGCCTACGCAGAGGGGCGTTGCGAAGGGATGACATCTGATAAATCTCAGCTGATTGCTCGTCGCAGCACTCTGCCTAACCCTGAGCAGCACGAGCTGTTAGATGTCACGATGTCGAAGGAGCCTTTGGGCCCTGTGACAATCAACAACGACTCGGCTTGGTTTGACACGGTCAAGTGGGTTACCTATGCAACGATTGCGGCTGAAGAGCTGGATCTAGATTCGACCAATGTTGAAGAGGCACTTGAATCTGAAGACCCCAATATTCGACGTTTCCTCGGGGTTGAAGGCGAATTGGGTTCCGAAATGGGCTTACCTAATGACTTTGCCTATCGTGTGGTTAAGAATGTTGGCAACTATGGTGAAATCTACAACCGCAACCTTGGAGAAGACTCTCAGTTTGGGCTTGATCGCGGCTTAAACAATATCTGGACAGATGGTGGATTGCTCTACTCTCCACCGTTCCGCTAAGACCGATTAAACGACGAGGCTAGCTGCTAGTGGCAAAAGGCAGCTAGCCTTTTTAAGAATTTGAGGCCGATTCAAAGCGAATAGTTGAGCACGGTTCTGCGGTGATGATTTCTGATTGAACCGTAAGCTCTGCTCATCTGTCAGTACACAAAGAGGGCGATCTATAGCTCAGTATTGTTATGAAGGGCTAGCGATAAATTTCCTCTCTGAAGTGCGTCGATTGAACTGCATGTATTATTCTCTTAATCCAAATAATCAAATTTTTTAGTCGGTAACTTGAGCAACAAGCGGTGAATCGTTGGCTTAATAAAGGGCAAGAAATATGACGGCAAGTGGGCCTGAAACAGAAAAGAAGATCGTGATTTGGCGTGATGAACGCTTTTGGAAAATAGCGTTTCAGGTGATTACGCTAGCGCTTGTGATTGCGGCTTTTTCAATCTTAATCACGAACTTCAACCGCAACATGGCGCAGCAGGGAAGTAGTTTTGGCTTCTCCTTTCTAGACAATTCAGCTGGATTCAGTGTGGGTGAAAGCCTTGTTGAGTATCAGCCTCAAGATCCCTATCTGCGGGTAATTCAGGCGGGCATCGTAAATTCTCTGCGAGCGATCGCCGTCGGCATTGTCTTTGCCACCATCGTAGGCGTTTTAGCTGGAGTCGCTAGTTTTTCCGAAAACTGGTTAGTCTACAAAATTAGTCGAGCCTACGTTGGTCTCATCAGAAATATTCCTCTATTGCTACAGCTGTTTTTCTGGTATTTCGCAATCTTTTTTCAGTTTCCCCCGCCTCAAGAGCAAATTGAGCTTGGAAGTTTTGCATTCTTAAGCAAGCGTGGAGTCTATTTGCCAGGGCCGTCGTTTACAGACCAAAACTGGTTAGGACTGGTGTTGTTGATTGCGGCATTGGCGATCGCAGGACTGCTGTTCAAACTGATTCGAGATGTATTACCAGGCTCTTCACGGGCCTTGTTGGGACGCATCGGCAGCGCTGTCATTGCGTTGCCCCTGATTGCGGTGGTGTTGCTATTGGTGGTTCGAGGCTTTGCCTTTTTAGTTGCCGGAGATGCGGAGTCAGGAGGCTTCACCTTAGGCCACGGAGCTTGGGTTCCTGTCATCGTGGTGGGGATTATCGTTACAGTCTTGCTGTGGCGCTGGAAGACAAAGCTAATTGTTGAGCAGGGAGCATCCGGGCAGACCCAAACGATTGGAATCTCCATCGTTTTAGCAGTCCTTGCCTTAATTGTCTGTTTTGGCCTAGGTTGGAAAGCTCCAGAAGCATTGGATACGGGCGGCGCGACAGGTGGTTTGCGTCTCTCTCTGGAATATGCCGCAGCCGTAACAGGACTCGTCTTCTACACAGGAGCATTTATCGCTGAGATTGTGCGAGGTGGAATTCAGTCAGTTTCAAAGGGACAATGGGAAGCCGCGCGATCGCTCGGGCTTCCGTCTAATCTGGCGATGCGTCATGTTGTCTTTCCACAGGCGTTGCGGGTTATCATTCCACCGCTCAACAGTGAGTACATGAACTTGGCTAAAAACTCAACATTAGCCTTCGCCATCGGCTATCCAGAGCTATATTCCGTTTCTACGACCACCTTTAACCAGACAGGACGTCCGGTCGAAATCTTCATCATTCTCATGGCGACCTATCTTTTGTTCAATCTGCTGATTTCTGTCACCATGAACCAGCTCAATGAATTCGTTCAACTGAAGGAGCGCTAAGCCATGACAACGACAACACCTCATGACTCCTCTTCAGTAGCTCCTCCGTCTACTGCAAAAGTTAACCCAGTAGAGTGGGCGAAGAAAAATCTGTTTAGCGACTGGCTCAACAGCCTCTTAACGATTGTCGTTTCAGTCATTCTGGTTCTCGTAACGGTCAACATTCTTTCGTGGGCGTTCACGGTGGCTCAGTGGGAGGTCATTCCCAACAACCTTGGCCTGTTCATGTCAGGACTCTATCGACCGGAGCTCTACTGGCGCATCTGGTGCATGCTGGCTCTGGTTGTTGGCTTGGGTGGGTTCACCTGGGGCGTTTTAGGACGCGACCAGCCTACGTTGTTTGGACGTAATGTTCTAATTGGCTTTGCTGTGGTTTGTGCAGCGTTTGTTATTATTCCTTTGACACGTCCCAATAGCCCGACTTTACTAGGGCTAGCAGTGCTCACAGCCGCCGCCGCCTGGGGCGGCCGACAGCTATCACGGAAGTTCAATGCTGTTGGCCAGTGGCTACCTGTTGTTTGGTTTGTTTCTTATTTCATAGTGTTGTGGTTGCTCGGGGGCGGATTAGGGCTTCAGCCTGTGCGTACTGACAGATGGGGCGGATTAGTTCTTACACTCTTGATGGCGGTTACCGGTATTTCCCTTTGCTTTCCTATCGGCGTCACCCTTGCTCTGGGACGACGTAGCGACTTGCCTGTGGTGAAATGGCTGTCCATCGCCTATATTGAACTGATTCGAGGAGTACCTCTGATCTCGATTATTTTCATGGGTCAGGTAATGATCCCGATGTTTCTACCCGAAGGCGTTCGCCCTGACCGTATTTTGCGAGCAGTCATTGCCCTAACTCTGTTTAGCTCAGCATATCTGGCAGAGAACGTGCGAGCTGGACTACAGTCCGTACCCCGTGGTCAGTCAGAGGCTGCTGTTTCTCTCGGCTTAAATAAGCCTTTGTCGCTAATCTTTATTGTTCTGCCCCAGGCGCTAAAGACGGCAATTCCAGCTATTGTCGGTCAGTTTATTAGCTTGTTTCAAGACACGACTCTGCTCGCAACTCTGGGATTATTAGAGCTGTTGGGGATTGGGCAGTCAGTGCTAGCCAATCCTAACTACATTGGCCGCTATGCTGAAGTCTATTTGTTTGCAGGAGTGGTCTATTGGTTCTTTTGCTATGCCATGTCTCTAGCGAGTCGGCGGATTGAAGAGCAGTTGAATAAAGGCCACTAGAGTTTAGCGTTGCATTATCATAATGTTCTTCATCTCATCCGAGCAAGGCTGAGAAGGACGATAACCTGTGTCGTAGTTAACAGTCTGTAAGCTCTCTTACCGATACGGTGATGCAATAATATTAAAACGAGGATCACACTGTTTTCCTTTCGACAAGCTCCTTCCTGATGAGCTTTAAACAAAGCATGTGACAACTGAATTTTGAAAATATGGGAGTTCCCTTGGTGGTTTTATACTCAGGTTCGTCAATCAGAGCAAATGAGCGAACTGAGCTGAATTTATCCAAAAAGGGAAGCTAAAGCTTTTAGATCCTACGAGTCTACAAATGAGTTTACGGAAACATATCGGAGCAGACGCATGACCCAGTACCAAACTGAGGCCGCGACCTCGGCGGAAAACGACACTCAGCCGATGATTGTCGCTCAAAATGTGGAGAAATGGTACGACAACAACTTTCATGTACTGAAAGGGGTAAATCTTACCGTCAATAAAGGAGAGGTCGTTGTTGTGATGGGGCCGTCAGGCTCTGGAAAATCTACCTTTATTCGTACGTTCAATGCTTTGGAAACGTACCAAAAGGGCAATATTGTCATCGACGGTATTAAAATCTCCCATGACCTGAAAGATATTGAACAGGTCAGGCGAGAAGTTGGGATGGTATTTCAGCAGTTCAACTTATTTCCTCATCTGTCTGTCTTGAAAAATGTGACGCTGGCTCCTATTTGGGTGCGTCGATGGCCTAAAGCAAAGGCAGAAGAAGTGGCGATGCAACTCTTAGAGCGGGTTGGAATTTTGGAGCAAGCGCAAAAGTATCCAGGTCAGCTCTCGGGTGGACAGCAGCAACGTGTGGCGATCGCCCGTGCTCTGGCAATGCAGCCTAAAGTCATGTTGTTTGACGAGCCTACGTCTGCTCTCGACCCTGAGATGGTGCGAGAGGTACTGGATGTGATGCGGACTCTAGCCGACAGCGGTATGACAATGGTTTGTGTCACTCATGAAGTGGGATTCGCGAGGGAAGTTGCTGACCGCGTTGTGCTGATGGATAGTGGTCTTTTAGTTGAGGATGCCGTTCCTGAAGAGTTCTTCAACAATCCACAAGAAGATCGCTCTAAAAAGTTTCTTTCTCAAATTCTTTAGACGCGTTTATTCTCGCAAGATTTGTCGGTACAATTTGTCTCAAAAAAACTGCTCTCAGGTGCTTTGTAGCAATCTGAGAGCAGTCAATTTTTATGGCACTGAAAGAGTTATGAGGTTAACGAATCGCGATCGCAACTTGTTATAGCTATGCGCAGATAGGTTAGAACAGATATTGATGGAGACGCCGCGCGGCGCGCGGCGTCTCCATCAATTATTGGTTTTATATCAGCGCGTAGCACTATACCTCATCAGTTTCGTTAGACTTCAGCTTTTTGGTTGAATCAAATCGTCCTCATGACTGAAGCAGGATGAGTAACCATCACCAACACAGCCATTATTGATACTGGAAATGTCTATTTTGTCCAGCAGCACCCCAAAGTTAGGGAGCACGCTCTATGAGTTGCTGGTTTGAGTTGCTAGAAGTTGCTTCAGCTTTTCTAGCTCACCTGCCCAGCGAGGATCAGGTTGGGCAGCTTCGGTAGAAGATGTGGCTTTGCGGCTACTACTGCGATTACTGCTACTGTTGCCGCTTCCACCACTGCTACGACGCTTGCTAGAGGGGGCTGGACTGCTATCGTTGCTTTCGTCGGATTTGCCTTTCGAACGAGGCAACGCCTTCTCGATTTTGAGAGCGCTTTCTTTCAACTCGTATCCGTTGAACTTTTCGATAATCTGGTCAGCTTGTTCATCATCCTTGACGGTTACGAACGCAAAACCGCGACATTTGCCTGTTTTGCGATCGGTGATGAGCTTGGTTGAAACAGAATCGTCGTACTCAGAGAAGACAGCTTCTAACTCTTGGCGCTCCAATTCTTTGGGCAAGTTACCTACATAAAGACGAATAGACATATCGAAATACCTCCGAACTTGATTCAAACAAAAATTTATATCAGCAAAGATTAGTAATTGCTGCGATCGCACAACTGAAAACTTTCAGGAACCTATCAACTTGAAACTTGACAAACTTTTACTTTTCCATCTGAAAAGGAATTAAAAGTTTATTCCTTTTCAGGTGATTTCTCTCTATCGCAACTCCAAGCGGTGTGACGTGCTTTTGGCGAAAAGTGTTGATATAGATTCTCATGTGCCTGGTAAACACACTTTTTTGACCTTCAGTGTTTGAACGGCTGCGTCTGAGCCATTTTTCGACAACTCCTTAGGGCTCGAGCCGAAACCTAACGTTTTTTCACATCGCTCATGCTGTCAAATTTGAGGCGATCGCCACACTCCAGCTCAGTGAATCTGAAAAAACGGTTGGTTCAGAACCATACACCATCCAATACCGTATCACGTGGAAAGACACTGGAGTGAATTTATCTCAAACTCCTATGACAAGCGCTGATTTGCCTCATCATTTGCAATCCTTGGAATCTTGCACGAACTCGGTTTTTGTAGTACCCAACATCTTTTAACTTAGATTAGATCCCAAAACCCGGAAAACGCAGAGTTTTTTGACAGTTGATGAGCATGGCGTGGACTCTTGTGAAGCGCTTCGGCATATCAGAAACTTTTTCACGAAGAGAGTAATAGTTCAACGCGGCCTCTGTAACGGAATGTAACACTGACAGGTGAATGGTGCAACCCTTCTCAAACGTGAGTTCGGCATAAGGAATTGCCAAAAAGCTTAATTTGCCGTTCATTGAGAGAGAAGAGAGCTGCCAACAAAAGTATTCTCAATAAAGCTCACTAATGCGAATTTTCTCAATTACGAGCCTTTTTGAGAATAGTGTAGGGATTCTGAATCTTCCAGATGTACGAAATACAGGGATTTGAACCCTCTGCTTAACCCGAATTCACGTTACTCAAGGCAGACTTAAGACCTCATTCGGTACTTCTCGTGGATAGCAACGAGCGTCATCACGGCGCAAGTCTAATCATCTGAGTCTCGTCTGAGGCTTCTCTTGCGCTGAACACGCTGAACAAGTGTTTTTGTTGTTTAAATGGCGTCCTTCAGAGCGTAAGTCACCTGCATTTGTTGCGCTTCGGTCAGCTCAGGAAACATGGGTAGAGAAAGCACCTCGGTCGCTGCCTGTTCCGAGTGAGGGAGTGACCCGCGAGCATAGCCTAAAGCAGAGTAGACAGGCTGGAGATGCAGCGGCAGCGGGTAGTAAACTGCAGAGCCGATATCCTGTTCCTGAAGGTGTTGACGGACGCGATCGCGATAAAGATTCGCGCCGATAGTAGAGTCTTCTGCCTCAGAGTGGTCTTGCGCCACTTGTGATGCCTGTTGAAGACGAATTGTGTACTGATTCCAAACCTGGCTTCCCTGTTGCATGAGTTGAGGCAAGCCAATGGAAGGAATCGCCTGCATCAAAGCTTGATATCGAGCTGCGGCTGCATCTCGCTGTTGATTCCACTGGTCGAGCTGCTGAAGCTTGATAGAGAGAATGACCGCTTGAATAGAATCGAGGCGACTGTTGATACCGACTTCTTCGTGATAGTACCCTCCACTTCGTCCATGATCGCCGAGCTTTCGAATGCGAGCGGCGATCGCCTCGTCTTGTGTGGTCACGGCTCCTCCATCTCCACAGGCTCCCAAATTTTTTGTGGGGTAGAAACTAAAGCAGCCGATATGTCCAATACTTCCTACTCGATGATCGCCCCAGGTGGCTCCTGTGGCCTGAGCACAGTCTTCAATCACAGCAAGATTGTGACGGTCGGCGATCGCCATAATCTTTGTCATATTGGTAGGCCGCCCAAAGAGATGTACCGGAATGATGGCACGAGTTCGAGACGTTATAGCTGGGGCGATCGCCTCTGGGTTGAGGTTGAAACTGTCAGCTTCGATATCAACAAAAACTGGCGTTGCTCCCGCTGCCGAGATCATCTCAGCGGTTGCAATAAATGTAAAAGGCGTTGTGATGACTTCATCACCTGGCCCAATATCCAAAGCTTTTAGAGCAAGAAGTAGCGCATCTGTTCCAGAATTGCAGGCAATGCATTCACGAGTTCCAATATAATCAGCAAATTGATGCTCAAACAACTCTACAGTCGGGCCTTTGATATATCGCCCCGAGCTGAGAACATCCAGCACTGCATCAGACACATCTTGCTGAATGCTTTGATACTGCCCCTTCAAATCAAGCGGCGGAATAAAAGTCACACTCACACCCACCCGGCATTTCAAACTGGTTATTCTTCAATCCTAAACACCTGTGAAATACTAGACACCACGAGATGCTAGAAAAACAGCATAAAGGAATTGCCTTCAACACGTAAAACTACTGGGGACAATCTTTTTTAACTGTATCAACCCCAACCTGATTTGAGCGACTTTTGCGGCTTAAAAGCTGCGACGACGATTCGTCTTCGTGCTTTGGTGATCATTCGTTGGGATATTTTCGTTGGGATATTTAGGTTGCATCTGCTGAGACATGTCAAAGAACGTGGATTCCCTGCTGGCTCAGCCATTAAGAAAATTTAGGTTTATTGAGGCTAGACGCATTATTCATGAATTCTTTAATTGAACTGGACTGGATGCGAGTCGCCTGTGCAGGCGGACTCATGGTGTTGGCGATCGGTATTTCTCGTTGGCAGAAGCTGGGACTGGAATGGAATCTGGCGATCGCCACCGGGCGCACGTTGCTCCAACTCCTGGTTGTCGGCTACGTCTTGTCTATTGTGTTCGCGCTTGAGCAACCCTGGGCTATTTTAGGCATTCTCCTCGTGATGCTCTCGATCGCGACGGTTGTAGCGCGTAACCGCATTAGCAAGTCTCTCAGCGTTCTGCCATATTGGCTGGGACTGACGTTGCTGTTGAGCACCGCGATTACGTTGATTTACGTCAATGCATTGGTGATTCGTCCCGAACGCTGGTACGAGCCTCAATATGTTATTCCTCTTGCTGGCATTCTGCTGGGCAACGCGATGAATGCATCGGCGATCGCCGGAGAGCGATTTGTGAGTTTGGTGAAATCTCACCATCTCAATATCGAAACTCTGTTAAGTTTGGGAGCATTGCCATCTCAAGCGATCGCCCGCTATCGGCAGGAGGCGATTCAAGCGGGTATGATTCCCATCATCAACTCAATGATGGTCGTCGGCATTGTGACGCTCCCTGGCATTATTACCGGACAAATCTTGAGCGGCGTCAGTCCATTCAACGCATCGCTCTATCAGATTGTGATTATGTTTATGCTGGCGTTTACCGACCTAGTCGCAATCTTACTGACGCTACAAGGGCTTTATCGACAATGCTTCAACGCTGCGGCTCAGCTCACCGAGCGGTTCTAGCTATGCCTACAGGTGTTTTGAATCTTAAAGATTTTCTTGGTCGGCTGTAATGGCGACTTGAGGTTGAACGTAGCCCCTGAGTTCAGGCATGTAGGTTCCAATCAAATTTCCAGTGCTGTTGTATACCTCGACCTGATTCTGTGCGATGTCGCCGGCATTGGCGATCGCCTGAAGGAGGGTCGCCGCTTTCGTGGTTTCAGCATAGCCACTGCTGATTGACACTCCACCTGATAGCATTGCCTGCTGAACAAAGGATTCGTAGCCTGATTCAAGGTAGACGCCAATCGTGTTGGATTCGATAGCAATGGTACAAAGGCTGGGAGTTGTGCCGCAATTTTGCTCTAGGACAGGACGGATTTGCTCAGCGGCCATCGCGGTTGATGCTTGTTGCTCTGCCTGACCTAACGCTTCGTCGTACGCTTTGAGCAGCGATCGAGCCTGGTCAGAATAGGACGTGTCTATTGGAACCTGATCGACGTGGGTTAAGGCATACTTCCAGTGAGCTACCGCTTCTGACCATTGCCCTCTCTGTTCTAGATTCATCGCTTGCTCGGCGAGGGTCAGTGCCTGACTGTAGGTTGAGGACGATAGTTCTTCTTGAATTTTGCGCTCATGGGCAGTGGTCAGCCGTGACTCGTAAATGGCGGCAAGCTGCTGAGCCTCGGCATAGGCCATCGTCTTGTCGGAAACTTCCTGCAGTCGATTCATTGCAACTTGCCACGTCACATGAACCAGCTGCCAGCTTTCGAGCGATCGCGCAATCCCTTCTCGGGCTTCTGCAAGCTGAACGGCCTCTCGTGCCGCAGCAATTTTTTCTTGCGCGGCTTGCTCTTCTTCAATCCGCTGTTTGACCTGAGCCAATTGGACTTGATAGTCGGCCAGTTTGTTGCTGACGAGATCATTGCCAATAGGCAGACCTGAAATACTGTTGAGTTTGGCGATCGCCTCTTGCCATTGCCCCTGAACTTCTTCCCACACCTGAATTGGATGAGGCGGATTTTGAGTCGTGATTGCGGCTTCTCTCGCAAGGCGCTGAGCAGAAACAATCTTGGATACTAGGTCAGCATCGGTCTGAAAATCCTCAAGTAAGATTTGTGCTTGGTCATGATACTGCGACCAAAACGGAATCGAATTGAGACTATAGTTTGCCTCAATAATGCGGTCGTAAGCCGTAATGACATCTTCTGCTGACGAGTCGCGACGCAGCAGTTCGAGCGCTTCGCTTTCAGCCTCTTGAGCTTCAGCGATTAGCGGACAGCTTCCAATAACACAGGGGCGAGTCAATCCGTATGCCAGCATCCCTGTGGCGATCGCCACAGTACTCACAGCAGCAATCTTTAGACGTTTCCAGCGATTGGGAGAAGAGGGCTGTTCTGAAGTACTGAGCTGAGTCGTTGTAGCAGCTACAGGCTGGATAGCCGTGGATTTGATCGGAGTTGGCTGGGTCGGAGTGGATTGGGTCGGAACAATGGTTTCTGGCTCAAGGTGTTCAGACATGGGATTTTCGTCAGAGGCAGTGCTGTCTGGTTTCTCAGAAGCCTCCGTTTCAGCAAAATTGGAGGAAGATGAAGTCTGAGAGTGAATGGTTGTTTCTTGGGAGACGGGCTGGAGTAGCTTTTGAATAGAGATAATCTTGGCGTTGTAAGGTCGAGCCTCTCCTATCACTTGAAGATAAAGTCGAACTGTGGTGATTCCAGTTCGAGCCTCCATCTCACGTGACGAATCACCAATGTGTTCAGGCAAGAGTTTTTGTAGCATTTGATGGACATGACTTAACAGTCTGTCCTGAAACAATTCAGTCTTCTCTTGCTGAATTAGAATTTTTAAGTCTTCATCCCTTTGACTGTATTTCACACGAATGGTGTTGCAATCAAAAGCCGTTTGTAATTCTCGCTGAAGATTTTGCGAAAAGCTTTTAGTTTCGAACTCAATCGACGTCTTCATCAGGTTGCTTTTGCTTTTGTGGTGATGCGTATAGCGACAGTTCGTAGACCCTGTAGACCCTGTTTTTTTGGTGTAAATCGGATGTGGATAGATGTAGATTGAATGCAGTTTTTTTGGTTGTTTGGACTAAATCCTTTGCGTCGCTGCACTCGAAAATATCAACAAGCCTTAAGTTTCATCCTGATTACACCCTAACACTCCGTATAACCATGCCCTCCTAAAAACTACTGGTTTTTTAGTATTTTTACAAAAAATCGGAAATGGCGATCGCAGTCTTTACACAAGCGCCTTGTGTTTTTTTGGTTGCCATTGAAAAGTACGATTGAAATGACGGATTCGCTCCACGTTAATTGGCTTGAAATCGGTATGATAATGAAGATGTTTTGGGACAGATAGGGCAGAAACGATGCCGAAATATGTTGCTTGGGGAAGCTATTGCGAAAACGTTTTAGACGAACGTGCGCCCCACCGTCAAGCTCACTTAGACGGCCTGTCGGATCAAAAAAGTTCGGGCGTCCTCATAACCATTGGCCCCACCCAAGACTTGAGTATGTTTTTCGCAATCTATGACGCTGAAAATGAATCTGCGGTTCGAGCAGTCATCGAAGCTGATCCCTATTGGAAAAATGGAATCTGGACAGAGTACTTTGTCAAAGAATGGATTCAGGCTCTGTAAGATTTGAATGCTCTAGATTGAGGGCGATCGCCATACGGATAGGCGAAGATCGGTACCGCTTACTGGCGACTCGTAACCGACAGTCCGTTCACTAGCACTGACGGCGTATAGCACGAGCCATTCCACTCGGCATCGCTGCCTAGCTCTATCAAGTGCTTGAGAGCGGTATAGACGTTGCCAGAGATCATTGTGTCTTTGACCCGCCCAAGAATTTTCCCACCCTGCACTCGATACCCCAGATCGACGTTGACTGAAAAATCTCCAGAAATACCTGCGCCCCCTCCCAACATTTGATCGACAATCAGGCCATCGTCAAGGGAGGCAATCATGTCCTCGAAGGATAGATCTCCAGGTTCGATAATGAAGTTGAACAATCCAGGTGTGGGATAGCTGCCTAAGTTTGGGCGAAATCCATTGCCTGTGGTGCCGCTGCCCAGCGTGCGTCCCACTGTGCGATCGGTGTAGAACAGTTGAAGCTCGCCCGATTGAATATAGGTAATGGGCTTGGTTGGAGTCCCCTCATCATCAAAGGGGCAGCTAAACGGTCCTTCATTAGGATGCTGGGACAGGGTCAGGCGGGAAGAGGTGACAAGATCCCCAACGCGATCGCTCCAGGGAGAGGCTCCTTCGAGCACGCGTTTCCCGTTTAGCGCAGCTTGAGCTGTATTCCACAGCATGTCAGCCGCTTTAGAGGTAAACAATATTGGAACTCTCCCCCTAGGAGGTGCTGCGTTGTCCTCTGCCCACTGCAACCGTTGGATAATTTGGTCAGCAACCTGGAGAGGGTTCAAAGTTGAGCGCTGGGTTTGCCCATCAGACACGCTAAGGAAATCATCACCCCGCACCCATTCAGCGGTGACATAGCAGCTGAGGGTTGTGTCCGTGTAGCCACTATCGAGACCTTTTGAATTAAGTAAACGAGTTGTTTCAGCTTCGCTCTCCCACTCCGCTGTACACAGGCAGTCGGGATAAGCCTCTCGAATGCGGGCGATCGCCTCTTGTCCCCATTCCATCAACTGTTCAACCGAAACGGCCTCACCCAAATCAGGATAGGTGTTGGGTGTTTGGGCGGTCAGTTCGATTTGCTCGGCCTCATTGAGGTCACTGAGGGCGATCGCTCGATCTACCAATGTCTGCGGCTCAACTGCGCCGTAGGCCACGGCAAGTCCCGGCTGCCCATTCTTCCAAAGACGCAGAGCAATTCCCTCTGCTTGGGTGCTCTCTAGCTGCTTCAATCGATTAGCTTCATAAAACATAGGACGGGCAGACGACTGAGTAAAAAAGACCTCAGCGGCTTCTGCACCAGACTGTTTTGCTCGTTCGATCAGTTGCTCGGGCAGCTCTGCGCGAGGGCTTGCATAGGCCATAACTTTGTTTAGGTGCGTTACTCTTCCGATGCGCGGCTGTACTACTGCTCGCCTCAAACATGGCTAAGATCTCGCCCCGCTAGATCCCATCATCCGAGATTATGAGACATTGCGCTAGATGGAGTGACCTCTTCTTCTCTATGCCAGATATAGCTCCTGCATCAGCCAAAACCCAGCAAACGAATCAGCATCAGGGTCAGATTGCACAGCCAAAAAGTGAACGTTTTTAGCGTTGACCTTAGCCGCTTCGAACGATTCTCCTTCCTGTTCCAGCTTTGGCGACGATAGATTTGCGATAATCCAGGCTTCACTGGCTCCAGTCTCCAGAGTCAACCGAGTTGGAGCGCGACCATCGGAGGGGATGACCTTTAGAAAAGCAAGCTCTAGGCCAGACATCCAAGCTGCAAGGGGCTGAGCGCGGGAAGAAAAGACAATGAGTCCTGGAATGGAAGTCTTGTCATCCAGTTCCATCATGCTTAGAGGAAATGCTTCTCCAAAATCGATGTTCCATTCCGACATTTCTGCAAAAGAAGCCGCTTCCAGACTCACAAACATCCACTTCTCTCCCTCTAGGGCGTCGGGCAAAGGTTGAGGAATGCTGTCGGGATAGGAAACGGAAGGATTGCTGCTGGGCTGATAAGTAGGCATGGAGGGATAGACGGTTTCCATGCGCTGGTTGATCCATTGATGCATGACTGGAGTGCGGCGACTCGCGAAAGCATCAATTCCAGCATCGTCGCATCCTTTGAGGATCATATTGGTCATTTGGCGGCGGAAGAAACGAATTCGATCGGGAGGCTTGGACGCTTGGGCGATCGCCTCTTCGATGGCTTCTCGGAGCCAGACCGAGTTCACTTCTGTGTTGGCACAAAATTTAGAGTAGCGAAACAGCTCATTCGCGTTGTCTCGAACATCTGTCGGACTTTCGCAAATTAACACCTCCCACTGTTTTTTTTGCTTCTCATCCAAAACAGGGCGGGAGTAAAAATCAAGTTCCCAAATAACAGACATACAGTGATTAAAGAGTGTCACAACGGTTCAGGTTTGATCATACGAGGTTCTGAACCTCTCTATCGCCCAGACATAGATTGTTAACTTACGATGAAGGGGAATGGATAGGTTAAGTTCATGTAAGGTCGAGCAGAAATGTGCAGGCTTCTGTTTAACCTGGGGAATGCTAAGCCCCATAAGCCCAGAAGTATTTTGCCCATTCGCGCCCAGCGTGGGTTGGGTGTACTCTTCGGTTTGGTTGAAGGGTTGCTTGCGTACTACCAATTTATTTTTTGCCCGTATTCGATGACGCTATTGAGTTCTTGATCGCCCATGCCATCAAGTTATGGGTCCCGCGTACAGGAGTCGCTTTGGTCGTTTTGGTCTAACGCTTGTCTAAAGCTAGATTTCACAGGGATTAATCATCGATAGTGCTCAATGCTCTCAAACGATGCGGGTTTGGGATTTGATCAGGGATTGCCAGCGGATTTGACATGTGTGACTCGTTTAGGGCCTGACTCAGATGTTCTATCTGCATCTGTTTTATCCGCATCTACTGAAGTCTTGCAACGCCAGGATTTGTTGTGTTTCTTTAAAGACTCTCTGAATAGAAGAAACAAGCATCTGTATGGGAGTCTCTGCAGCCCCTTATGGATGCGAAGCGTTATCCTGGTCTAGAGCAGGATTTCTAAAGCGCACAAGCCTTCTAAACTCAATGTCCAACCTACCTGTGACTGAGCCTGCACTCTGCTGACTTGGTGGGTTGGAGGCAGCCGCAAATGGGTTTCTAGTTTCGTGAATGTAGTCATGAATGAGACATTCAAACGGCTCTGCTGATTAATGCTGAGCTTCCCTTTAATTTGCACAGCATCTTTCATCATCTATTTTGTCGAGCGATCGCCACCATGAATTCTGTGATTCAACCTGACCCTCACTTCAATCCGTCTCACCCTGCGTCTGCGGAATCATTATCCGATACTTCGGAGCCAGATGCTCTCCGAGAAGAGGCGATGAGACTCCTCGATGATTCCATCGTCTATTTTAAGGACAGCCCTGTCGGCACAGTCGGCGCAAAAGACCCCAGTGTCGAAGCGCTCAACTACGACCAGTGTTTCGTGCGTGACTTTATATCGTCAGCGCTAGTCTATCTCTTGATAGGCAAGCCAGAAATTGTCCGTAATTTTTTGATCGAAACGCTGGCTCTGCAAAGCAGTGACAAGCAAATGAACTGCTTTAGTGCAGGTCAAGGGCTGATGCCAGCCAGTTTTAAGGTCGAATCATGGGATGGGCATCAGTATCTCCTGGCCGATTTTGGAGAACATGCCATTGGTCGGGTGACGCCCGTTGATTCGGGATTGTGGTGGCTGGTGCTGCTGCGAGCCTACGTCAAATCAACAGGGGATGAAGAGTTGGCTCATCGGCCTGAGTTTCAAGATGGCATTATTTTGATCTTGAAGCTCTGCTTGGCCGATCGGTTTGACATGTACCCCACCTTGCTCGTGCCAGATGGAGCCTTCATGATTGACCGACGCATGGGCGTTGCGGGGCATCCCTTAGAAATTCAGTCCATGTTTTATGCGGCACTGCGCTCAGCCCGAGAACTGCTTCGTCCGGGTGATTCAAAGCGAGAAATCTACATCCAGGTGATCAACCAGCGTTTGACCACACTCAACTTCCACATTCGAGAATATTACTGGCTCGATTTGCAGCGGTTGAACAACATTTATCGCTTCCGAGGAGAAGAGTTTGGCGCGGAAGCCGATAACAAGTTCAACATTCAGCCAGACTCGATTCCGGTGTGGTTGACCGAGTGGATGCCCGAAAAGGGCGGTTATCTGGCCGGAAATCTAGGGCCAGCCCAAATTGATTTTCGCTTCTATACTCTGGGCAATCTGATGGCGGTGATTAGCTCGCTCGCCAGTGAGGAAGAATCGCACTCCATCATGGATTTGATTGAGCAACGATGGACAGACCTGGTGGGCTACATGCCCATTAAGATCTGCTTTCCGGCCATGGAAGGAGACGAATGGCGGATTCTGACGGGCTGCGATCCTAAGAATGTGGCTTGGTCTTACCACAATGGTGGCAACTGGCCTGTCTTGATGTGGCCACTGGTAGCAGTGGCGCTGAAAACCGGACGCCCTGAGCTGGCACGGCGGGCGATCGCCCTCGCCGAACATCGCCTCAGCCGCGACGAATGGCCGGAATATTACGATGGCCGCAATGGCCGACTCGTGGGTAAAGCCTCCCGCAAATATCAGACCTGGACCATTGCGGGATTGCTGCTTGCTAAGCTGCTGATGGAAAACCCCGATCACCTGAAAATTCTCAGCTTCGACGATGACCCAGAGCTAATGGAGTGGCGCTGCTTTATCTAGCTTGAGAGTCGTTGATTAGCGAGAGCCTCGCGGGTCGAGAGCATCGCGCAGACCATCGCCCAATAGGTTAAAGGCCAGTACGGTCAAGGTAATAAACAGCCCTGGGAACACAATCGTCCAGGGCGATGAAAGGGAGTAGCCGCCTTTGAAGGCATCAGAAAGCATGGTGCCTAGCTCTGGCGTGGGCGGCTGCGCCCCTAGCCCCAAAAATCCTAACCCTGCGGCTTCTAGGGTGGCTGTGCCGATCGCCAAGGTCGCCTGCACCACCACCGGAGCCAGACTTGACGGCAGAATATGGAGAAAAATAATTCGCCCTGACGAGGCTCCAAAGGCTCTCACGGTTTGGACAAACTCTTGCTCTCGTAACGACAGCACCATGCTGCGAGTGAGGCGAATAAACTTAGGGACTTGCACCACTCCCACCGCCATCATGACACTGGTGACGCTTGGCCCGGTGACGGTGACTACGGCGATCGCCAACAAAATCGACGGAAACGCCAGCATGACATCGGTCAGCCAGCCGACAAAGGTTTCTAGCCGACCTCGAAAATAACCTGCACTCAATCCCAGCAGCAGGCCAATCAGCAATCCAATACCGACAGAGACTAGGCCAATCAGCAAAGACGTTCTCATGCCATACCAAACGAGGCTGAGAATGTCGCGACCTAAGCCATCGGTGCCAAACCAGTGCTCTAGGCTGGGAGCCGACAGACGGGCAGCATAGTCACGATCGGATGCGGGATCGTAAGGTCGCAGCACCGGAGCCAACACCGCCATCAATAGGATGAACAGGGTAATGCCGAGGCCAATGACTCCAGAGGTGGATTCGAGAAACCGCTGAACGGCTCGCTGTTCGAGCAGGCGATTAACGTTAAGCGTAAGTGTCATGGCTGGGAGGTAGAGGATTGAACACGGGAGCGGCTTCTACGGTTTTCGGCAGCGGGAAAGACATGACGAGCTGCGCCACATTGTAGAGGGCTTCCATGTTTTCGACGACACCGGGTTTGTGCTCAGGGGCGATCGCCAATCCAATCGCCTGACTGGCCTGTTCAACATAGGCTTCTGCATTAAAGGTTGAAGAGTTGCTGTCTGTCATAAAAACTCCATCAAATTATGGTCAGCTCAAAATTGGTCAAGTATCACTCATGAGTGGTGCGGTTAGGCGCAGCCGTAACGCACTGGCGCGACATCTCTAAAGCTGTAGGTTGTGGTTGAGGAACGTTTGTGCACTTGGCTTTGATTCGTGCGTCGTTAGATCAATCAACGCTCACAGTTCTTGATGGAGACTGGGATCAGGGGGGTGAAAGATTGTCTCGACAGCAATTTGAGACAATCTAAGATTGATCGTGCCAATTAAGAAAGGCTAGAGTTCTGGGATCAAAGATGAATTGACATCCATTAACGTATCTTTCTTTTGCTTTGTCTAGGTTTGATGCGAACGACTGATTTTTTTCTCTATCCAGACGTTTTGTATAAGATGGATTCACGTCCCTGTTTTCGGGTACTGGAAGGGGCGTTGCGAAATTGACGAATGATATAGAACCTACCAACCCACCAATTGCCCGCTGTACGGGCATGGCATTGCCATGCCCCTCCGAAAAACATTCGCCAGTTGGCAATCTCACTGGAAGGAGCGGAACGAGAAATCGTTTGGTTCCGAGAACGGGCAGATGGGAGCTCGTTAGGGTTTAGTGCTGAAACCGCAGACTTAGGTACTGTGACCACATCAATCGATTCCCCCAGCGCGTTGAAAATTTCGAGGATATAGCCGTCTTCGAGACTGTTGGGATCGGGCACTGTATCAACAAAAGTAGCAATATCTCCCCGCTGGAGACTGTATTCGGGGAAATTTCGATTGAGCGAGATGCGGCTATAGAGTGGAATCGCAGTATCGT
>CAKZMO010000106.1 GCA_937128595.1 uncultured cyanobacterium | reverse complement strand
TTGTTTGTCGGGTTTCAAGTGCACTGCATCCTACTGGTACAACACAGCTAAAGTGATGCATTAGGTAGGTTGGCGTTGAACGAAGTGAAACCCAACGATAGACATGTTTTGTTGGGTTCGCTGACGCTTAACCCAACCTACAAAATTAACTGTGACGTACCACTACTACCTGATTAATTTCAACCTAACGTTTCATCCTCACTTTCATCATTCGTGATCCTGGAGTCTTCCTTATCTTCTGAAAGCAAAATCTGGGCAACGTCGGGAAAGTGCTGCTGCATACAGCGATCGCACACGCCATGAGAAAATGTAACATCTGAATAGTGTTGAATAAATTTCTCAACCGTTGACCAATAGCCTTCGTCATCGCGGATGCCTTTGCAATAAGAGCAAATCGGAGTTAGACCTTCCATTAGCTCAATTTTGTCTAGAGCTTCAGCGAGTTGTGTTGAGATTCGCTTTTGCTCTAGCTGCATGACGACCTGGCGCGATAGAGCATTGAGCATTTCGATCTGTTTTTCGGTCAGTTCTCGTGGTTGATAATCGACGACACAAAGCGTTCCGATGGAATGTCCATCAGGTGTGACCAACGGCACACCAGCATAAAATCGGATTCCCTTGACACGGGTCACCAAAGGATTGTTGACAAACCGCTCGTCGCGCTGGGCATCATGGATGATCATGATCCGGCTATCTAAAATCGCGTGGGTACAAAACGAAATATCTCGTTCCGTTTCGCTAATATCAAGTCCAATTTTTGATTTGAACCACTGACGCTTCGCATCAACTAGACAGATGAGGGCAATGGGAACGTCGCAGATAAAAGCGGCGATCGCCGTAATGTCGTCGTATGACTGTTCAGCGGGAGTATCGAGAATTCTATATTGTCTCAGCGCTTCGAGCCGATCAGCTTCTTGAGAGGGAGCTTTTGCATTCATCTTTCGTGCTGCAAGGTAGCATCATTCTTCATTCTATGATGGGTTACTTGGAACGTGGCAACCCTTAATATGTCCACATCTTCGAGTTGCTTTGGACGCTATCCGTGGGGCAACAAGAGACGCTAAAAGCCTGATGATAAATCAACAGAACAAGACAGCACGATCTTAAAGACTCATTTCAAACTTTATTCGACGGTCAAATGAAAATCGAAATCGTGCCTCACAATCCGATGTGGAAAAATGCGTTTGAATTAGAGGCTCAGCAGCTTAGAGCCGCGCTAGCAGGCAGGGTCGCCCAGATCCATCATATTGGCAGTACATCTATTCCCGATATTTATGCCAAACCCATCGTTGATATTTTGGTCGAGGCTGATGACCTCAGTCAGGTAGATCAGTGCAATAGTGCCATGGTGACTCTTGGCTATCAGGTGATGGGCGAGTACGGAATTCTGGGGCGTCGCTATTTTCGCAAAGAAAACGCTCAGGGGAAACGTACTCATCATGTGCACATTTTTCAGGTTGGAAGTTCAGATGTGACCCGACATTTAGCATTTCGTGACTATGTCAAGGCTTATCCCGATGTGGGGCAACAATATAGCGAGCTGAAGCGATCGCTCATTTCACAGATTGACTCGGATGATATGGAAGCATATTTGGATGGCAAAGATAGTTTTATCAAGATGATCCAGGAACGGGCAATTACCTGGAATTTTGCAAAGAATAATCCGTTAGGTAGAGCCTGAATCCCTAAAAATTTTGATAAAAAATAATTGATTGCCAGACATTGAAGCCTTTTTTAAGATTCTTTTTCCGATTTTATAAGACACTTTTTCCGAAATGAGTGCATATCGTGATTGCTCATGTCCAGTTTGACCAAGGCCGTGGAGCAACGGTCTCGACGGAAAAACTTAATTTTTAGTGAATTTACTGTAATTTTGCAGAATTTATCTTGCTATTTGACACATTGCGTTCAATCTATAAATAAGGGGCGATCGCTGTTCTGTCTCAGATCAGTGCTACTTCATCAAGTAGAAAAACAGGTCTCAACCATAGATGGCTAGCCATCCATCGGTTTAATCTCGTGCTCTCAATTTAGTGCATTCACATTGAAATCGTCGTACTGAGCCGCAATACCAAAAACTTTAGAGTTGATATTGAGAATTAACGTGAATTAACGTTAGGATCGTAGCCCTATAGACTCTGAGTGGGAATGATAGCAATAAAAGACCAAGCTTGAGATCAGCCCCGCCTCAAGAGCGTTTTTGGATTCGACATGCAGTTCGAGCAAAGCAAGCCTTTATATTTCTGTGCGAGAATATTGGTTTTGCAACAATTGGCTTCGCAATAAGACAGTGCAAACATGATCAGTTGACCGACTCAGATTTCAAATCCGATGTTGATCAGTTAAGTTTTCTTAAAGAATGAACAGTTGGTATCAGTCTATTTTCTCTCCTGAGCTGCGCTATGTCCCTCATGGCCATTGTTATCTTTGGCAGACGCCGCTTGTTGGTCTGCATGTAGTCAGCGATGTTCTGATTGCGATCGCCTATTTTTCCATTCCGGCGATGCTTGTTTACTTTGCCCGCAAGCGGAACGATACCCCGTTCACTGAAGTTTTTCTCTTGTTTGGAGCCTTCATTGCGTCTTGTGGTGTTGGACATTTGCTCGATGTTTGGACGTTGTGGTTCCCCAACTATTGGGTCGCAGGATTCGAGCGGGCTCTGACGGCGCTTGTGTCGTGTTGGACGGCGATTCGACTGATTGACTGGTTTCCCAAATTTTTGTCGTTGCGATCGCCCCAAGAGTTAGAAGAACTGAACCAACAGCTACAGGAAGAAGTTGCTGCTCGAACCCACGCTCAAGAAACGCTCCAAAGTCTATTAGAGGCGACGGCAGACAACACTGGAGAAGCGCTTTTTTCTGTCCTATCGACTCAGCTTGCCAAAGCCGTGCGGGTCGATTACGCCATGATCTCTGAATGGACTGGGCCGGAATCTAATTTATACTCTAGTCTCGCCGTTTGTGGTCATGGGCAATGCATTCAAGGAGGTTCTTATCCTCTCGATACTGTACTTTGTGAAACTGTGATTCGAGAAGGCAAAGCCAAATATTGTTCCGGAGATCTCCAGGCTTTGTTTCCGGATGTAGAAGCCATTGCTGGTCTGGGTCATATCGAGGCTTATTTAGGGGTTCCTCTCTTAGATACCGACGGCAAAGCAATTGGGAGCATGTGCGTGGTTCATAGCGAACCTTTAGCTAATCCGCAAGAAGTTGAAGCAATCATGACGTTGTTTGCCACTAAAGCCTCTGCCGAACTGCGACGACAGCGGGCAGAGACTGCCCTTCGTGATGCCTATGTCGAGCTGGAGGAGCGCGTTACAGACCGCACCCAGCAGCTTAGTCAAGCAAACTCTCAACTCGCTCTAGCGACTTATCGAGAACGCACCACAGCTCAAGTCATTCAGCGGATGCGGCAAAGTCTTGAGTTAGAGACGATTTTTCACTCTACGGCTCAAGACGTTCGGGAAGCTATTGGCTGCGATCGCGCTATCGTCTATCGCTTTAATTCTGATTGGAGTGGAGATGTCATTGCAGAATCGTTAGTTGGCGATTGGCGAGCGCTGCTAGATGATGGCTCTGGTCAAGCGTCAGAAAATTCGGACAATTCCTGGAATGCCGATTTAGTTCAAGACGAGCGCTGTACCGTTCGTCTAATTGCAGATGAATCGACTCGGGTAGAAGACACGCACTTTCAGGAAACCCAAGGTGGCGCTGACAAAGAGTACACCTCCTGTTTGGTTGTTGACGATATTTATACTCGTGACTTCAGCGACTGCTACATCGAGTTGCTTGAAGCGATTCAGGCACGAGCCTATGTGACGGTTCCTATCCACTGCGGACAAGATCTGTGGGGTTTAATGATCTGCTATCAGAACTCTGCGCCCCGCCATTGGCAGAGTGAAGAGATCAAAATGGTCGTGCGAATTGGTGATCAGCTGGGAGTTGCCATTCGCCAAGCAGAACTATTTCAGCGCACTCAGCAGCAAGCAACATCACTTCAACAAGCGAAACAAACTGCTGAGAGTGCAAATCGTGCCAAGAGTGATTTTCTCGCGAGCATGAGTCACGAGCTGCGGACTCCGTTAAACGCGATTCTCGGCTTTACCCAGCTGATGCATCGTGATCCAGCTCTATCAAACCAGCATCAAACCTACATCGATATCATCAACAACAGCGGTGAGCACTTGCTGGGTCTGATCAACAATGTCTTGGATATGTCCAAGATTGAAGCAGGACAAATGGAGTTGCATGTTGAGGAATTCGATTTGTCTTCCATGCTGCACGAACTACAAACCTTGTTGCAGTTGAAAGCCCAGAAACGAGAATTCGAACTTCAAATCAACCCAGATCCTGATATTCCGGCTCGTGTGAAAACCGACCAGGGAAAATTGCGTCAGATCCTCCTTAATTTGCTGGGTAACAGCATTAAATTTACCCAATCGGGGTACGTCAAACTGACGGTTTCTCTCATTCCGACTCAGAATGTTCAAGCTGCAGCGTTGAGCTTTGTTGTAGAAGATTCAGGCGTGGGCATCTCTCCAGAAGAGTTGTCGGTACTGTTTCAGCCCTTTCGACAAACTGAATCTGGCATTCGCTCTGGACAAGGAAGTGGCTTAGGTCTCGCGCTGAGCCGCCAATATGTGATGCTGATGGGAGGTGACATTGAGGCTGAAAGTACACTAGGACAAGGGACACGCATGTCGTTTACCATTCATGTCGAACGAGTGAACCAGCTCAAAGCAGGTTCGATCTCATTTTTTAGCCCCAATGCGACGCAGCTTATTCTTCAAAAGTCTGACCATCGCGTTTTAATTGCAGAAGACAATGCTGTTAACAAACTGTTGCTACAGACTCTGCTGGAATCAGCGGGAATAGAGTGCCGCACAGCACTGAATGGAGCAGAAGCCTTACAGTTGTGGGAGGAGTGGCAGCCTCACCTGATCTGGATGGATATGCAAATGCCCGTCATGGATGGTTATGAAGCAACTCGCCGTATTCGAAAAGCTGAAGCCGAGCAGAATCTACCTCAAATCCCCATCATTGCGCTGACTGCCACAGCATTTCAGGAAAACAAAGCCGCTATTCTCGCGGCGGGCTGCGATGATGTTCTCTTCAAACCCTTTCAGGAGAAGGATCTGCTCACCCTGATGCACAAGTACCTTGATGTCGAACTGTATTTCGATGACAAATCTGCATCGATTGCCCAACGACAACCATCCACTTCGCTAAAAACTGAATCTGCTCAAATTAAAGTGATGTCGGAGACTTGGATCGAAGCTTTACAACAGGCTGCGGTTCGGTGTTGCGATCGCAAGGCGTTGGAGCTAGTACAGCTTATTCCTCAAGAGCATGAAGCTCTCGCGAAAGGACTCAAGGAGCTGATCTACAACTTCCAATTCGATCGAATTTTGGAGCTAACCGAAGAAAAGGTGCCTGCATTAGAACATACATCAGAAGCTTCCGATGAGTCTTCCGTAACTCTTGCTCAAAGTGCTGAGTCTGAAGAATAAGTCGGGTGATGTCTAGGCTTGGATTCCCGATTGCTGCCACTACAAAACCAGGCACCGAAACTATTTCGATATTTTTAACATTATGATTATCTGCACCATCATCTGTGGTTGTACGTGCTCAGCTAGGATGTTAGGCAGGAATAAAATCTTTGATGCCTGGGTTCTCAGCTCAAATCTAAGCCCAACAGGCAATTTAAACGACATGATCACTACAGAGTGAAGAATTTCTATGGCGAAGCGCTTCGATGCATTGACTCCCGAACATCATCAGTTCATTGAAAGTCAGAAAATTTTCTTCGTGGGCACAGCTGCTGAAGATGGTCGTGTGAACGTGTCGCCGAAAGGCCAAGGCACGCTTCGGGTCATCAACGCAAATGAAATTTTGTGGCTGAATCTGACTGGTAGCGGCAACGAAACGGCAGCTCACGTTCTCAATACGAATCGCATAACGCTGATGTGGTGTGCTTTTGAAGGGCCTCCCGAAATTTTGAGAGTCTATGGAACCGCGACTCTAATTTATCCTCGTGATCCAGAATGGCAGCATTGTACTTCTATCATTCCAGCCTCGGCTGGTGCTCGACAATATTTCAAAATTCACATTCATCTGGTTCAAACCTCTTGTGGGTTCAGCGTGCCCAATTTTGAGTACAAGGGCGATCGCCACACGCTGAATCAATGGGCTGAGAAAAAAGGAGATACGGGCATCACGGACTACTGGGCTGCGAAAAACGTTACAAGTCTCGACGGATTACCCACTAAGATTTTTGAGTCTTGATGGAAAGCCCTCGTTGCTCAATACTCGCTAGAGTCAATAACCTCCATATTTTCCGCCCGAAGAATTTCTGTTTCACCTTGCCACACCAAAAGCGAGGTGTCCCCATCTCCGTTCTCTGTCAGTTCTGATGAGAGGGTGTAGGCGTAGTCGCCATTTTCCCAAGACATATTGCAGACTCCGTTGCGACAAACTAGGAATCCGTCGGCAAGAGACAGGCAGTTGCCGTCGCGATCGCAGCCGTAGTAAGTCAAGTTTCCAGTATTGTTTGTGCCATCCCAACTGCCGAGACGGCCTACCGTCACCGTCCATTGACCATTGCTATAGGTATCCCAGTCGTCTCCTAAGATCACCGCATCAGAAATCAGAGTTTCTTGGCGCGATCGCCCACAGGGTTCAGCGCTTTGGCAGTCTGCGACTGATTCTTCGCTATAGACCAGGCGAACCGTTTGGTCGAGTAAAGACGCTTGGCGATCGCAGATTTCGAAAGTCGCTCCCAAGTCAAACACTTGACCTTGGGGATCACGCACTGTCGTATAACACTTCAAATCACCAGATTGAGCAGAAGTCAACACACCAATGTTTGGATAGGATTCAGCAATCTCGGACGCAACTTCTGAAGTCGTATTGGAATCAACAGGAACCGCACCAGCAGAATCTGGCTCGGATGCTTGGCTTTCTGAAGCGTCATCTGGTTCTAATTCGGCCATCGCTCCTGAGTCAGAAGCATCGGTGAGGTTCGAGTCAGTCTCTGTCACTGAGCTTTCGCCACAGCCTGCAATCGCCACAGAGAGGGCGATCGCCAAAAGATTGAATGAAGGTCGTCTGAGTAAAAGGTTCATGTTGAAGGATAGGAAAGCAGGTGAATTAAGGATGAGTCTGATGATGAATTTATTATTCACGGTTTAATCTCTATCAACGAACCATTTTTAGACAGAACACAAACTGTAACTAAAGCAGCTTTATCAGGGGATGTGATGAATGAATGTGAAATAGATGGAGATAAGCTTAAGGGTACATCCCAGTTTTTTTGTGCAGTGTGAGCGTCCCGTTTCTCCTGATGGAGAGACGTTGCCAAAGCGGACAAGATGCCCACACTACAAACATTGATAAAGCTGCAAATGTGGGATGCTCCCAAATTTAACTAAGCGGCTAGCAAAATAACGGAGTAAATCGCTGCTCCGGCAACAAAAAATCTGAAGTTGCTCTCCCGTTCTGACGGCAATTCTTCTTTTAGAACATTAAGAATGAGCGCCCCTGCGATCAACGCCCAGATTGCAGAGATTGCTGCTGCATCAATACGGATTGCCTGGTCAAGTACCCAGCCTAATACAATCGCTCCCGCTAAAATCCAACGGCCTATGCGATCGTAGAGGTGCTTGTGATGTTCTCTCAGACTAATATCGTTGACGACAAAGTGCAGCGCTAAAGCCACAAATAGAAGTAGAGCAGCTACCCACCCGTGGCTTTCAGTCTCTCTCAACAAGTATCCCAAAATAGCGTTGTAGAGAGAAAACGAAGCAATATGAAGCCAAAATACGGCAGGCTGTGTGCGGTCTTCGCCTTCGGTTTTATGGTGGTGAGCTCGCGATCGCATTGCCAACTGTTCGAGTCCATAGAATATGGTGAGTCCGGCCAAGGCCAGCAGATAGACATGGTGTTCGAAGTAGTTGATCCAAAAGCTGTTGATATGTTCGACTTCTGTCTGAGCACGCCCTAATTCGGGAAAAATATCTAAAAAAATATATGCGATGGAAACGCCACCAGCAACAGACACCCAGCGATAAGGCGAAATGCGACTGAGCCACTGGGTCTTACCGATAAAAACATGTACCAGTGCTAAACAAACAACTAACAGTAATCCCACCACATTAATGCTTGTGCTCATAGCTCAGACCAAGGTTCTCGGCATTCGCCACATTAATCACATTAAATTAATTAGAATATGCCTTTCCAATCATTTTTCTATTCTAAGTGTTACTCCAAAATTCCTTGCGCTCTTGGGCAAAGCATCGCGATCAAGAAAACAGCGAGTTGCATCACCACAATGCTGGGGCCAGAGGGCAGATTGAACCAGGCTGAAAAGACAATGCCGATGACAGCACTTAAAGCACCGATTCCAGCTGAAAATAGCATATGGGTCGTAAAGTTTCTGCTGAGTAGTCGTGCCGCACAGGCTGGAATGACGACAAAGGCACTGACTAACAGCACACCAATCGCTTTGATTGAGACACCTACAACCAGTGCTAATAAGACAATGAAAGCCGTGCGGTGAGCTGAAACAGAAATTCCACGGGCGATCGCCATCGGTTCGTGCAAGGTCAACATCATCTGGGTTCGTAGCGTCAACCCTAAAAACACAACACACCCTACAAGTAAAAGCGCATTGAAAATTAAATCGGGTGTTTGAACTGCTAAAATATCGCCGAATAACAAGCTATCAATGCTGCCTTTGTATTCGCCAATAAAGCTTAAGATGATAATCGCTAGGGCTAGGGATGAAGAACATAAAATATTGAGTAAGGCATCAGTCCACAGCTTTGTATGCTCTAACAAATAAGAAAACATGAGGGCAAACAAGATGGCAAAAGGCAACAAAATTATTGATGAATTTAGCCCTAGCAGCAGCCCCAAACTGATGCCGAGCAGGGCCGCATCTCCTAGTGCTTCACTAAAGAAAGAAAGCTGTTTCAAGATGGTAAAACTGCCCAGCAATCCCCCCATTGCTCCGGTTAAAACACCCCCCATGAGCGCTCGCTGCATAAACGGAAACTGAAATAGCTCAATGACGCGAGTCAAATCGGCCTGAATCGTCATACATTTCCTCTCTCGCAGGAATGACGATAGCGAACAAACTCGAATCCGTAGGTTTTAGAGAGATTATCTTCAGAAAGGGTGTCGTTTGGACTGCCCTGACAGCGGATGGTGTGATTGAGGCAAATGACGCGATCGCACTGTCGGCGCACCATATCGAGATCGTGGGAAATTTGCAAAATAGCCCAACCTTGCTCTTGTTTGAACTGATTTAACAGACGATAAAACTCTCCCTCGCTGCGGACATCTAGACCCGCAGGAGCCTCGTCTAGAATGAGCAATTTTCGAGGTCGCACCAGACAGTAGGCCAGCAGCACTCGCTTTGTCTCGCCGCCAGAAAGCCCACTAATTAACTGATGGCGCAGGTGCCAAGCCTCAACCTGACTGAGAGCTTGCCTGACAGCCTGTCGTCGGGCTCGTTTTCCGCTCCAAGGCAGTTGCAACCCCAACCGATCCCATCCCAACCCTACGACTTCTTCAACCGTGATGGGAATTCGTCGATCGACTAGGAAGTTTTGAGGAAGATAGGCAATCTGTTGTCGAACATGGGGAGGCAATTTTCTGGTGTGACTCAAGGGCTGACCCAAGATCGAAATGTCTCCAGATTGTCGGGGCAAAATGCCGAGCAATGCCTGCACTAATGTGCTCTTCCCGGCTCCGTTTGGGCCAACGATCGCCACATCCGTACCAGATGCTAAAGAGAAAGAGACGTTTTGAACAGCGATACGCGCTTCTCGATAAACAGTCAGATTTTTAACAGTCAGCACTGGACTCTCTGAAACTTGAGCCGTATCTATTGTTCTGTGCATGGTCATTTTCCGATCTTGTGTGGCAGCCCTGATCTCATGCGACCATCGGTGACTAAGGCTTCGAACACCTGATGATTCCAGATGTTCCATACTCGAAATGTTCATCCCTACAAATTTCATCAAAGAGTAACTTGTTCTGAGAAAAATTGTTGCTAAAAAAGAGCAAGGACGAGAGTGTCACTACTCAGATTGGGGTGGGTTACCCAGCGCAGCCTCAAGGCTGTCTACATTCTGTCGCATAATGGTGAAGTAATAATCCGGCTCAGTAGCGGCAGTTTCTCCTGTCTCCATAGGATCGAAAGCACTCACCTCAACATCCAAATCTTTCGACAGTGCATCAAAGGCTTTGGCTCCTGCCTGTGGTTCTGTTAAGAGTGCCTTAATGTTGTCCTCTTGTACGGTTTCGATGATGCGACGTACATCATCGGGAGCAGGATTTTCTTCAGGAATGTCAACTAGATATTCGACCTTCAAGTCATAGCGATCGGCAAAGTAAAATGCGAAGTCATGAAATGCGATGAATGTTTGTCCGGTGTAAGGAGTTAATTGTTCGTTAATTTCTTGATCCAAAGCTTGAAGCTGCTCGATATATGCAGCCGCGTTGGCGACGTAGTCTGCTTCCCCTTCAGGGTCAGCCTCGATTAGCCCATCTCGAATGTTTTCCACCTGCTCGACGGCACGTGTGGGATCGAGCCAGATGTGTGGGTCAAATTCACCGTGGTCATGAGCCTCTGCCTCAGCATGTGATTCTTCTTCAGCATGATGCTCATCTTCGCCATGACTGTGATCGTGGCCATGATTTTCGCCATCGGCATGAGTGTCTCCTTCTTCTCCGTGGGCGTGGCCTCCTTCCTGTGTTGCGAGGGTCAATATGTCTTCACTCGAATCAATCACAGTCAAATCAGGATTACTTGCATTGGCAATCAAGTCATCCAAAAAAGACTCTAATTCCAAACCATTCTTGACCAACACATCTGCATTGGCGATCGCCAATGCATCGGTCGGTTTTGCCTGATAGTCATGGGGCCCCACATTAGCAGGCAACAGTTGGGTCACCTCAGCGCGATCGCCCGCCACTGCTTTGGTGAACTGGGTCATCGGTACAATCGTCGTGACAATTTGTAGGTCTGTGCTGGGTTCAGCGGTTGGCTCAGTCGCTGAATTAGAGTTAGCAGACTCATCAGCCGGGGGCGAGCTTGAAGTGCAGCTACTTAGACCGATGGCGATCGCCGAAATAGCAAGAGCGAATTGATTTTTCAACGGACGTATCATTGATTTGCTAGCTGATTGATCTCGAACCACTGCAAAATTGTCTTTGCTCATAAGTCTTGGCTCATAACGACTTGATGTCGATGCAACGAATGTCTGTGTGATGTCAATGCTGCATGGGTGGGAGCATTGGCCAAAAAGGTAACTGTAAAATGATAATCATTCTCAAAATTTATCTTACAGCAGATTTCAGAAATAGCTCTAGCTAGGGGCTGCTTAAGTTTTCTTTATGACACCTTTGAGGTGTTCAAAAAACGCCAGAGCCCAGCATCATCAGTCGCTTTAGCAGAAATATAGAGCATCAAGAGCGAATCTCTATGATTTAGGCCAGATCAGGAGTGCTATGATTCACTTGCTCTATTGGTTTCAGTGAGAATTAGTCACTGGAGGAAACGGGGAAAGCGCAGTGAAAATCTGCCACTGTCCCGCAGCTGTGAGTTGATTGTGGATAAAAAGTTTGAAATTTTGATTCAAGGTTTCGATCTAAGATTCAAACTCTAAAACCCAGAATCAACTAAGTCAGAACGCCCGCCAAGAGCCAACTTGTTCTTTATTCGTCTGCGAGGTACGGATGAATCATATCGAATCCTTGAGATCTTTCAAGGCGATT
Organism: uncultured cyanobacterium; assembly: GCA_937128595.1. Classification (GTDB taxonomy): domain Bacteria; phylum Cyanobacteriota; class Cyanobacteriia; order CAKZMO01; family CAKZMO01; genus CAKZMO01. Next base: position 1,159 of record CAKZMO010000106.1, on the reverse strand, counting down.
AGTGCGTTGGGTCAGGCTCAACGAGTCACATTAGCGGCTCTGTTGGCGATCGCCACTCTTCTCATTAGTCCAATGGCTGCTTTGGCTCACCACCCGTCTGGTGGAGAAACCCCGAGCAATGCGTTTGAGGGCTTTTTGTCCGGGTTGGGTCATCCTGTGGTTGGCTTAGACCATTTGGCCTTTGTGATCGCAGCAGGATTGCTAGCAGCGGCAATGGGTCGAGGTCTCACAATTCCTATTGCGTTTGTTGTTGCGTCTTTGGCAGGGACTGGCATTCATCTCATGAGCATTGAACTGCCTGCCCCAGAATTCATGATTTCTGCTTCTGTGCTGTTGTTTGGAATATTGCTTGCGCTCAAAAATCAGCCGAATGGTTTGCTGGTGACAGCACTGGCGGCGATCGCCGGACTGTTTCATGGCTTTGCCTACGGCGAGGCTATCTTCGGGGCTGAAATGGGGCCGCTGGTTGCCTATTTGCTTGGATTTGCGTCGATTCAGATGGCGATCGCTCTGGGAGCTTATTGGATTGCGAAGCGGTTGAGATCAGGCAGTGACGCTGGAGCATTGAATCTGAGATTTGCCGGGTTTGCCTTGGCGGGTGTTGGATTTGCCTTCCTCTCAGGGGTGGTGCTGTGAGTCAAACCACTCTTTTTGTCTGTTCCCTCTGCGGTTTTTCTGAAAAGGAACGCAGCCGCAATGGTACGTCTGGAGGGCAACATCTGATTCAGCAACTTCAGCACGAACTAGACAGCCGCAATCTGCAAAATGCAGTCAATCTCCAACCCTTGCGCTGCATGGCTGGGTGCAGTCAACCTTGTAGTGTCAGTGTCGCTGCGCCCAACAAGCTGACTTTTGTCCTCAGTGGCGTGTCTCCAACGGAGTCTGCGGCAGACTTATCCGAGTTTTGTCAGCAATATACAGACAGTGCTGATGGCAGAGTGCCCTATCGCGATCGCCCCGCTCCGATTCGGAAAGCGACCGCGTTTGTGCTGCCTCCGCTACCGCAAAACTCTTGAGTTTGCTAAGAGGGGGGTGAGAAGTCGTCATATTGCTTCATCTCTCCCTTGCTTTCTCACAAAGGTAAAAATGCTCTCAAAGTCCCGTGATATAGCAATGCGCAGATAGATTAGGACAGATATTGATGGAGAAGCCGCGCACC
>CAKZMO010000105.1 GCA_937128595.1 uncultured cyanobacterium | reverse complement strand
CTTGCCGAATGCTGAAGTAGGCCAGAATCGTCTGGGCAGTTTGGATGATGGCGGTTTGGGCTAATTGATAGCTGAGTTGCTCGGATGCCCGTTGCCAGCGATCGGCAGGGATAGCTTTGCGATCCTTGAGGAGCGATCGCCGCAGGGTCGCTTTATTGTGCATGAATGCTTCGTCAAACGGTTGGCATCACCTTGAATCTTCAGCGGGGCGCGATTCTAAGACCGATACACTGGCAGCGTGAAATGGAAACAACTGCCTTTACCCATCACCGAATCAACCCAGATTTGCCCGTAATGGGCACGAATGATCCGTTGGCATAACGATAGCCCAATGCCATAGCCATCCTTGCTTTCATCGCGCTCCAGCCGAAACCGATCCTCAAAAATGCGATCGCGATTGTCTTCTGGAATACCTGGGCCATCATCACAAATGCTGACTTGCACTTTTTGAGTCGTGCGATGCAGGATGGTGAGCCGGATGCGTCCGTCGAGGGGGGTGTACTTAATGGCATTGTCCAGCAGGTTCACCAATACTTGCTCAATTCGTTCTGGATCGGCGTACACAGGCGGTAGGTCAGACGGAATATCGGCGTCAATGGCTTGAGATTTGTGCTGAAATTGCGAGTCGAGTCGGCTCAGCACATCGCTACACAATGCACCCAGGTCTAGCTGTTGGGGTTGGATGTCAAACCCGCCGCCAGAGCCTCGCGCCACTTGCAGCACATCGGTGATCATGCGATCCACCGCTTTCGTTTGAACTCGGGCATGTTTCAGCAGTTGTGCCATCAGTTCAGGGGTAAACCGTGATTTTATGTTGGCATCAACGGGATCGGCATTTGTTTCGTTAATGCCAAGCTCTAGCGTTTCGAGGGCGATCGAGACGGCTGTGATGGGATTGCGTAAATCATGGGCTAGCATCGCAATCAACCGATCTTTGAAGCGAACCTGTTCTTCCAAATCTTCCCTTTCCTGACGGAGTTGGAAAATTTCATCGGAAAGCTGGATTAACTCGGCGGAGTAGGCTACCGATGCGATCGCGCTTGATGAATCGGAAGGCTCGTCATTCGGATTGATTGTTTGGGCAACTTGGGGAACGGCAATCGTTGACTGTTCCTGTTCAAAATTTTCAAGCGATCGCTGCCATCGTTCCCACCAACTGACCAATTGACCAGCAATATCACTGCCCGCTAAGGTTTGTCGGGGTTCTGGATGAAGTTTGACGAGAGTGGGCGTGGCAACCAGTTTGAAATGTTCTGCAAGATGAGGCTGTTCGCTAACGTCAATCACCTGCAAGTCAACCGGATAATCAGAGGAGAGATCCTTGAGTTTGCTGCGAACTTGTCGGATTTTTTCCGCTGAATAGGGACGCTTATCTACAAACAGCAGAAGCTGTAGAGAGGCTGATACTGTGTCCGATTGCTGTTCCTGTGAGTTGTCCACTGCCTCCATGCGACGTTTGTTAAGCATTGCGTTGGAACGGTAAAACGGTTTTTATCAAAACACTATCAATCAGACCAATGAAGTACGCCGCCATTCAATTTGGAGAGGAGTCAAAGCTGTGGATGCTTTTGGCTAACTGCGACAGGACTGCCCACAAGTCAGCGCTCTCTACGGTGAGCAGATCAGACACTGATCTAGGAACCATGCGGACGTTGGACATGCTATCCATTACGCAAAAATCGCCAGACGTTTTGCCTCACCACTTTTCCATCTGTTCCACAATTTGCCACTATTTGAACGCAAGAATGCAGGGTTCAGCGAGATCTGCGTAACGGACAGGGGCGGGCATGGAACAGCCGGTAGACGTCACTAGCCCAATCAGAATCGGGTGATAGGTCGGTATGGCTGCGGTTGGATCGCCCCATTCTGCAATCTCAATCGTCTTCAAGATGATGCGAC
>CAKZMO010000104.1 GCA_937128595.1 uncultured cyanobacterium | reverse complement strand
GCAAAGATTCAGGATGTCACGATGACGGATGTGATGGTTGAGGCGTTGAGCCAGAAGTTTGGTTTACCAGATGACCAGACAGCCAGATGACCAGATGTATGGTTTGGGAGGGGCGTTGGCTTGCCTGGGCGTAGCCCGTATCGCCAATCTAGAACAACGTGCGGGTGTGATTCGTCGGACGCTATCTATGGCTGGGGTGGATGTGCCGAAGTGAGAGGGGCGAGTAGCGCAGCTCTTAGATGCTTAGTGCGTATGTAACTGAGGCAAAAGATGCTATTCATGTAATATTCTCCTAGCAAATTTCAATGGCTTCAAATCTTTACATGCTTGCCATGCGAGAGCTGAATCGCAAGGAGACTGAATTGAAAGGTAATAGAAAGCCTTATTTGACAAAGGCTGTTCGATGTCACTCCTAGTTCGCCTGGGACTGAGTCACTACCCGCACCTCTGGACGTTTTAAGTTCAGAGGTATTATATTGGCGGATATTGTCAATGTCGTAATTGAAAGACTTAAAAAAAAGACTTAAAAACATGTAAAGAACTTGAAATACTCAGACTTCTTCACAAGTTTGACGGGCTTTTCTCCCTATCCGTGGCAAGAACGCTTCTCGCGCTGGGATGGTTCTAATGTCGCGCTCGTAAATGCTCCTACTGGAGCAGGAAAAGAGGCTGGAGCCGTCATACCTTGGCTCTACTCCTACGAAACGGGCAACCCTACAACGACTCGACTCGCGTACGCACTGCCCACTCGCTCTCTTGTGGATCAGGTCTATAGCAATACTCTCGACGTTGTTGAAAGATCAGGATTATCTGTTATTAAGGTCTACTGCCTGAAAGGCGGCAAGATTGAGAGCGGCTTTGAACAGGATTTAACTCAGCCCTGTATTCTCATTGGGACGCAGGATCAATTGTTGTCGCGGGCACTGAATCGAGGCTTTGGGGTTTCGTGGGGGCAGAAGCCTCTCCACTGTGCGGCGCTGACCAATGATTGTCGGTGGATATTGGATGAGATTCAGCTCACGGGGGTTGGGTATAACACGCTAGTTCAGCTCTATCGACAGTGGCTCGACTTAGGCACATTCGGCAGCACTCAGCTTTGTCTGATGTCTGCCACCTTCGATGAAACTCCGCTCAAGGATCTGGCGATCGCCCAGTTTGAACTAGATGCTGATGACTTGGCACACCCAATCCTTGGGTCAAAAGTGGAGCGCCCAAAACCCGTGAATCGAGCAGAGGTAGATAGTCCAGATGCGATCGCCAAGCTGGTTAGACAACAGCATCAACCCGGCTATCTATCTCTAGTGGTGATGAAGCAGGTCAAGCGGGCAAGGGAGTTGGGAGAACAGTTAGCAGATCTCAATCACTTAGTCATTCACAGTCGCTTTTTAGGCATTGACAGAGAAAAATTACAGGATCGGCTCAAAGGATATCAAGGACTGCTGATTGCAACCCAAGTTGTTGAAGCAGGTGTGGATCTCGATGCAGATCTACTCATCACTGAACTGTGCCCGTGGTCATCCTTCGTACAGCGTTGTGGTCGATGTGGCCGCACACGCACCGACAATCAGGTACAGATTTACTGGTTGGACTATCAGCAAGATTGGCAAGCTCTGCCGTACAAGCAAGAGGAGTGTGAAGCAACGCGCGATCGCCTCTTAGGGGTGACCGATGCGAGCCTACATCAGCTCGCTCAAATGCCGCTGCCTGATTTAGATCTCCCTCGTTATCCACTGGGGAAGAAGGAGGTCGAAACCTTCTTTCGCACCCACTACAAAACCCGCGACAACTATCATGAAATCTCTAAATATGTTCGCGATGCTCACAACTTTACCGTGTCGGTGGTGTGGTCTGTAGAGCGACCCAAGCGTTTACCCCATCAAAGATTTCTCTGCCCCGTACCTGAAGGCGAGTTCAAGCAGTTTTGCCAGACGAACAATGTTGCGTGTTGGGTCTGGGGAGATGATGTCTGGGAGCAAAAGGAGCCTGCAAAAGGCGATGTGGCCTGGTTACCTATTGATGCGGGCGGCTATTCCCATCAGCGGGGATGGACTGGTAATGCCAATGACAAACCTATCCCTTACAGCCTAGAGGTAGAGCCAGAGTATAACGATCCACCATTTGCCTTCAATCTAGAACTGGGTGTTCACCTCAAAGATACGGAAGATGCGCTGCGTCAGTTTATCCCTCATTTGCAGCGCTTGGGATTATCTGATGAGCTGATTGATGAACTCCTTCGCTGTGCCCGGTGGCATGACTGGGGAAAAGCCCACCCAGTTTGGCAAACCTACGCCAATGCAGAGGACGAACTATTAGCAAAATCTAAGGAATACGGTACACCCCGTGAGATGAAGGGCTATCGCCACGAGCTAGCGAGCGCTTTTGCAGCAGCATCGCAAGGGACATCTTTCCTATCTCAATATCTAATCGCTGCACATCACGGCAAGGTGCGCGATAGCTTGTGGCCGACCAATCCCAAGGAACGATTTAACCCAAAAGTGCTGCGTGGGGTTGAGCTGGGCACGAATTTACCCTCTTTCGAGATTAATGGAGTTGAAACGCTTCCATCGGTCAAGCTGTCCTTTTCGGGTAAAGCTGCCACCTGGGATAAGCAAGTCAAAACACTGCTCAGGCAATATGGCCCTTTCAAACTAATCTACCTCGAAGCCCTGATTCGTAACGCAGACGTTCAAGCATCCAAAACCCGAGAAGAGGAAGCAAGTCATGATCGCAACTGCAACCACTAGCGCTGTTGTCTTCCCCCATTTGTCACCCACAATCGCGATCGCCTGGCTCAAAGCCGTCGGGCTCTTGAAATTGTCGGGGGCTTCAGGTTACTGGCACAACGACTGTTTTTATCTAGAGATTGACTCGGTTGAAAACCTGGTGCAGGACATTTTGCACCACTATCAGCCCAAGCCCTTCGTGAGTCCTTGGAATAGTTACAGCCTATTCAACAAGGCACCGGGGTTAGATGCAGTGCTGTCTTCATCATCTGAACGATATGCCCTGATGCGAGAGGGATATCAAGAGTTACATCAAGCCATGCAGTCCGTAGACATCCAAGGACAAACATCAGCTCAGAAGAAATTGACCTTGATGGCTGAATTGCCAAGCCGAATCCAAAACACCTACTGGCAACAGTGGATTAATGCCGTTGGCCTAGTGACTGAAACCAAGAAGGGGGCAAAGTTTCGCTGCAATGACCTATTAGGTACCGGGGGCAATGTTGGCACAACTGACTTTTGCACTGTCTATTACGACGTTTGCAGTCAGCTTTGGGATCTAGAAACGGGAGAGCCAGCCGCAGCAACAGAAGCCTACATCCGAGCTTCTGTACTCGGAGAACCCGTCCCACAAACCCTCATGCTTCAGGGTCTACTGGGTCATACCTATCCAGCTGCTGACTACTTTGATGATTTGGCTCCATCAGGCTCATCGCAAGCTGACTATTTAGACAATGGTGGCCGTTCGTCTCAGCTCGCCAATCCGATTGATTTGATTCTCTATCTAGAAGGATCTGCAACCTTCACAGGCAAGGCCATACCTCGAAATGAAGTGGAAAACGAAGATGAACAGGAATATACCCTAGCGGCATATCCATTGTTGTTGGAAGTGAATTCGGGGAGTGCCAACACGAGCGATCGCACCGGACGTGCTTATGAAGTCTGGCTGCCCTTGTGGGACGAGCTGATGGATTGGGAGGAATTCCAGGACATGGCGAGGGATGACTTGTCGTTTCGGCTCAAGCATCAGATTGTCGATACCGTTGATATGCTTGACGCCATGACTCAAGTTGATGAGTATCGTGGGCTATCTCGGTATTCTCGGTTTGGGTTATGGACGCGCAAAGGACAGGGGAAATACCTCATCCATGTGGGGTTAGCGGTTCCCGGCGAAAAGGATTTTGGCGCAGAACTCAGAGCCTGGCGCTTGCGAGCAAGACCCGAAAACCTGCCCCGTGAATCTCAAGCTCAATACAATCTGCTCACCGCGATTCAAAAGTCGCTCTATCGACTACAGCAAGGCAATTCAGAAGCAACCCAAGTCATTCGGTTGTTGGGGCAACTGGAACAGTTACACAGTCGAATTCAACCCAAGTCAATTCCGCCTGTTCCCAAACTGAGTGAACAGTGGGTTGAGGCCGTTCATCAAGAATCACCCAACACGTTAGAAGTGGAGCTTGCAGCTGCCCTGGCGAGTACAATCCTGGCAAACCGGGATTCTAACAATGGTGACTCTCTCCGCAAACTCTTAACTTCTGCTCGATACAACCCTAAGAAAAAAACCTGGTTTTGGTCTAACGACCACCAGCCCAGACTAAAAACGGCATCGCTGGAAGCGCTTTGTCTCTCCTTGCTGCGCTTGTGGAGTGAAGATGCGAACCATCACCCGTCTTACGGATGGACATTTTGGGCTAGCCCCGATGCGATCGCCACCTTCATTGCAGGCCGCACTAACGACGCGCTGATTTTAGATTTAGCTCTGGGGTTCTCGCTTTGCGAACTTCCCAAAACATTAGATCCGTTTTCGCAGCAACAACCGCTGCCAGAGCCCTA
>CAKZMO010000103.1 GCA_937128595.1 uncultured cyanobacterium | reverse complement strand
ACGTCGTGAATGTCGAGCTTTTCCATCAGATTTGAGCGGTGCTTTTCGACGGTGCGTTCGCCAATATGCATGATGTTGGCGGCTTCTCGGTTAGTGCGGCCTTCGGCAATCAACTGAAGTAATTGTCGTTCCCTTGCAGTCAGTATCTCAATCGGGTTTGGTTCAGCGAGTTGGTCAGCCATTTCAAGGTAGTCATCGATAACGCCGGTTGTTATATCAGCACACAGGTAGATTTCGCCCGCCATGACCTTCCGAATTGCCAGTGCAAGTTCGTCTTCAAGTGCACTCTTGAGCAAGTAGCCTTGTGCGCCGGTTTCTAGAGAATGTCGTACAATCGTGTTGTCCGAATGCATGGAGAGTATGATGACTTTGCAGTTAATCCCCACATGTCGAATGCGGGCCAACGCTTCATGGCCGTTCAAGCGTGGCATACTGAAATCCATAATTACGATGTCAGGCTGTAATTGCTCAGCCTGTTCGACGGCTACCAGCCCATCTTCTGCTTCAGCGATAACGTCCATATCGTCCAATTTTTCGAGCAACGCACGAATACCAGCACGCACCAGGTTATGATCGTCTGCAATTAGAACTGTAATCATGAGCTTATTCCTTCGGTATTGTTACGGTGATGGATGTACCTGTGTTCAGCGTAGACTCGACATCCAAACGGCCTTTCAACATCTCAGCGCGATCACGCATGCTCACTATCCCCAGACCACCGCGCTTGTCACCTTGCGCTGCCTGGTCACTGTTAAAGCCCTGACCATCATCACTAATCTTCAATGTGATGTATTCTTCCGATACCGAAAGTGTTACCGCAATGCTGGTAGCGTTTGCATGTTTCCCAACATTATTGAGGCTCTCTTGCACGATACGATAGAGACTGATCGTCGCAATATCTGACAGCCCTGCTATTGCCTCGCCCTCATAATTGATGTCTAAGGCGGTATGATCGGCAAAATTCTCGCACAGAGTCTGTAACGCTGCGTTTAATCCTAATGTATCCAGCAGCGGCGGACGCAACTGGTACGACAAGGTGCGTATTTTCTCAGTCGTAGCTTGCGTCAGCGCAATGACACCATCCACATCTTCTTGCAGTGCCGTATCTGCTGTGTAGGTGTCACGCAATATGCTTAGGTGAATCCGCATAGCAGTCAGTGATTGGCCCAGATCATCGTGCAGTTCGTGCGCGATCCGACGCCGTTCCTGTTCCTGTAACTTTACAACCTGCTGTGTTAGCTCACGATATTGCTCATACAGTCTCTGGTGTCTGGATTCACTGTGGGCCAGTTCCTTCTCCATTTCTTTGCGTGCGGTAATATCAGAAAGTATGCTAAGGTTAAAATCGTCCTCAATTCGAACTGCATGATATGTTGCGATCCTGGTTTCTCCGTCCGGGCGAATGAAGTGGAACTCACCTATCTCCCGACCAGCTACCATAAAATGCTGATAACGTTCGTCAAGACTGGATTCCTCAGGTGTACGTAGATCACCTGCATTCATGTTAAGAAGCTCATCTACAGGATAACCAAACAAATCAGCAGTAGCCTGGTTCACCGAGATATAATTGCCGTTATCGTCTGCGACCACGATTGCGTTTAGACTGTGGTCAAAAATGGCTTGTAAGAAGTCTTCACTTTCACGTAATGCATCTTCAGCCAATTTACGATCCGTGATGTCACGGTTCACTGCAACTATTCCAACGGAAGTTCCATCATCATCAAGAATTCGATTGACGGTTGCCAGAACATAGCACTTCGTCCCATCTTTTCGTGTCTGGTTTACCTCGCCACGCCATGCTCCCTCATGAATAAACTCTGCTATGACAGCTTCCCGGTTCGCACCAACGTACTCATTGAGCAAGACTGCCTCTACATGCTTGCCGATCACTTCATCTTCTTGCCATCCATATAGTGACTGTGCTCCGTCATTCCAGCTCATTATGTTGTACTCAAGATCGGCAGTAATCACAGCGTCCTCAATACTAGAAAGGACAATAGAATTCAAACGATGGCGCTTTTCTGACCGTTCCAATGTGGCTTGATAGCGTTTGACCTTCGAAATCTCTGCCTTCAGTTCTGACTCAGCTTGATGACGACGTTGGAACTCCCTGGTCAAAGTGACATACAGTATGGCACCAGTTGTACAAACAAATGCCAGTCCCTTGAACATGCTGAGTGCCGGAGTCAGACTTTGGTCTAAACCAAATGATACGTATAGTAGCCTGTCGGAAAGCAGGATCCATAGAGATGCGACTACCATATAGATGAGGGTAATACGAACCTGTGGTTTGGATAGTCTGTTAACTGTATTTTTCATAGTACTTAAATCTTATTATTTTCTTTGCATTAAGGTTTTAGGCTCAGCAAGCGAAAACAAATCAGGTCAAATGCTCGAAACATATAATTTGTTTGCTATATTATATTATATATGATTATTCTGTAATGGATTACTTCGTTCAAGATATAAGGGGAAAATATACGCTAAGGAAAACTTGAGCGAAAAGGATGGTTTGCGTGCAAAAAACTTAACTGAAAGCCACGGTTAACAGTATAAGATTGCTTGTCGTTAATTAGGTGTTCGGTTAAACAAATCACTTTCGGCCCAACACATGGGACATTTTCGGTTCAGAAAGGCGGAAATTGCTTAATGTATTATATCCCGCTTTTGTGCTTGATGGACATTCTTAGTGATAGATAAACATTTTCAAAAGTCCATCGTGCATATCATCGCGCTTTGAAAAAGCAAGGGTCTTGCGTGTGAACCGGGCTAAACGTTGTCGTAGCGTGTTGAACCATCGCTCAACATGGTTGGTTTCACCTTCAGTTTTATCAACTATACGATGTTTCCGCCGGTCAAAAACATGAGCATAAGCCTG
>CAKZMO010000102.1 GCA_937128595.1 uncultured cyanobacterium | reverse complement strand
ACTATCTGTTTCAAATTCCCGGCACACATGATCTTGTGCGCCCGGTCATAAGCTTTGACGAGGGGTATCCTGAATCGCTGGATGCACGCCATAACGATTTCTACTATACGGGCGATAATGAGCGCGGCCTGGTGATCTTTATGGGTGATGAGCCGCATATGGATGCGGAGCGCTATGTACGCACGCTGTTAGACGCCGCCGAACATCTGGGTGTCAAGCGGATTATGGGCTTTTCCGGCGTTTATGGCGAATTGCCCTACGATAAGGAACGCAGCATCAGCAGCATCTATAGTCAAATGGGCCTGAAAGATGAGTTAAAAAGCTATGTGGTCAACCTTTCAGATTACGAAGGTGGTGCGAGTATCGGCTCTTATGTCTGCCGTCGCGCGGGGGAACGTGGCATAGAATATGTGGGCTTCTATGCTTTTGTACCCACATACGAATTCGGCTCGGTACAGTAACTGGGCAAGGGCATTCGTATCGAAAATGATTTCATGGCGTGGCATGGCATTATGCGCCGCGTTAATCATATGACTGGCATGGCCTTTGATCTGTCGGAACTGGTGCAAAAAGGCAAACAGCTTGTACAGGCTGTCTCTGAAAAAGTGGATGAAATCGAATCGTCAACACCGGATGTTGGCCTGCGCGCGTATCTGACGCAACTGGCCGATCAGTTTGAGGAACAGACCTTTGACCCGATGGAAACTGTCTGGGCACAGGAGATCGACAAGCTGTTCGATTATGCCGATGACGACGAAGAAGGCGAAAGCGAATCAAAAGAATAAGGCCCGGATATCTGGAATTACCTCGATAAAATGGAGTATGAGGGTGTCTCCGAATAGAATAGAAGAATGAACAAGGAGACAAGGTAATGAGCAGTCAGAAACCCAAGAGAACATACAGCGACGACTTCAAACGAGATGCGCTGCGCGAGCTGGAGATCACCCGGATGGAACGCGACATTCTGAAAAAACGGTCGGGATCTTCTCGACGGACCGCCAGCGATGAAGTACGAGGTGATCGAACAGTCGAAAGACACGTTTTCAGTGCGTCGGTTATGTGAATTTCTGGGTGTATCGGAGAGGGGCTATTATGCGTGGCGTCAGCGTGAACCGAGCCAACGAGCGCGCGAAGACATACAACTCAAAGCGATCATCGTCGATATTTGGGACGCATCACACCGGATTTACGGTCTACCACGTATTCATGACGAATTGAACGATTGCGGCATCCATATCGGCAAGCAACGCCTTGCTCGGCTTATGCGTGAAGCAGGCGTTCAGGGCAAAATGCTGCGTCGCAAGCGTCCGCGTACCACACAACGCGATGATAGCCACCCGGTGGCACCCAACTTACTCAACCGGCAATTTGGCGTGACGCAGCGCAATGCGGTCTGGTTGACCGACATCACCTACATCGAAACTGATGAGGGGTATCTGTACACGGCGGCGGTGCTCGATCTTGGATCGCGTGAAGTTGTCGGACTGGCGCTGGCCGATCACATGTGAACCGAACTCACGCTCACCGCACTGGACATGGCCGTCATGCAACAGCGACCCGAACCGGGGCTGCTGCACCACTGGGATCGTGGCTGCCAGTACACCAGCGCAGATTACCAACAGAAGGTGACCCAATCGGCATGATCGCCAGCATGAGCCGCACCGGCAATTGTCTGGACAATGCCCCGATGGAGAGCTTCTGGGCGACCCTCAAGTGCGAATGCGCCGATGAGGTGTTCGCATCACGGCAAGCTACCCGTACTGCGATCTTCCAGTATGTGATGGGCTTCTACAATCGCCGCAGACGGCATTGGATTACCAGGCACCAAAATCCTGCGCCGCTTGAGACACGTCTATACTCCACTAAATCGGGGTATTGCCACTATTGATATGGTTATTTTCTGGTTGAACCATTACTCAACATCCCATGGATTGCCTGTGCTATTGTTGCGATAGAGCACAGGGAAATAGGGACCCGTAAACGGGTCGCCATCTTCTCCACTCAGCAGGCGCACATTGGCATGAGGCTCAGCCGGTGTTCCACGTTTGTAGGAGGTTCCTTCCGGTTGTAGGTGCAAAACCATAGACAGGCGTGGTGCATCACTCAAATTGGGGCGACTGCCATGAATCGTCAGACAGTGATGAAAACTGACCGCCCCCGCAGGTAAAATCGCAGGCACTGTCTCGAAGGGTTTGCCACTGTGCTTCTCGATAGATTTTTGCAATGTGTCTAAATCTTGGGCGAAGAAATCGCTATCGGGCAATAAGCCCCATTTGTGACTGTCCGGCACAAACTCCATACAGCCGTTCCGTGTATCGACATCGACCAGAGCAACCCATGCTGTAAGCATGTTCGCGGGTTCGGCACATTGCCAGTAATGCCAATCTTGATGCCAGCCGACTGCGCCTGCGTTGGTGTTTGTTTGAGGGGGTTTGTGCAAAAGTTGGTCATGCCAGAGGCGAATGCCACTTACACCTGCTAGTTGCGCCGCTAGTTTACCGATTGTCGGGTTAAGCACAAACTTCGCCAGTGTTGAATCTGACCAGTGACTATTGTCAATTTTAACTATTTTGTCGATTGTCTCGCCCGGTTGGATGCTTCGGCTATGGGGTGGTCGTCCGGTTTCATAATCACCGGCAACAACACGCTGATGATGATCGCGAATATTTTCAAGCTCACTATCGCTGAACAGCTTAGGACCCAACCAATAACCATGCTCTTGATAAAATAACACATCACTATCGGTGATGAGTTCCTGTATATTTAACATGAAGAAATATCCTGAAGACCTGAAGAAATGTAGTTTAGTTTAAATTTTAACTTAGTTCGTCATTTGTGCAAGCGAAAGTGGTCTTATAGATCTAATTATGGATAAGTAAAGTTGGGAGATCAATAGCGAAAAACACTACTTCTTGGATGGCAAACCCGAAGAGGAAAGGTTGGCATGATCTTGCTCCCGTTCAATGAACAGTTTTTTTTCTAAACAATCAGCTACTCAACTTATTTTGGCACGATTCCCTGTGCTCGATACCACGCTCATTATCCCCACCTAATCACGTTATAATAATAATGGATTACACAATTAAAACCTACATGACACATTAAAAAGGAGTATGTTCATGGGCGCTATAAGAATATTGATCGGATTTTTCCTGGTGATTTTTCTGGGAGCTACCGTTCTGTCACAGGGGGAAGACCGTATTCAGGACCTACTCGGTGAGGGAAGACAAGCAATCAACCTTGGCGATGTCGTCCTTGAAACGGATTTTGCTACTGATGATGCCAACTGGCAATCGGTAGATATAGGTAACCGATTCGTGGGCATTGAGAATGATGCCTACCGCATTGAGCACACCACACTCAATACCCCGCATCGTGGTCTATATGATGAAACATTCGCTAACACGGTTATCGTTGTAGAAACCACGCAACTCTCCACAGAATTGGATAATGGCTATGGTGTGATTTGTCGTGCTGACCCAGAAGTAGATAACAGTGGTTACTATTTCTTCATCAGTGGGGATGGTTTCGCGCAAATTTTTACCTATGAAAATTTCAGACAGGTCAGTTTAGAAGGCTGGGTATCAGTTGGAGAAATCAATCAAGGTCAAAGCACCAATGAAATCATTGTTGTCTGTGACAATACTTACCTCGCCCTATATGTGAATGGTAGCTTGATCGTAGAAACCGAGAGCGATATTTATAGCGAAGGGCAAATTGGTTTTGCCGCAAGCACCTATGTCTCGCAAGCGCCGATAAGCATTAATTATGATAATTTGCGCGTTTTTGACGCATCAGGTGGTGCGGAGGAAATTGAGCCAGAATTCCCACACACATTGGAAAATCATAACGGTGCGTGGCAAGACGCGATTGCAGAGTTACAGGATGAAGGTCTGATTGACTCTGGTGGTAACATCATCTTCGTAGAGAACAGCGCCTTTTTGGATGGTACCGTTGGCTCAAATTTCTATGGGCTGGCGATGGATTCATCATTCGCGGATATTGTCCTTGCAGGTGAAATAGAGTTTGCAGTCGACGAGACTGAAGATAATGAAATTTTCTGTGGCTTTCTATCGCGCGTGCAACTTGATGAAACACAACAGTTCTCAGAAGCAAGTTTTGGCGCTTTAATTGGTGATTTTGATTCTATTGTGATCTCTACAAGTGATACAGATTCATATCGTGAAGAACTTATTGACTTAGATCTGCCGCCTGATGAACCTGCCCACCTGCTGTATATTCTTCAGGACAATAGAGCGCCAGTTTATGTCAACGGCGAACTGGTACTCTCTGATTATCTAATTAGCGATGTCGCAGGTTTTCACGGAATTATTCTCGCCTCCGAGGTTGCAGGAACACGCTGTGAGGGGCGCAACGTGTGGGCATACTACGCTCCCATGTTTGAAGCAGGTGTATGTGAAGCCTCAACGGGGAGTACGGTCAATCAACGTACCGGACCCGGTACCACCTTTGATCGAGCGGGTACACTTGCCGCAAACACATCTATTCTGGTCACCGGGCAGGCAGAAGGGGCTGACGGATTTACATGGTGGCAACTT
>CAKZMO010000101.1 GCA_937128595.1 uncultured cyanobacterium | reverse complement strand
GCAAGCTTACTACCTAGAAGAGAATGAATTTGCTGAAGAGTTACTTGACCTCGAACTCGGCATCGTCGAGGAAAGCGAAACTTATACTTATGAAACTGGTGTAAACCGTGTTGATGCTGGTGTCAACTCAACCGTAACCAACGAAGCAGAGCCCGTTGCTGATGGAGCCACAGTTAAAGGCTATGCGGGTCGCGTGTTTATTCAACAACTGGCAGACGATACAGCAACAACAGTAGCTGTTCTCTGCGAAGGAGAACCACTTGAGGTTCCTGATGTTGCAGCTGTTACAACTCAGGAAGAATGTCCTGAATAACCGCAAGGACTTCAACCTTCGCGACCAGACCATGAAAATTGCTGTCTAAAACAAGCAAAACTTTCGTAGCTATAAGATAGGGGATGTACTGTAAAAGTGCATCCCCTGTTTTTTTAATTCATGAGCTTGCTGAAAAAGCCTCGGAACTTGGTAGCATCTCAAGGCAACAATCAACGCCAACGAGAACTTCATATGGATCTGTGGAATATTTCCGCAATTGATATCCACGCTCATTTTCTATCCGCTTCTGACACAGCCTCAGACGACTTTAGCATTGCCCTTGAAAGAACAGCATTCGCCTCAGAGCACCCTGCCCAGAGACTGTACGATCAGCGCAGTCTTAGAGATGTAGGAGCCCTCCTCGGCTGTGAACCGACAACTGAGGCGATCGCCACTCAATGTAACAACTACGGTGCAGAAGAAGTAACTCGGATCTGCTTCGAAGCGGCAAATCTAGAGGCTATTTTTCTAGATCACGGTCATCACAAAAGCGATCGATCGGAACAGTCCTTCTCTCCAACTCTTCCTCAAAAGCACATCCAATCTCATCAGCTAATTTGCTTGGAGTCTTTAGCGGAGCACCTCATCTCGAAAGTTGATCGGTTTGATGTATTTTTGGAGTGGTTTCGGAGTGAGCTTGATCCGCTACCGCAAGGATGTGCTGGATTTCAGAGCATTGCGGCAACCCGTTCGGGGCTTGATATTCATCTGGTTTATCCCCATGTCGCTGAAGAGTGTTTTTATCACCTCAAGCATCAGCAAGATGAAACAAGACGTCATCCCAGCCTTCCTAAAGAACTCATTGATTTTCTATTGCTCATTGCTTTTGAAGTGGCTGCCCGCTATCGTATTCCGTTACAGTTTCAAGCGGGTTTCAGCGGCACGAGAGCCGACTTGCGTCTAGCAAATCCTCTACATTTACGCCCTATTCTAGAAGAGTCACAATATAGCGAAGCTCCAATCGTTATTCTGTGTGGAGCTTATCCATATACCCAAGAAGCAGGAATTTTATCGGCGCTTTATCAACAAGTCTACGTTAGCCTCAGCACCATCGTTCCTGGTCTCAGCATGGCAGGCATAACAAACGTTTTGGGTCAACTCTTAGAGTGCGCCCCCATCAGCAAAATTCTCTATTCTTCCGGGGGGCAAGCACGACCAGAACTGCTCTACCTAGGGGCAAAATGGGGGCGAATGGCTTTGGAAAAAACATTAGAAGAAACGATTCGAAATGGAGACCTAACAATTCAGGAGGCTGAAAAAGGGGCGATCGCCATTCTCAACAGCAATGCTCGTAGATTATACTCTCTGCCAACAGACGACTGAGGCCGAAAAAGGGGCGATCGCCCCTCCTCATCACTGATCACAATAATTTCTGAAGCGATTTGAATTTAGAGAAGAAGGAAAAAACATGCAGCTCAGTTTCTGGGCATTGACCAAAGTTATGACTCTTCGGAGTTCTGAGTAGATGCGGCTTGTCCTGATCTTGTCCAACGTCGGTTTTCATCCCGGTTCACGCGCTGATCAGATGGGACTTGTAGAACCTGACTTTTTCTCTGAGCTGCTTCCTAACACAAGTTATGACTCGGACTACACTGCATGCTTAAACAGAGCATCGAGATACACTCGGGCCGTGCGTCGATAGTTACGCGACGACTCCAATCCCGTACTGTTGCCATTTTGCAGAAGGAATAGCGATAAGGCGGCAGAAAATACCCGATCTTGATCCCAATCGGGATGAGTTTCTAAGTAGCCCTTGAGAGATTCATGCAAATCCTCAGGAATTTCAGCCAAGATGCTTACAGTGGCATTCATAAGAAAACTCTCCTAAAAAATAAACAGGTCACGCCTTCCTAGACTTTTCTCGCTGTCCCATCGGTTCTGATCAATTCATCATTAATCAGAACCGATGATTTCCAGCACAAAACGACGCAGGCTGAACAAGCAGAGTACATGTGCGGTTCATTCCATCACCTCAAATCACAGCGAATAGACAAAGGTAGGATCGTCCGTCCGGAGTAATCAGATGCGGCTGGGTAAACCACTCAACTTAGGAGTTACTCAAAGTTAAAGACAAAAACAACAGATCTCAATTCCAAAACAAGAGAATCGACAAGATGTAAACTCTCTCCGGAGGTTTTGCAAATGCCTGTTGCCTGCATCGACGATGAGTGACCTAAGCCGTAAGTACAACTCAATTCAGAGCGCTTTCATTAAAGGTATGTGGGCTTATTCTGCGTGATGAGGAGGGGGGTGTCAACGCTATTATGTGAAGCCCAGAGCTTTATAAAAAGATCTGATTTACGAAGGAATAGGGGTTTGAGGTCAGTTTTCGTTACGTTGCTTAACATATTAGAGCCGTTTCTCAGAAAGCCGCGCAACATTCAGCATATTCCCCAGAAACATCGACAAAGGCTGATGAGTCGGTATTCGAGTTGTGGAGAAACTGTGGAAAGCTGTGGAAAACTTGTGGAAATTTCGAGTGCCGATGTGGAAAGTATGGGGAAAAGGTGGGGAAAAAAATGTTGAAAGATAAGAAATGCAAAAAGTTGAGAAACTGGCCTCTGTTACGATGCTCTGACAGATTTCACTGATTTGCTCCTCCACTCCTCTATCCACACCTACGAACCCAGCGAACGAAAGAAGCAATGGATTCAGAGGTATTGCACATCAGGCGAACAAAGCTCTTGACTGAGTTTTGAATCGTTCTAAGTCTCGGCAATGCGTTGAGCCGCAAAAACCACACCAAATAATAAGTCTATGTGTTGGTTTATTCTTCAACTGAGTATGAGCGGAGAGAACCGTGAAACGGTGAGAGTTTCTCCCTAAATTTTCCAGACGTTGCAAACATATTTTTGTGTCAGTGAAGTCTCGCGATCGCCCTTCTCCTGGAAGACAGGTGCCGCCACTTCATCATTAATGTAAAAAATTATACTAATTGCTTACGCGTTCTCAGATACTTAATTATTAGAGGCTATCAACAGAGAAAACTTACGAGTCTTGCCTAGATTGGTCTACAAGTCGTCAATCTAGGTCAGCATAGCGTTGGTATGCCGAAAGGTTCGGGCATATTAGGTATAGCAAATGACCTTCAGTCAGGTTTCAGATGGACGGATTTTCAGAACACTCCCTTCAGATGTGTGCCGATTCTTTTCCACACCAGGCAGAGCTACCCTCTCAGCGTAGCTTTTCACCCGTATCCAAAGACATCATTGTCGCTAGAGATGACTGGGAGCGAAGGCGATTGCAGACCATTCAATCGTTGGGTCTCATTCAAACAGAGCCTGTCACAGTGTTTGATGAGGCCACCCAGAATGTCGCTCGCTTCTTGAGTGCATCCATTTGCTTTTTAGGCATCATGGAGCGCGATCGCCTATGGTTGCGCTCGGCCATAGGTCTTTCAAACAAAGAAAACACACAACATCTGGCTTCAGTTCAACAGATTCCGCGTCATGAGTCTTTCTGCAACCACGTTATTCAATCAGGACGGCCACTAGTCATCGAAGACACTCATGCTGTCTCTGACTATCAGCGATTGGCGCTGGTCAGCCTCTATGGAATGAGAGCCTATTTAGGTGTCCCTCTCATCACCTCGTCCGGCGACTGCGTTGGCACTCTCGCTGTCATGGAACAGCAGGCTTGCATCTTCGATGACAAAGATGTGTCTTTTCTAGAGGCGATCGCTCGTTGGTGCATGAGCGAGTTTGAGCGCCATCATCTCGCGGTACGGCTCTCCTCTTCTCCTGATTCGCCTTTTCATGACTCTTCTGAGACTGTCACTTCTCGACAATCCTCAAAGACAACTAAAACGGATAGCCGGAACAAGCTCAACTCGACAACATCTAACAACAATTCAGTCCGTCGTTTGTGTTGGTTCAAGGCCAATCTAATAGGTCACATGGTGCAAGAGCTACAAACTCCATTGACCAGTATTTTGGGAATGACTAGCGTCTTGACCCGCGAAATCTACGGCCCGCTCACGGATAAGCAAAAAGAGTATATGGGCATTGTTCACGGCAGTGGTCAACATTTACACTCGCTCGTGAACGAAATCACGGATCTGGACGAGTTAGATGGGCAGCCTCAGATCAACCTAAGTCCAGTTGATATCGAAATGCTTTGTCAACAAGCTTTGTCGGTCTTGGATCAAGCATCGAAACAGCGAAGCCAAAATTTGCGTTTATCGATCGAACCAGGGCATCGAATCTGGCTGCTCGATAAGATTAAAGTCCGCCAAATTCTTTAT
>CAKZMO010000100.1 GCA_937128595.1 uncultured cyanobacterium | reverse complement strand
GGGGGATCAGTCTTGTTCCAGCGTGTTGTCTAATACTTTTCAAACATCCTCTAACGCATCACCATCAAGTCTGTATTACAACTAACCGAAATTTTTAAGGTTGTGCCAGCGGAGTTGTGCCAGTTGTCTCAATGGAATGAAATGCTGGAAAGTTAAGAATTCTGGGAGGAAGCTCGATGGGGACGTTCAAGGCTGCCGTTGCATTGTCCTTGTTTGAAGCATGATTTTGGTGAAGGCATGGTCTTTCATTACTCCTACCCTATTAACTCGTAGGCTGCATGTCTTTGCCTCAGCGTTAAGTGGTGCAACGCGCAACTGTTTTGTCATCTGCCAGCCAGTAAACCGTCCTTGGCGGCTGTCCACAACTTCAGCGAGAGAAATTCCTCTGATCTTTTGCGTATCGTGTCACCTATCGTTGCATTTGCATTGGGTGACACATCTTGCTGCATCAAATGACACAATAGACTATCTAAGCGGTTTCGTTTTGATTGAGATTGTTAATTCAATGCTCTCTAATCAACGCTTCGAGATAAAACGGATGGATACTCTTCTGTAACTAATGATTGAGCGCTTCAGCAGAACGCTCACTTTCGAATCTCTGACTCATCTAGCCTTTCGTGCAAGTTCTACACGTCATTACCAAAAGCTATGGTACAAACTCCTCTTGAGCTATCAGTCAACACGTCTCAAATTCGTCCTGGAATTCAAGCACTCCAAGCTCAATTGGTAGCATGGCGGCGACAAATTCACCAATATCCTGAACTGGCCTTTCGAGAACAGCTCACCTCTACTTTCATCGCTCGAAAGCTGACTGAGTGGGGAATTCCTCATCAGACAGAGGTCGCGACAACAGGCATCGTTGCGGTGATTCAGGGGCAGAGCGCTAGCCCTGTGTTGGCGATTCGAGCCGATATGGATGCTCTGCCGATCCAAGAGCAAAATCAGGTTGACTATTGTTCTCAGCATGACGGCGTGATGCATGCCTGTGGTCATGATGGGCATACGGCGATCGCCCTCGGCACGGCTCACTATCTGGCGAAGCACCGCCAAGAGATTCCCGGAACGGTCAAAATTATCTTTCAGCCTGCGGAAGAGGGGCCGGGAGGGGCGAAACCGATGATTGAGGCTGGAGCCTTAAAAAATCCAGATGTGGACGCCATCATTGGTCTTCATTTGTGGAACAACCTGTCTTTAGGCACGGTTGGGGTTCGTAGTGGTGCTTTGATGGCGGCGGTAGAGCTGTTTGACTGCGTGATCCAGGGACGTGGAGGTCATGGTGCGATGCCTCACCAAACGGTCGATGCCATTCTTGTCGCGTCTCAGGTGGTTAACGCTCTGCAAACCATTGTGGCTCGCAACGTCGATCCGATTAAGGCCGGAGTGGTGACAGTGGGCAGTTTCCATGCAGGTCACGCCCACAACGTGATTGCAAACAGCGCAGATATCAGCGGCACTATTCGATATTTCGATCCGGTGTTTGATGGATTTTTTAGTCGTCGTGTCGAAGAAGTGATTGCAGGCGTCTGTCAGAGTCACGGTGCAACCTACAGCCTCGACTACTGGCAGCTCTATCCTGCAACCATTAATGATCCGGCGATGGCTGAATTGGTGCGATCGGTTGCAGAAACGGTGGTTGAAACAGAGGCTGGAGTGGTGCCCGAATGCCAAACGATGGGCGGCGAGGATATGTCCTTTTTCTTGCAGGAAGTGCCGGGCTGCTACTTTTTCCTTGGGTCAGCCAATCCTAAAAAAGATCTGGCTTATCCGCATCATCACCCCCGCTTCGACTTTGATGAAACAGCCTTGGGCATGGGTGTGGAGATGTTTGTGCGCTGTGTTGAGCAATATATGGCTCAGTCCTAGAGTGCATCCTGGATGAGGCGGCAGCGATTTTGGCTTGCCTACGATCGCCACGACAATCGCCACTATCACAGGCGACTTGGACACGAGGCATAGAATTAGTGCAGTGAGCCAATCGAAATCAGATCAACTTGCCGCTTTTGCCCACTTGTTCTAGTCCTACGCCATTGTTGCCGGGAGCCTACCGATATCCGGTAAAATTTGGACGTAGCACGGTGTAAAACGAGTTTCTCTGATTCTCGTGACAGCCACTGAAGATGGGCGCGATCGCCAAGGTACCGTACAGCATCCGGTAGCCGATGTGGTCTTTAGCACCTTCACCCTTTTCTGAGTCAAACGTCTATGCCTCGTCGTTCTTCTCCTCTTCCCAACTTTCGGAATTTTGATCCCCGTCGGGTGGGGTCACGCTGGCTGGATTCTGTGCGCTCTGACGATTGGCGACGAGAGATGCCCATTGACGGCAATCCAGAAGCAGGACGGCTCCTCGATCTGATGCCTGCTTCGGGGCGAATGCTATGTCGATTGGTCAGTCAGCCGACTCAGTCTTACGTCATTCAGGCTGAGCTGCCTCGTCCGTGGGATCGCTATCGCTTGATTCAGATCAATTTTGAACTGTGGAGCCAGATGCCGCGTCCTCAGCGAGATTTGATCTTTCTAAGAACGGTATGTTGGAGTACGGGAGTGGAATGGTTCAAACCTGACTTGTATCGTGGACTGGCTCTGGCGGGTGTCCTTGGCACGGTGGTCGAGGCGGCTCAGTCAGATGCTATTGGTGTATTGGTGGCGGGTGGTCTAGCAGCTCTTGCAGGCACGCAGGTGTGGCGACGAAGCCGAGGCACTCAAACTGAACTCGATGCCGATGATGCGGCTCTGCGGGTGGCACAGCGACGAGGATATGAAGAAGTAGAAGCGGCGCGACATCTCAATGCCGCCATTGAAACTGTGGCTCAACTCGAAGGCCGCCCTAGCCTAAACTTTACAGAACTGCTGCGAAGTCAAAATCTGAAGGCGATCGCCGGACTTTCTTCAGTTGGAGTTCCGGAGTCTTACCGTAGCGATCGCCCCGAACCTTAGAGCTGGGGCAAAATTTCGGATAAAACGTGAACCGGAATTTTTGACAGCGCCAAGCTTTGTCCTGCCATTCCTTGCTGATTGTGAATCATTTTGAGAGTCTGAACGATGCAGGTTAGGGCGGTTTGACGCAGGTCAGACCGACTTTGCCAACCATCAAGGGCAGCTAAGTGATGGTTAAGGGCGCGATCGAGAATGTCATTCTGCTCTGGACTCGGCTCTTCAAGATCGACGCGATCGCCATCAGTCGCGAGTTGGAACAGCACTAGGCCAAGATTGTTTCGAGTAGCTAGAACGTCGAAGTTAAGAGGTGTTGGGCGTTCGCCCTGCTGAATTTGGTCAACCGCATACAAGGCTTGCTCATAAGCGGTTATAGCCTGCTCTAGGCAATTAATACGCAATTCGGGCTGAGGCTCATAGTGGCTCGACAAATGCCAATACGCTGTTCCCAAATTATTTTGGGTGGCGGCATAGGCCACAGGATTTGCTTCCAGAGTGCGATATTGCAGAGCGTTGGTGTACGCATCGATCGCCAACCGCAACCACCGATCGGATCGCTCATGCTGCGACAAATTCCAATAAGCCGTGCCCAGATTGTTCTGGATCATGGCGTAGTTGATGGCATCCTGATCGGGCTGATAGTAGTGAAGAGCTTCAGTATAGGAGGCGATCGCCTGTTTTAGATTAGGTTTGGGGTCACGATATTGAGCCAGATTCCAATACGTCGTTCCTAAATTATTTTGAGTCGAGGCATAGCGCGTAGGATCAAGCTCTGACTTGCGATAGCGCAGTGCTTCTTGATAGGCATCCAGAGATTTTTGCAGATTTTCGACGGCGTTTTGATGTCGTGCCAGATCTCCATAGGCCGCTCCCAGATTATTTTGAATCATGGGATAGGTTTGAGGGTGGGTGTGAGGGTTAATTTTGCCTAACGCCATCTGATAGGCTTGGATGCCTTGCTGAAGATGAGGCAAGCCTTGCTCTGGAACAGGCGCACAGCGAGACAGCAGCCAGCACAAATTGCCCATATCGTTGAGCACTTCTGACCAGATGGGGGAGCTATCGCGGACAAACTGAAGCACCTGTTCATAAGCTTTCATCGCCCGCATCAGGTTTTGAGGAGAAATGTCGCCCTGTTCAATCCGATTGCGATAAAGGTTGCCTAACCCTCGATAGCTGCCTGCGATGACGCTAATAGGAGCCTGCTGTTCACGCAGTCGCTCAATCTGCTGGAGCGCCGCGAAAGCCTGGGGGTCTTCCTGTTCAAGATTGCCTTGGAATGCTTGGGCAATCTCTTCATCTAGCCAAACTCCTTCTGTTGTGGTCATACCAGAGGACTCAGAACTATCTTGAGCCGCGCCATCTGGATTGGGAAGACCGTGAGAGGAGCGATCGCTAGCCCCTGGCTGAAGACTGTCTTGAGTGCTGGATTTTAACTGCTCTTCCGAGATTCCTAAGAGCGTTTTCCCTGGATTGCGAAGTTTTGCTTGCAGTGCATTTAGTTCATCGTCTTCATTCTGAGCTGGAGCCGTGTTGCCTAGTCCTGCCAAAAACGGCAACGTCAGCGAAGGGGAGAGGAGTGACGAGCGATCGCTCCTTTGATCTAGCATGACGCCAGTCGAAGCGATCGCAGCTTCTGCTTCTGCCTGGATAATCATCTGCTCAATGGAGTTAATGTCTGTCTCACAAGGAGGCAGCGGCATGTCGGGAGTGGAGTGCCGATGAGGGGATAGTATCGAAGAAGCTGGATCTGAACCGTTCTGAGTTGGCTCCTCCTGGATATGGTCGCGAAGCTCATGCGGTCTGAAGGTGTCTTGAACCGCCTCATCCTGGGTAGCTTCATCCTGAATCGTGTCCTGAATGGGATCTAGGTCTAGGTTACTTTGAGTATCATCTTGAACCGCATCATCCCAGCTATCCGCTTGAATGGTCTCGTCCTGAAATATTCTCCCTTGACCCAAGTTACGTGGAGAAGCTGCGACTTGATCTGCATCATCCTGGATGGGGTCTTGAGCCGTATTTTGAACAGATTCGTCTTGATCAGAATTTTCTGGTTCTAAGTCATCGAGAGCTGTATTTTCTTGATCCGATTCATTCTCGGTGGCTTCGTCCTGAATATTTTTTAGAACTTCGTCTTGCTCTGAGTCCTCTTGAACCAAATCTTCTCGAACGGATTCATCTTGAATAGCGTTCTCGATGTCATCTCGAACTACGCTATCTTGCTGTGATTCACCTGAAGAAAATTCGTTCTGGATATCGTCTTGGATTTCGTCCTGAGTCGATTCACTTTGAAAGTCAGATTGAGCAAGCTTGTCTTGAGCTGACTCATTTTGCAGTGAGTCAACTTGAACCGATTCGTCTGGAGCGAAGCTGCCGTGAAGTGATGCGTTCTGAGTTTCGAAGTCATCTCGAACTGCTTCATCCTGAACTGGGTCATTTTGAATATCTTCGTCAATCGGATTCTGGATTGACTCTTGTCGCTCCAAGTTATACGGCTCGGATGCGCTCTGAGATGCTTCGTTGTGGACACTATTCTGAAATTCATCGTCCTGAGATTTATCGTTCTGAATCCCATCTTCTGGGATGCCATCGGTCTGAATTTCGCCGTGAGTCCGTTCGTCGGGGTTGGAAACATCCAGGCCAGAGACATTGTCTTTTTCTGTCTGGATATCGTCCTGATTGCTGTCCTGAGCAGCTACATCTAGAGAGTCATTCTGAAGACCGTCGCTTTGACCAGATTCATTCTGAAGAGGCACGTCTCCTGAGCTTTCAGAAACGGGGGATACAGGTGCAGAACTAGGATCAGGCGCAAGGAAATTCGCACGAGTGTCAGATGTTGACTCATCAATGGATTCATCAGCAAGCAACCCTTCCGCATCAGACACCTGTTTGGAATCAAATTCTGCCTGTACACTGCTCGCTAAATCCAGATGGGATATGGGCGGGGAGTCTGTATTGTCAGGTGATTCCTGTGGTGCGTCAGCCGGGAGTGCAGAACTGGGCGATCGCTCGATTGGCTTGACTGCTATCGGAAAGGTTTCGGGCTGGGAAATGGAAGGGGTGGGCTCACCAATAAAGTCGAAAATTGCCGTTCGACAGCGCCAAAAGGTGGGAGCGGCTTGGGGAATCATGCGACTCCAAGGACGCGTAACCCAAAGCAACAGAGTAGATTCAAGGGCAGGCATGCTGCGTTCGATGCCGCGCAGGTGACTGAGAAATAGCCACTGCAGTGAGGCATCTTGACGACTCAGGTGCTCTACCCCGGTGAGCTGAAACGCAGGCGTTGGAGCATGGCGATGTTGGCGACTGGGCGGTGGGTTTTGCTCAAGCCATTGAGAAATTTGGGCAATCGGGTCAGGGTTATTCAAACTCAGCTGTAGGCTGACCAGATAGGGATAAGGCTGATATCGCCCTCTGCCGGCTGTGGAACCCGATAGTTCTTCCTCAAGCCTGTGGACGAGGCGATCGCGCAAGTGCAGGTCGTCACAAATGCCAATGAAAATCTGCCGTCGGAGGTTGAGGGCAAGAGCTGACTTGAGCCGTTGATACGACTGCTGATTTAAGTCCACGATGGTGTGGGAAATTGCGTGTACCACAGGTGCTTAAGAAGAAGGGGTTGGGCGATAGGCGAAATATCCCGCTGAATGAGCTGGCGAGTTGGGCACAGAAGCCGTCTTTCCAGCATCAGGGGTGGCATCGGATGGCGATCGCAGTCGTTGCAAAAACCAGTCAACATCCAATGTCTCAGGTACAGCTATCTACACGAAAATGGGTAAGAAGTCAGGAACATCTCCGAGGTTTGTATGATAAGCAAAGGCGAATCTGATTTTAGACTTTGAATTTTGGATTTTCTGAATTAGAACCCTGAGGTTTGGCGGCATCTATGACTTCGCGACTTTTGCTCAAACATAGCCCCCTTTCTCGCGTCTACCGAGACTTTCCGACTCAGCTCACTCAGGTTGAGGGATGGCAAATGGCGGCGCACTTTGGCAATCCTGAGCGAGAGCGTCACCAGATCGACGTCGGATCCGTACTTGCCGACTGGTCGCACATTGGCAAAATTTCTTTGGCCGGGGGGGCGATCGCCAGTGGCATTGAAGGTTTGATTGGACGAGAAGAATTAGCCGCTGTTACGCCTTTGAAAAGTTACGCCGAAGCGAATCAGGCACTCTGCCGCTTGACACTGAACGATCTGCTGTTGCTCTGTCAACCAGGTCAGGAATCTCAATGGCTAGAAACGGTCAATTCTAGTCCCGTCAGCGTGATCAACCAAACGGGAGCTATGGGCTGTTTTGCGTTGGCAGGCCCCCGTCGAGATGAGGTGCTAGAACGCTCAACCGCAATGGATTTACGGCGCGATCGTGTTGGAGCCGGATCAGTGGTGCAGACTACCGTTCACACCATCCGCTGCACGATTTATCGAACGGCAACGTTGGATATTTTGGTTCATCCTCGCAGTCTTTCGGAATCACTATTCACGGCGTTGATGGATGTAGGAATAGGGGTAGGACTTATGCCTACTGGCCTTGAGGTTCTTCCGGTTCGGTTTGAGTGCTGATATAGCAATGTGCAGATAGGTTAGGACAGATATTGATGGAGCAGCCGCGCACCGCGCGGCTGCTCCATCAACTATTGGTTTTGTATCAGCGCGTAGCACCATAACAAACATTTAGGACTAAGTTTTGATATTCAAAGCATGTCTAGATGGGGTTTTTATATCGAGAGAGGCGGCGTCTCTAGACACCTAATTCTTTCGCTTACTTTCTGTTTCCGGCTGTTTCGAAGTCAGGATCAGTAAGGGCGGCTGGGTGCGATCGCCCTTACTGATATTGACTAGAGAGCACTACGGCTATGGGATGAAATAGACTGTTACTCCTAACGTATTTTGCTGCGTTTCGCTCGGGAGCCTAAGCCCAAGAGCCCCAGACTCAACAAACCTAGTATCGTCCCCGGCTCTGGAACAGGCGCGATGTCTACTCGTAGATTTTGGAAGGAGGTCGTCGATTTACCTTGGCTATCCAATCCGCTGAAGCTGCTTGTGTCTGATGTTTTGCTGAGAGTAACTTGAAAGGTGGGGCTGTCTTCAAAACTATTGCCAAGTGCGGAGTCACTGGTGCTTTCAACCAGGGCGATCGCCTGCTCTGTAAAAGCTCGTGGATCAGTCCAGTCCCCTAAATCGTTGTCGTAGTAGCTAAAGATGTTCTCTCTCAGAGATACATCTCCAACCGTTTCAGCTAAGGGTGACTTGCTACCAAATGTGGCTATTTTGGTGAGTGGATTGTAGGTATCTCCTTCGGTTAGATAGGTGGCTGAAGCATTGGAGATTGTCCAGAAGCCGTTTTTCTCCCCTACAGTTGCTTCTGCTAAATCGTTGATGAAAATGCCGCCTTCACCTAATACTTCGAAGCTAACAGCGTCGGTGCCAGGATCTTTGACGATGAGTGACGTGTTTTCATCGACGCCATAAGCCGTTTCGATGCCCAAATCAGCAGCTAGTCGCATGATGCGCCCTTGCCGTCCTCGCTCGCTAAAGTGGCTGTCGAGCAAGCCATATTCAAAAAAGCCTAAACCACCCAGCGGATTGTAATACAGAGTGTTGTCGAAGGGAGGACTACCGATGAAGCTGAATGAGCCATCTCGTAGACCTTCATAGCTTTCGCCGTTCGTTACCATCGGGACTGTAGGCTGCACAGCAGTTCCGGCACTGGTGCCGGCAATTACGGCTCCCGCTGCAAACTGTTCTCGAAGAGCCGCAATCAAAGCCGTATCAGTACGCAGTTCTGCAATGGGGTCTTCGTTAAAAAAGCAGTCTGTAATGAAAGACTGATCGCCTCCTGTAAAAATGAAGGCATTGCGATCGCGAATTTGGTTGGCGATCGTAGAATTGCTGTCGTTTTTGTAGTCGGCACATTGATCAATACTAATCGGCACCCACTCTACATCCGCTGCATCTCCATAGAGAATGTCAAAGTCTTCTAAATAAAATCCAGCAGAGCGTTCAGGGTTGGAACTCGCTGTAGAAATAATGCCGATTTTTGCGTTGTCTAACCCCCCCGCCAAATCAACGATTTCGTCGTAGATAGAGATTCCATAAGGTTCGGCGTCTCCTCCAGAACCTGGAAAAGCCCAGCTTCCTCCAGTCAAAACCAAAGTGCCAGCTTGTGCGGTAGATGTTGTCGCAAATAGAGTTGTCAAACTTAAAACGACAGTTCTAAATGCTAACGGCCTCAAATTTTTCATTGTGATTAACAAAGGGTTGAAATGTTGTTGGCGATCGATCAAAACCGCTGCTGTGAAGAAAACATCGGCCTGCACCGACTGACTCCAGTTCTTGAAAGCGGTAAAAATTGACTTGGACGTTGTTCTCACGTGCGTCCGCTCATCCTCTGCATCGACTTATAGCACTTAAATCACAAACCATTTAGCACTCAAAATACCAAATAGTCGGGTTCTCACAGGACTTGCAATCTTTTTGTTATGGCAATGCGCAGATAGGTTAGGACAGATATTTATGGAGAAGCCGCGCACCGCGCGG
>CAKZMO010000099.1 GCA_937128595.1 uncultured cyanobacterium | reverse complement strand
TGAAGCCGATGAAGTAGGCTATCAGTTCGTAGCTCGGGCGGGTTTCGACCCCCAGGGATGCATCACGGTGATGGAAGCCTTAAATCGGATACCTGGGAGCCAAACGGCTGGAATCAGTCATCCGTCTATTCCTGATCGGATCTCAACCATTCAGTCGATGGCCACAACTTATCCGACACAGACCATGAAAGCCGAGGGGGACGCAAATATTGCAGCCAATCCCAATGCCTTGACCTACGGTTTGTCCAGCGATGGAACATCTCTAAGGATTGATTCTCGCTCCGGAAGTACGGACATCGATGATTTACTCCCTCAGTAATAGTGAACTTACAGGACTGACGCAGTCACTTTTGCTCGCCATCTGACTCCTCAATACAAAACAACAACGTCTTCCACCCTAGCCCCATAATGTAGTCGGGGCGCTCAGCTGAGCGCCCCGATAGCGTCTTTTGCCTGTGATGTCGATTCTGGATTTGGAGATATTGACTCTGAATCGAGGGAATTGAATCCAGATTGTGTTAGCCGAAATCTATCCAGCTAATCGGTGATTAGAGCTGTAGATCGGACTGGAGGGTGAGGTCGAGGTCGAGGTTTGGGTCAACTACCACGACTTCAACTTCTTCTTCGTTGCCGCCAAAAATCAGAATGCCCAGGGCACCTAGACCTGCGCCTCCCAGCACTTCAAGCAAGTCGATGCTGCCCAAGATTTCAGAGAGTACGGCGGCGGCGGCTCCTCCGATGACGGCACCTTTGACGAAATCGCGATCGGTTTCTTCGGTGATGACTTCAGTGCGTGTGATGGGTCGAGAAACGGCATCCAGATCAAATTCTCGACCACCAGGCGTTTCTAGAGTTTCTGCATAGAACTGCGTACCCACAGTCTCTCCTGCCAGAGGCCGAAACGTTCCCGTGACTTCACTCCCGGCAGGAATCAAGACGGTTCCCATGGTGGAATACAGCGTTTCTTCGACGACGAGCGTGGCCTCAACCGTTTCGTCAGGGGTGAGAATAATTTTTTCAACCTCTTCTCCATCGTCACCTACCTCTTCGTAGGTGCTTTGAATCTGGGTGCCTGCAGGCACTGTCAGTCGAGCGGATTCAAACAGAGATTGAGCCAGATAAGTCGCGTTAGCATCACCGGATGAGGGGAATGAAGCTTGAGCTTCTACGGCTGCGATGAGGGGTAGCCCGGTGGTGGAAACCATTCCTAGGGCTATCATTCCGGCAGTTTTGGATTTCCAGCGATCGCACATTAGCATGGGTCGTCATTCCTTTTTCAACAGAGAGTTGTGAAGCGAACAGGGTATTGTATTGCGGTATCAGGAACCCCTGGTAGCATAGACATTCCCCACAGATAAAGGTTCCATGTCATCCGTAATGTCCACATAATTCTTCATTTTGGGAACCTTCGAACTCAGGTGGTCAGTGTAACTGCGTAGCGGGAGGCACGAGCGTAGATGGTTTCCCATTCTTGTGGAGTTAGCTCGTAGGGTGTCAACGTCACGTCAAATATTTCGCAAGCGGCCTGCCTAAGAGCGGCGATCGCCTCTTCTCTCGAAATCGATAACAAAGACTGTCGAACATTATTGGATAGATTGATCGGGACTTGAAACACTTGAGAAAATAGCTCAGGGTCCGGATTGAGTCGCATCGAGCCATGCTGGAGTATGGTGCGATCGCGCTTCAACTGGGCACTCCCAATAAGTTTACTCCCGTCAAGAGTCACTAGATCTGCCGCTGTGGCTGTTCCAAAACAGTTGGGATTGTGGATATAGCCGCGTCTCGCCTGTCCAAACTGAAGAGCAATGCCGAGCGATCGCCACCCTTCGATGAGAAACTGGCAGAGAGATCCGTAGATTTGAGAGCGCTTGCCGGACAGTCCTGAAATGACTAAAGCATAGGTAAGATCCCCTTGATGCAGCACCGCCCGCCCGCCACTGGGGCGTCTCACTACATCAAGCGGTTGTTCGGGGACTGTTAACTTTGACCAGTGAGGCGGCCAATTCTTTTGGTGGTAGCCCAACGACAAGGTTGGGCGTGACCAAGAGTAAAACCGCAAGACGGGCGGAATTTTTCCCGCACGATGTTGTTCTAGCAGCCATTCGTCGAGTGCCATCTGCACCGTTCCTGGCGCGTCAAGCCAGGGGAGCGATCGCCAAACTTTAGACGCGCTATGAGAATGATTAGGCTGCACCAAACTCGGCTTGAAGGATATCGTCTTGCTCGTCGGCAATCGTCGCTACGATGGTGATATTGCGCGAGACTTCGGCAGGTGAGAGGTCTTCGATGTCACGGGTTGCAGACACTACGATTTGATCGCCTAAGATACAGAATCTCGCTTCAAATGTTTCAGACCAATTCATTTCCAGCAGTTTGCGCATCAACGTAGCTTCGTTTTTAGCGGGCAGCTTTAGAACGCTGGACCAAACAGTGAGGGTATCGTCTTCTGCCGTCCCTGTCAGATGTACAAATATTTCTACCGAGCCATAGCAAAACTTCCAGACAAATCCGTCATCAGATTTACTAACCATGGCACTCTGGTCAGTTTCTAAGCTTGAGATGACGGTTTCGATCACCTCAACGACGCTCGCTGTGTAATCCCCATCCGGTTCTCCCATCGTGTAATCTGACGCTGTGTCGTAGGTCATGAGTTGCTCCAGCAGTTCAAAAATAATTGATACAGATGTTGCAGAAGGCTTTGAAATAGCCTGGGGAATCCTCTCTCCCAACTCCATACTCTAGCTCTTTGGGGATTGTGGCGTCTGCATACTGCGAGAATTCTGTGTCATTTATTTACGTTTGCGTCTCATGTGGACCGAAGTCCCTTGCCGCTTCGCTTTGGCGACATGGCGATCGCCCATTAACAGATTAATACAAGGATTACCAAACCTATGTTGTATCAAAGCGAGATAGAGAACCTATTGTTCGTTTTTGATAAGCAGCAGCAGAGGAGATGGTGAACACCACAGCCTTTCTGAAACTATCGTCCTTGGCGATCGCCCTCACCGTCAAAGCCCAGAGTGCGATCGCGGATTCGTGGATAGCGACTAGCCCAACGGTCGTGTCGCCGAGTTTTGCAAGGAGTGCCTCGGCCTTGGGAGCGGCGCAGAAGAAGAACAACCGAAGGTGATCACGGTCGCCCTGGAGCCACCGTCTTCCGCGTCCATGAGTACGAGGATCCGAAGGATCTCGACCGCGTCGTCGGCCACGGCTCGCCGCCGGATTGCGATTCGCTCAGGCATCAACGCATTCTGCCGTCTAACGCCTCGTTAAGAGGCAAATAATATGTTGGCTAAAATAAGCGACGCAGGAGCAAAAGCCAACTGTTATTTGTCCTGCTTTAACGACTTGTTATGTTTTTTGTAACTTCTTAGCCACGACAAAATAGCTAGATGCGTCTTTGTATATCTCTTCAGATTCAACCGCTTGAAACCCGCCTGCCTCTAATAAGCTTTCTACCTCAGAGCTTGTGACTCTTCTTATAGGAATGGGAATTAGTCCAAGTTTACACAAGACCCGCACCAGCTGGATTTGAAGATTAACTAAAAATGACATCTTTTGACGTAAGCAAGGTGTTACAGAAATGAACAAACCTTCTGGCTTTAGCAATTCATTTATTCGCAGTACTACATCCTGTGGGCTAGGGACTGTATGTAACATGTTAAAAGCTAGAATGACATCATATGATTCTTTAGCAAATTCGTTATCAAAAATATCTGTTTGCTCGAAGATTACGTTCTCTACTTTCGCAACCGCTGCTTTCTCCCTTGCTATTTCAATCATTTTCGATGATATATCAATAGCGTGAACCTCTTTAACCTGACAGGAAAATTGGCACGTTGCGGTTCCTGTCCCACACCCATAATCGAGAACTGTATCGCTACCTTTGAGGAATTTTTTGGTATTTTCTCTAGATCTACTATGAATGTACTCAAATCGCTCTTCGGTCTTGTCGTAGTTTTTAGATGTTCCATCCCAAAACTCTTCCAGGTTACTCATTCTCTATACCTTACCTTTGTGGGAGAAACATAACGTTCCCAACCAGCGGCGGCAGATAACCTTAAATAAGCCCAGCGGCCTTCGTCCGTCCGCTGCGTTGGGGTTGTTAGGAGGCGGTATGTGCTTGTGTTTGCCTCTCATACAAATTATCTCGTAGCTTTGCGAAAATTCTTACGAAAAACTGAGATATGTTTCAATCCTCTATATAGAGGGCACCTCGAAAAATACGATATCTGCTGAATCAGGCGTCTCATCTCAGTCTCA
>CAKZMO010000098.1 GCA_937128595.1 uncultured cyanobacterium | reverse complement strand
CTCGCTAAGCTAAGTATTGCCCCTACAGGACAGTTCTAAATCAAATCTGAAGGTAGATTATTTTCAAAACAAGGCTTTTGCTTTTACCTTTGCCTGTCGCGACTCACTCAAGGCCAATCCCCTATTGATCGTACCTTCGCTCAAAAAGACCGTCTTGTTATATTAATTGGAATGGAAAAATCCCTAACTGATATTCTCTGGGTCATTATCTGTGCGCTCTTAGTCTTCTTGATGCAAGCTGGTTTTCTATGTCTAGAAGCAGGTACAACCCGCAGCAAAAATAATATCAACGTTGTTATCAAAAATGTCTCTGATTTAGGAATATCGGTTCTTCTCTTCTGGTTATTCGGCTATGCTTTGATGTTTGGCCAATCCCTCAATGGATGGGTTGGGTCTAGCAACTTTACTCCAAATATTTCTCAAGATCAGCAAGTTTGGGCAGCGGTCTTTTTCCTGTTTCAAGTTATGTTTTGCAGCACTGCTGTCACGATTGTGTCTGGAGCAGTCGCCGAACGAATGCGATTCAGCAGCTATTTACTCATGGCTGCGCTAATCACAGGTTTCATTTACCCTGTCTTTGGTCATTGGAGTTGGAATGGCCTGACAGGGAATGAGCCGCTGGGATGGCTAGAAGCCAGGGGATTTATCGACTTTGCAGGATCTACCGTCGTTCATAGCGTGGGGGGATGGGCTTCTCTAGCCGCAGTTCTAATTTTGGGGCCTCGTATTGGTCGATTTTCAAAAAAACGTCGCTACCAGCAAGGGAATGGTTCAGATTTGCCCTTGGCGCTACTTGGCAGTTTGCTCTTGTGGCTAGGCTGGTTTGGATTCAATGGGGGAAGTGTTCTAGCCTTCAACGAAGATGTGCCGAAAGTGATTGCCAATACGGTGCTTGCGGGCTCCGGCGGACTCGTAACTCCTATTTTGATAGCTGTTAGCACTGGAAAGCTGGTAAAAGTTTCAGCCATTATGAATGGCTCTCTCGCAGGACTCGTCGCTGTTACAGCGAACTGTCATGCTGTACTAGCGGGAGAAGCCATTCTGATTGGAATGGTGGGTTGTTTAGTGATGCTGCTGACGGACAACCTGCTGATCCGGCTCAAGATTGATGATGCGGTCGGAGCGATCCCGGTTCATTTAGGTGCGGGAATTTGGGGAACATTAGCGGTTGCCTTGTTTGGTGATCTTGAGGTTCTTGGCACTAATTTGAGCCGATTTCAGCAGTTCCAAGTCCAAATGTTGGGGGTGGTAGTGTGTGGGATCTGGACGTTTGGCACAGCATATCTGCTGCTGATGGGGCTCAATAAGCTCCATCCGATTCGTATCAGCTACAAAGATGAGCACATTGGGCTTAACGTCTCTGAGCATGGGGCATCGAGCGATTTAGTAGATCTATTCACCGTTATGCACCGCCAAGAACGTACAGGTGACTTGAGCTTGCGGGTGAGTTCAGAGGCATTTACGCCTGTAGGTCAGATTGCTCGGCGCTACAATCGCGTGATTGCGTCATTAGAAGAGTTGACCGCTCGCACAGAGGCGATCGTCAAGACCGCTATTGATGCCATTTTGACGGTATCGAAGTCCGACTTAACGATTCAGTCTGCCAACCCAGCTGTGCAGGCCATTTTTGGCTATAGCGAAAAGCAGTTGACTGGGCGATCGCTCAGTATGCTGGCCGAACTTGACAGCCGTAGCGTGGCCGCAGCAGAGTTGACCCTCGACCATGCAATGCGATCTTTCTTAGCCTACGCCAGCCTAGATGGCACACCTTACGAGATCAAGGGCAAACGTCGCACCAAAGGAACGTTTGCATTAGAAGTCACCGTAACCGAAACCACGATCAGTCGTGAAACGTTTTACACGGTGATCATGCGCGACATTACCCTGAGAAAAGAAGCAGAAGATGCCATTCTTCATGCTGAAGCCCAAGATCGCAAATCACAGCAGCTAGAGCAAGCCCTCAAAGATTTACGTCAGACCCAGGCCCAACTTGTGCAAACCGAAAAAATGTCGAGTCTCGGCCAACTCGTAGCGGGAGTGGCTCACGAGATTAACAATCCTGTGAATTTTATCTATGGCAACTTGAACTATGCCAATCAATATTTACAAGATTTGCTAACTGTGGTTCGCCTCTATCAGAAGCATTATCCCCATCCATCAGATGGGATGACAAAAAGTCTCCAAGAAATTGACCTTGAATTTATTGAACGAGATCTTCCCAAACTGCTGAAATCGATGCATGTCGGCACAGAGCGAATTCGTGAAATTGTCATGGCTCTGCGAACATTTTCTCGCCTAGACGAAGCAGGAGTCAAAAATGCTGACCTCCATCAGAATATTGACAGTACCTTACTAATTCTTAAAAATCGTCTTAAAGATAAGCCCGAACGACCTGCTGTCCAAATCCTCAAAGCCTACAGTCAATTACCGCCAGTATCTTGCCACCCAGGTCAGCTCAATCAGGTGTTTATGAATGTTCTAGTCAATGCAATCGATGCTTTAGATGAGCGAGACGGCGATCGCACTTATGAAGAAATAGAGGCTAACCCCAGCATTATTTGGATCAGCACAGAAGTCATTGCAGAAGATTGGGTTGAAATTCGCATTGCTGATAACGGCCCAGGTATCCCACTCGATACTCAATCTCGACTATTCGATCCGTTTTTTACCACGAAACCTGTAGGAAAAGGTACTGGATTAGGTCTATCGATTAGTTATCAGATTGTCGTCGAAAAGCACAAGGGTAAGCTGGAATGTCATTCTGTTCCTAACGAAGGGACAAAATTTGTGATTCGAATTCCGTTATCGCCTAGCGCCGTAGCTAGTCGTAAGTAATAGACCTGTTGTGAAATAGGGGATAATGTTTGAAATTAAACGCAAGGGTGTACTCGTCCAGTGCTGAATCTCCACTGCTTGTTTTGCGACGACTCTCAGGCCCATCGTTGGCTCGGCCAAGTCCCGCCCCATCCGAGAAGCAGCCTTAGGCACGCAGATGATTC
>CAKZMO010000097.1 GCA_937128595.1 uncultured cyanobacterium | reverse complement strand
TTGATGGTCGTCACCCGCTAGATAAAGCCCAATATGTTTGGATTAAGACCCAGTTTGAATCTCAGGTACTAGGTTGGGCAGGCGATCGCGTCGATATGGCGAATTCGATGGAAGCTCGACCCGCGTTTCTTGATCATCCGTTGGTAGAGTTTGCCGTTCATGTGCCGCCCAATATGCGACTGCGGGGTCGCCGCGACAAGCATATTCTGCGAGAAACCATGCGAGATCTGCTACCCGAAACTCTTTATAATCGCCAAAAGTTCGCTTTCATGGCTCCCCCAGCCCACACCGATCCGGCAAAGCAAAAATCAATGATGGCTTTGGTCGATCAGTACTTGTCACCGGGGGCGATCGCCAATGCAGGGTTACTAGACGCTGCTGAAGTCAGCACGTTGTTCAAGCGATATTCCAACTCCGACACTCCCGTTTCTGAACAAGTGCAGCTCGATGCCATGATTGACCACATGCTGAGTGTTCAAATTCTCCACGAACACTTTATCGCTTCGGATCTGCCTCAAGTCGCGCGAGACCGAGCCAATTCCTTAGGCTGGAAAGCCGAAAAGGCTCTTTGTATGGCCTGATCTGAAACAACATCGGTAGAGGCACAACATGAGAACATATCACTTTTATTCCCTCACCCTAAATCCCTCTCCCACCAAGGGCTACTAAGTGCACATAACTCTCGGATGACCCAAGAGTTTGGTTTGATCCCCCTAAATCCCCGCGCTCCGCGCCGCTAACGCTAGAAAAAAGGGGGACTTCCAATCCGGTTCCCTCCTTGTTAAGGAGGGTTAGGGAGGATCAAAGCACAAGAACACCAAAGCAGTAGACTTGTGTGTATCTAGTAGTCCACTATTGGGAGAAGGGGCTGGGGGATGAGGGAATTTCGAGATAGCTGCAAGCCTGACATGCTCTCCACGATATGTCCCGCCCCTACCGATCCAAAATCCAAAATCACCAATCCAAAATCAGCATCACGCTTTCGCTAGAACTCCATTGAGGAAAATATCGGCAATTTCCTCAGCCATCTCTTTTATTTCTCCGGGCGAAGCTTCTCCAGGCATTAAGGTTCCTTGAGTAAAGCCTGACACCATAAACATGCCGAGAAATACCTTCGCCACTGTGCGTGGATTCATGGGTCGATAAATTCCTCGATCCATTGCAGTTTGGAAAAAAGCTTCGGCAACACCCATCATTTTTTCGACAATTTCTTCTTGAATGCGATCGCGCAATTCGGGATGAAACTGCGCTTCCATAAAGCAGACCCGCAGCATATCTGAATTGCTGTGAAAACTCAGCATCCGTTTTCGCATCACTTGGGCGATCGCCTTGTAGCTGCCCATTTCGCTGAGTTCGGTCAACAGATCCGTTAAAAGCTCGACCCATCCTTGAGTCACCACTTCAACCAAAATGGACTTCTTGTTTTCAAAATGTCTGAAAAGCGTCCCTTCTGCAATACCAGATGCATGAGCTAGGTCGCGGGTTGTCGTTCCAGCATAGCCACGATTTGCAAAGAGTTTCTGAGCTGCCTTTAAAATACGAGTTTGTGTTTCTGCCTCAGATGCAGAGGGATAGTGGATCGTACCCATGGCCTTCACTGATAATTTTTACAATATCGATGCTGATGCTTTTGATGATTTCAATCGTTGTCTGTTTCTAATTCAGGTGACGGGTCAAAACGAGTTGCCAGAATAATACGAATAATACGTCAAGAACCCTTTTTCGAAACGTCGGCCACTGTCACTGATATTCCGAATCAGTAACAGCATTGCGAGTGATTACAGCACTTCTACTTGCAATTCTTTAACGCTTGTTGATGACACCTTGACTATTGATGGATGGATGCGGTTACAAAAATTTGCTGCTCTCTGAGTCCTGATTGAGAGCATCGGAGAAGATTTGGAAACGCTGTGCAATCAAACCAAGCCCCAATTCACGCTTCAATACATTCAACCGTATTGTCCACGGATCTCTAAGCTAGCGATCGCAGAGTGAGAAAGCAACTATAAAGAAACTTGAAAGAATGTAGACGATGCGACAAGCGCAGAAGCTATGTTTGGTGCATTGTTCCTCAACTGCATAGACATTGTCTATTGAATGAACAGGCGATCGCAATCATGTTTACAGAACATAATGAAATCAAAAAAATGTAGATAAATAGCCACTTTTAGGCAAGGCTCATGCACAAAGCCTAAAAGTGATGCTTGGAATCAATACATACTTAAAACCGCTAAAGTTACTGCAGCTCTCCTTTTCTAAAAGAGCTACAGAAACTTCAGCGGTCAATGTCGTAACTTCAGACCTGAAAATTCAACTTAACAAGTTGAAGGTCATAAGGATCATGCTAAGCGCGGCTTGCTTGTGAGCACTTCTTATATCTGAGGGTTTGAACCTTTTCGGCTCAAACTCAAACTCATCGATTTTCCAACCTTGCGGAGTCACAAAGATTGCAGCGACAACCGCAATTTCTTAGATTAAAAGATCAACCAGAGCCGACAGTCCAATGTGAACTTAGCAAGCTAGTGGACGAAGATCTCCTCACAGCCTTCTCTATCGTTAGCCAATATGAGCGCCTGCAGATAGAACCACTTCCTCTTCTTCGTCTTCAAATTGAAGACTAGGGAACAAGAAATGATTTTCTTCAACGTACTGAGCACCGAATAGACCTTTCTCAGCCCAGAAGTATCGATCGGTCGTGTGCTCGTTGCGTTTAACAAGCAATAGGGCTGGAGGCAAAATGCCTTCAGAGTGAATAAATTTACGAGCAGCGGTAACAGGTTTGTCCTTTCCGCTTTCAATGCTAAATTGAGGAATTTGCTCCAAAATACGGCGTCCCTCTAGACGGCGGCGACTCTTCCGTTTACGTCTTCTTGCCAACCTCCTTACCTCCTCTATTTAATCTGGCAGATGTAGTTTTAGCTACAAAAATATACGAACCGTGGCAAGTATAACGATTTGAATTTAAAAATTCAACTTGATTTAACCTTTCGAAACATCAACAAACTGTAAAGATTATCTCTCTTTTATGAGAAGCCGTGGAGCAGGTATAGACGAAAGCGTGGCGCTTTTCTATTTACCCGTTCAAGCAAGCTTCAGAACCATCAATACGCTTGATGTTAGCTAAAACAGACCTTGTTGACCTCAATCAAGAGATAGGCATGACGCTCTTGCCACATTGTCATCATGCGCTATTGCCTGTCCGAAAAATGAGACAAAAAGTTTAAAGATGTTGAGTAAAGTCACGCTTTGTGAAGACTTCTTAGTCAGTCTTGTAAGTTTACGATCCTTTACATGAACTCAAGCATGGTGAGTTTGTGAGCAGCTATTTACATTGAGCCATTTACGAGTTCCTTCACGAGGTTTTCGTTGAAAGGTAACTTCATAGGCACTCAGTTTTAAAGATACGCTCACACAAAATACGTTTGTACAGGCGTACTTCGATGCAAACAACCTGACCTCTGCGAATCACATCTCTCTGAAGATATGACAGCTAAAGATTCGAGCCTGTTTACAACAATATTGCTACAATTCGATAAAAGACTCTGTAGACAGACGCCTTATAGTTCTAGTTTTATAAACTACACTCATCAATGCAGGTTCTACTATAGCTTAGCATAAGTTTTTGTTATTGATTTGTTACTAAGATGATAGTAAGCGCGAATCCCTCCTGGGCTCGCCTACTATCTGTCACTGCTTCCTGTGACCGCTGCCATGTCGTACTGGGTTTATGAATGCTCCTGTGGTGATGCCTGTCAGTTCAGAATTTGTCGAGCTGTGTGAGGCTCAAGTCGAGCTCTTGTCTGACGCCTTGGGTGCGTCATTATGCATTGTTTATTTGGCTGATGAACCTGCATTGAACGGAGAGTCTAATCCCCAATCGACTCAGTTTGTTCCTATTATTGTTCGTCCTGAGGGAGCTTCAGAATGGTCTGAAATAGAGCAGGCGGAATGGCTAGACGACCAGGCTCAGTGGCATGTGCCAGAGCGAATTTCTCTTCCCGCTTCGACACAGTTAAGTGCTCCTAACTCAGCATTGGAACAGCTATTTGAATTCCCAGCACCTGAAGTTGGACAGCAGTCTGAGTCTGACTTCTTGTCGCCAGTCGCGCCTGAACTCTACGATGCCAAGACGAAAGCACCTGCTCTATCTGCGATCGCCTCTCTAGCAGAAGAATCTGACTCAGAAGATCAGTTGCAAGTTGCGATGCCGCTGGTCTATCAAGGCGTTATGGTTGGGTTGCTGATTACGGCGCGTCCTGATCGGTTTTGGACGCCCCACGAGCAAAAGCAAATTGAACACATTGCAAAAACGTTAACTACAGCCTATGTGATCGATCAGCGGGCTCGATGGCTGAAGAAGCTGACTGCCCAACAGACAATTCAGCAGGAACTTCATGCCCAGCAGCAGGATGTTTTTGACGACTTGCTACATCAGTTTCGCAATCCTTTAACGGCATTGAGGACATTTGGTAAGCTCTTGTCGCGACGACTCCAATCAGACGATCGCAACCAAGATATTGCAGAAAGCATTGTTCGAGAGAGCGATCGCCTCCAAAACATGTTGCAGCAGTTTAAGTCTGCTTTGGATGAATCTTCCCCGTTGTTACTGTCGGCTGCGACTGCTGACATGGATGAAGATGACAAATATTCTGTTCAAGTCAGAGAGATTCAGCAAGGATCTGCTCAGCAAGAAGGGAATTTGCGAGACATTGAGAGTGGGCTCCCTGAGAGTGGGTCCGCTAATTCTGCCGCCATTGTGAAGATGGGGGGCCAGTCTTCAGCGCTGGCTCGACCGTTTCCTGGCATGGATGAAGACAAAAATGGAGCTGGCTATTCCTCTTCAGAAATTCGCCCGGAACTGACAGACGAGTGGACTGAAGGAATTTCTCCAGATGCACCTGAAGATAAAAACGATGTGCGACAGAGGCGAACCTCGTCCTCTCAGTATTTGACAGGGCACGAAATTTGTCGGGAGCCTTGTCACTGGCTTGCGGTATTGGAACCTATCCTGCTGATTGCAGAGGCGATCGCCCAGGAAAAGTTGATCGTGCTGACTCTTGATATTCCCGATTCCCTGCCTCAAATCTTGGCTGATCCGTTGGGACTACAAGAAGCCCTGAGTAACCTGATTGACAATGCCTTGAAATACACGCCTTCTGGTGGGCATGTGCATGTTCAGGCAGGGATTGAATCTGATGGACTGTGGGCGATCGCCATCATCGATTCTGGCCCCGGCATTCCCGAAGCGGATTTAGAGCATTTGTTTGAGCGTCACTATCGAGGGGTGCAGGCTCAAAGCGAAATTTCGGGAACAGGACTTGGGTTGGCGATCGCTCAAGACCTCTTACATCAAATGGGAGGCGAGATCGAAGTGTTCAGTCCTGTGAGCGAAGCTGAGTTTTTGCCCCAGTGGTCTGACGCTCAGAATTCGGGGCCAGGAACCGCATTTATGGTTTGGCTAGAGCAGGCCGAGACCACTGATGCTGAGTAACCTGTGGCGATCGCTTTAGGTACTTAGACTATTTGGCTTCAAGATAGGCTAGTGGACTCAAGTCTGTTTGGATTGAGCGAGAGCCAAAAGTTTCTGAGCAGTGGACTCTTCTACTGGAATGACCGATAGACGGTTGCCTCTCCGCAAAATGAGCAGTTCGTCGGGTTCAAAATTCTGACGCAGGGTGTCCAGGGTGAGATATTGGGGAAACGTTTCAACAAATTCAACCTCAACGGTTTGCCAGCGAGGATTTTCGGGACTGGACTTGGGGTCGTAGTATGGGTTGGACTCGTCAAATTGGGT
This sequence comes from uncultured cyanobacterium, assembly GCA_937128595.1. Classification (GTDB taxonomy): domain Bacteria; phylum Cyanobacteriota; class Cyanobacteriia; order CAKZMO01; family CAKZMO01; genus CAKZMO01. The sequence goes on along the minus strand of CAKZMO010000097.1, from coordinate 11,094 downwards.
GGGGTCATTCAGGTTGGCTTGAACAATGCGCATTAGTCCAGCAATGCCGGGGGGCTTGGTATTGGAATGGTAGAAAAATGCCAAGTCCCCAACCTTCATTTCCTTTAGGAAATTGCGAGCCTGATAGTTTCGCACTCCGTCCCAGATCTCTTTTTCATCTAATTTGAGGTTGTCGATGCTGTACACATCAGGCTCAGATTTCATCAGCCAATAGCGCATAGTTTTAGCGTTGCATCACGTCTGACATATCTCTGGGGCTCACAGCGAGTTGCTGGGTGCCGCCATTTCGCTGAATCGTGAATTCCAGGGGTTGTCCAATTTCGCTCTGTTCAACCAGGCGCTGAACCTGATCGGCTGTGGTCACCGATTCGCCTGCGATCTGAGTCACGACATCACCTCGACGAATTCCACCCGTGGCAGCAGGACTATCGGGCACCACCCCAATGACCAAAATGCCATCAACTTCTGGAACTTGCAGCATCGAATTGGGATCGCTGTTAATCTCTTTTGCCAAGTCAGGAGTCAGCGTTGCCATGCGAATGCCGATGATAGGATGGGGAATGCGATCGCCCCGTGCTAGTTGATCTTGGATTTCTTTGGCAGTGTTGATCGGAATGGCAAAGCCAATGCCTTCTGCATCCGCTCGGATGGCGGTGTTGATGCCGATGACCTCACCTCGATCGTTGAGCAGCGGCCCGCCAGAATTCCCTGGATTGATAGCCGCATCAGTTTGAATGAAATCGACCCGTTTGTCAGGAATGCCGACTTGGGAACTGGAACGATTGAGAGTACTGACAATGCCAAGAGTGACCGTGTTGTCTAGCCCGAGCGGGTTGCCTACGGCGATCGCCCAATCTCCCACTCGCACGCCATCAGAACTGCCTAGTGGGGCTACGGGTAAGTTGCTCCCTTCAATTTTGACAACGGCTAAATCTAACGTTCCGTCTGCTCCTTTGACTTCACCTTCGAAAGTACGGCCATCTCGTAGCGTTACAGTAACGGTATCTGCGCCGTTGATCACATGGGCATTAGTCAGTACAATACCCGTCCCATCGACGATAAACCCTGAGCCTTGGCCCCTTTGGCGAAACTCTTGAGGGAAGTCAGGAACGTTTTGCTCTCCAAAAAATTGGCGAAAGAAAGGATCGTTGAAAAAGGGATCAGGACGTCGCGACACCATCCGTTCTGTGTCCAACCGAACGACAGCAGGGCCGACCCGATCGACCGCTGAAGCGACAAAGTTTTGACCACTAGAGGGTACTGGAACTTGAGCCACCAAAGGTTGGGATGGTGGAGAGTCAACTGCCTGAACAAGTGTAACGGGACGGGCCTGGTTCGTTGATGCCTCGTTCCATCCTGTCCACTGGCGGGGCGAGGGGCTAGACGAACTAGAGGACGTCGATGCGGTGTTCGCAGATGCTAACGGAGTTGCTAGAGACTGCGGTAGCCATTGAGGTGGCAGTTGGTAAAGCCCAACGAGAGTGATTACAGCTCCAGCCAGAATCGCTAGGAAATATCTGCTCAGGGATTGTGAGGAGTTGCGCGATCGCTTTAGGGGTGACATGTCAGCGCTCCGAAAGTGAATGTTCGAAAACGAAGAGACGGAAAGAAATTCAGGACGGTTGCTTCGACACACCTCAAAAAGCATGTGGAAGACTCTTTCATGGTGTATCAGGCCGCTTCTGCTGCGTCAATAGAACGCATGCCAGTTCTGCTGAACGTCAGGACTCGTCTTTCCTAACCCACTATGTTCTGAATTTTAGTTTTTTCTTCTTCTAGCATTTTGACGAAAATGGTTGCGGACGGGAAGTGGCGATCGCCCTACCTCTTATAGTGCTACGCGCTGATATAAAAACCAATAGTTGATGGAGAAGCCGTGCGGTGCGCGGCTTCTCCATCAATATCTGTCCTAACCTATCTGCGCATTGCTACAAATCCTGCGTGTGGAAAGTGGTCTGTGACGCAAAACTGTGCGCCACAGACCATGAATTCTTGATATCGTGAGAAGTCAGACTCATTGCGCAATTTCTCACCCCGTCTTTATGACTGCTACCTCCTCTGCACAATCTTTTTCGTCGGTTCCTGCATCTTTTCCTCTTGCGGCTGTTGTGGGTCAGGAGGCGATCAAACTAGCCTTACTGTTGTCAGCTGTTGATCCCCGGCTGGGGGGAGTGATCATTTCAGGACGGCGGGGAACGGCGAAGTCTGTGATGGCTCGGGCGATTCATTCGCTGCTACCTCCAATTGAGGTGATTCAAGAGACCTGTTGCAACTGCGATCCGGCTCGTCCCGATGAGTGGGACGACGATACCCTGGTGCAGGCTCAGTCTGCGTTAGAGGAACGACAGCAGGCAAAAGGTGAAACCCCAGACGGATTTTTTCCGGATTGGCTGCCTACTGAAATTATTCCAGCTCCCTTTGTCCAAGTGCCGCTTGGGGTGACAGAGGATCGGCTGTTGGGTTCAGTGGATGTGACCCAGTCGGTGACGCAAGGAGAGACGGTGTTTCAGCCAGGGTTGCTAGCTGAGGCTCATCGAGGCGTTTTGTATGTGGATGAGATTAATCTCCTGGATGACCAGATTTCGAATTTGCTGTTGTCGATTACGAGTGAAGGCCGTAATCAGATTGAGCGCGAAGGCATTAGTTTTCAGCATCCCTGCAAGCCGATTTTGATTGCCACCTTTAATCCTGAAGAAGGAGACCTGCGCCCCCATGTGCTGGATCGGTTGGCGATCGCTCTTTCTGCCGATCAGGTTCTAGGGTTAGATCAGCGAGTTCAAGCGGTTGAGCAAGCCACGACCTACGCAGAATCTCCCACCACATTTCTGCAACAGTACGAAGAAGATATTGACAGCATCAAAACTCAGATCATCTTGGCGCGGGAGTGGCTCAAAGATGTGCAAATTTCTCGTGACCAGGTGCAATATTTGGTCAACGAAGCATTGCGCGGAGCCGTTCAAGGTCATCGGGCGGAGCTGTTTGCCGTGCGAGTTGCGAAAGCTCACGCCGCTCTTGACGGTCGAACTCAGGTCAATGCGGAGGATTTGCGACGAGCGGTTGAGCTGGTGATTGTGCCCCGTGCCACGGTGATTCAAACCCCACCAGATGAGCAGCAGCCACCGCCACCGCCACCGCCACCACCCGAATCTCAAGATCAGGACGAAACGGAGCAGGAGCAGGATAGTCCTGATGAACCGGAAGATCAGGACGAGCAAGATGCTGAAGAACAACCTGACGATCAGCCAGAGATACCTGAAGAGTTTGTCTTTGACCCAGAAGGGGTGATTCTAGATGACTCGGTACTTTTCTTTGCTCAGATGGCTCAGCAGCGTCAGGGACGATCGGGTTCTCGCGGCATCACTCTGTCAGAGGAGCGAGGGCGCTACATTCGTCCCATCTTCCCTCGGGGACAAGTGCGCCGGATTGCCGTAGACGCAACGCTGAGAGCCGCTGCCCCCTATCAAAAGTCTCGTCGGCTTCGCCACCCTGGCCGAACAGTGATCGTCGAAACTCCCGATATTCGAGCCAAGCAGCTCGCTCGTAAGTCAGGAGCCTTGGTGATTTTTGTGGTGGATGCTTCTGGTTCGATGGCGCTGAATCGAATGCAGGCCGCGAAAGGAGCTGTGCTGCGGCTGTTGACAGAGGCTTATCAAAATCGAGATCAGATTTCGCTGATTCCGTTTCGGGGAGAGCAAGCAGAGGTGTTGCTGCCGCCGACCCGTTCGATTTCAGCAGCTAGTCGGCGTTTGGAATGTATGCCCTGCGGTGGCGGTTCGCCTCTCTCCCACGGATTGACTCAGGCTGTACGGGTGGGGATGAATGCTCAAAAGTCGGGAGATGTCGGTCAGGTGGTGATTGTGGCAATTACCGATGGCCGGGGAAATATTCCTCTAGCGCGATCGCTCGGTGAGCCAACACCAGAAGGCGAAAAGCCGGATATCAAGGCTGAATTGCTAGACATCGCCGGAAAACTGCGGATGACCGGATTTGAATTTCTGATCATCGATACAGAACGGAAGTTTGTCTCCACTGGGTTTGCCAAAGAAATGGCGAAGCAGGCAGGCGGCAAATACTATCACTTGCCCAAAGCAACGGATCAGGCGATCGCCGCAATGGCGAGAGGGGCGATCGCCGATGTAAAGGGATAGGTGTGTTGATGAATTGTTGGCGCTGCCGTATGGCAGATTACAACAGTCACATTCTATTTCTCGGATGCTAGAGTTCAATCACTGCGCAATTCGAGAGGTTCTTCATCTTGGCTCAGTCTACTCTGAATACTCCCTCCGCCGAAATTAAACCCCTTTCAGCGGAAAATCGTTACCTAAAACCCTCTGTATTCTGGAGTATTCGCCAAGGCTTTCCCCGCTGGTTGGCACTGCTGATCTCGGCGATCGCCCTAGCAATTCCCCTCACGGCATGGGCGATCGTCAGCTATGCAGGCTGGGTACCCGAACTCTTTCTGCCGACTCCGACAGCCGTCATTCAGTCGGGAATAAAGCTATTTTTTGAAGAACAGCTCATCGTTGATGTGTGGGCGAGCTGTGGCCGGGTAGCCGCTGGTTTTATCATCGCTGCTTTTGTTGGCGTTCCTGTTGGAATTGCCATGGGAACTTTCTACAGCATGGAAAGTCTTTTCGCACCCATCGTTGGCACAGTGCGCTATATGCCTGTTGTTGCTTTTGTCCCGCTAATCGTCATTTGGGTCGGTTTGGGCGAGCCGTCGAAGGCGCTCATCATTTTTCTGGGGGTGGTTTTGTATAACGCCATGATGGTCGCAGATGCGGTCAAATTTATTCCCAGCGAGATGATCAACGTAGCCTACACATTAGGAGCGTCTCGTCGAGATGTTTTGTTCAAAGTGATTGTGCCTGCCGTATTTCCCAGTGTGCTCGATACGCTCCGAGTCAATATCTCGGGAGCTTGGAACTATCTCGTCATTGCCGAACTGGTTGCCGCTCAGAACGGACTAGGCTTCACCATTGTGCAGGCTCAGAGATTTTTGCAAACTGAAAAAGTCTTGTTTTGTATCGCGCTAATCGGTCTAATTGGTTTAATTATCGATTACACCCTTAAGTGGCTTTCCAGACTGTTGACTCCCTGGGCCGATCAAACCCGGCATCTCTAGCTCGACGTGTTCTTCGTCGCACTGATTTACCGAGAATCCTCTGAAGGGCATGTTCTTTTTCTAGAACAATAGGTCAGAATCGAAAGAGCCAAAAACTATTTTTAGTACTGCTGAGAAATCAGCACTGAGCCGTGTTGCTCGCTAGCATCCAGCCTTTATTTTTCAGAAATCTCATGATATCTAAGCCAAATCTCAAAACGACAGCCCTTGTTGTGATCGATATGCAAGCCGGAATATTTACCGGGCATAATTCTTTGGTGCTGGTAGGAGCAGACGCCATTTTGCCGAAGGCAAAGAAGGTGCTGATGGCAGCTCGCGCAGCAAAGATCCCTATCATTCATACTCAAGAAGTGCATCGGAAAGAAATGGTGGACTTTGGTCGAGAGTTGGATGGAACTGAGCCAGTTCACTGTCTTGAAACGTGGCCAGAGACAAATTTTTGCCCGGAGTTAGCGCCGATTGATGGAGAATTTGCGATCGCCAAACGTCGTTACAGTTGCTTTTTCGGCACCGATTTAGAAATCCTTTTGCGGGGTCTGAAGGTTGACAGAGTGGTTTTGCTGGGCACCATGACCAACGTCTGTGTTCATTACACGGCTGCTGATGCACACCAGCGCGACTACCACTTTCATGTAATTGAAGATTGTTGTGCAGGGTCAGATTGGGATGCACACTGGGCTGCGTTGAATGCAATGGAATATTTGCAGAGTGGCGCTCGAATGATGCATTCAGATTTTATTGAGACACTGGATCGGTCGGGCTCTGGCGTAGAGGCGATCGCCCGTTAGCAAAGCTCGTAAGGGCGATTTTTGTTGAGCACGTCTGAGCCACCGTTCCCAACATTGTTCTCAACATTATTTTCGCTCAAAACTTTTAATTAAATCGTAGTGCGAACTATCGGGTGCATCCCAGTTTTGTCTGTGCAGTGCGAGCGACCTGTTTCTCCTGATGGAGAGGCGCTGCCAACGCAGCCAAGCTGCCTGCCCTATAGCCAAATTTGCAAATGTGGGATGCTCCCAACCTTGTCAGACTGTTTATCATTCACGTCGAACTCTATGACAACAGATTCCGAACAATCTTCTTCTGCTCATGACTCGATGAAACAATACCAAACTGAGCAAGAACATTCTCCACCGTCTGGGCTTCAGATCCCAGCAGAGGTGACGTTTGAACAGGCAATCGCCCTCACTCAAACCTGGCTCGATCGGGCGATGCGAGATGGGGTCTCAGCTGAGCAAACAGAGCAGGCGATCGCTCAACTGTTTGCGACGATGAATGGTGCCCGTGGCTTTTTTGTGGCTTTTCTAACGGATAATCGTTCTCTCGATCCGGCGTTGTTGAATGCAGTACTACGAGCTTTGGCTGAGGCTCCAGAAACGGTTGCAAACTTGTTAGTTAAAAATCTAGCAATGTCTTCGGCAATGGCGATCGCTCATCGGCGCAGAGAGGACGAAATCAATGCCCAAGGTTCAGAGAACGTGCGATCGCGCACCTTCAATTTAATTTGCCGTCTCTCTTCTCCCGCGATTCAAACTGAAATTGCAGCTCTGAAACGAAGCTTAGAAAGTGATGAAGGTGCTTATGCTTCTTTTTTGACTCGATGGGGCTACGACGCAGAACAGCGACAGGCAATAGAAACTGCTTGTAATAGTTTGCATAGTCATTTCAGATAAGGATTAGACGTTTTTTTTCTGAGAAGCGCTATGCCGATGTAGAGCCGCAAGTTGACCAAAATCATGGCGTATAGTTTGGGCTTAAGAGAACGGGTGGTTGAGTTTGTTGAAGTAGGGCAAGATTAAGGCGTTGGCCGAGGCAGCAGTTCAAGACGTGCTCTTTATGCCCAAGTCTTCTCCAGACTTGAATGCTATTGAGCATGACTTTAGTGCCTTAAAGCGTGCCAGGATGTATGCCAAACCTGACACCTCGCTGGACGAAAATCATTCGAGATTACTGCGCGACCTGAATGTTTCTAACTCATTTGAAATGACCATAATGGCCAATGTTAGTTCTTGGATGTGCCCCAAAGACTTATCAAGATGCCTCTTCTACCTCCCCATCAGGCTGACCTTGCAGTGGCGGCACAATCTCAAACAGCACCGCCTGACTTAGCTAGGGCTGCCGCTCGGCGTTCACCCCCGGCGGCGTCCCCTCTGATTCAACTACCTCAAGCCGCTGCCGCAGCACTCCTTGGTCTGCCAGTGCATCCGCCACAGCCAAGGCTCGGTCGAGCGCCAGATCTTGAGCCTCGGCTTCATCTATAGGATTGCGGTAGCCGATTACCCTCATATTGCACTCCGGGTACTCTTCCAGCAGATTAGTAATATCGACAACCTTATTGGCTACATCTCGGGGGGCGATATCCGCTGAGTTGGTGTAGAAATAAATCTGCGTGGAGACAGTAAGAGGCTGGGACTCAATTCGGTCGATGACCGCTTCTACCCCCTCGATCTCATCAAATGCTTGGCGAATGTTTTCAATATCGTTGAACTGCAGGACATTCCCTTCTAGAACAACTTGATTGTCACTAGTACGAGCCGTAATCGAAACGCCGCTGCCTTGATTCAGCAAGCCTGCCGTGCGCTCAACTTGAGCCGTCAGTGCTCCCATCTGGCGATCGCGCAACGCCTGAAATCCCCATACACTGGCGGCAATGCCCCCTAGGAGCAGCACAATAGCGACAAGTTGCGCCGGACGACGACGACGCTGATGGGTTCCGGTATGGACGCGCATCAGACGGTGCAGCCGCTGGGCAACGGTATCCGGCACGGTGTCGGCATAGCCTTCAAACGCGGTGATCATCTCGCCGTGGTCAGTGACGATTGCCTCCAGCAGGTGCCCCATCCGTCGCAAAAACGACACGGGCGGCTCTCCCTGCACTAGGGCGGCCAGATAGCAATCTTCGCTCAGCTCTACCATAATTTGCCCTTGACGGTACTTGCCCGTTTGCCCTGAAAGACGGGGCTGAGCCATGCGAGCAGCGGCAGCACTACGAACTGCCGTGAGCAGTTCGGCCTGTCGTCCGGCAGTGCGGGTCAGCTCTTTATTAGAAGTGGCTTCGGCCATGACTAGGCCAGTAGATTGATGCACTAGGAATAGAGCCTGAACTACGAACCCTGCCGGGGAAACCTCTACCGCTGTAGCTTCTTCAGACAGCATTGCGTCCCTGGTCTTGCCCGCCACACGACTGTTGATCGTGCGCAGGATTTCGGTGAAATACTCCGCTAGAGTAGAGCCAATCACCGGGTAGAGGGCGTCATCTTGAAATGTCCTTCAACCGCAACAGTGATTTAAAGGCTGGGCACTTCAATGCAATGTTTCTGCTCAATGTCTCTGCTGCTGATATGGCCTAAAAGACCGTCTCGAATAAACAGCTACAGAAAACTTAGTTGTATTAGAGTGCAATATTGGTGCTTTTCAATACACTTTGAATTTCTTTTTTCTTTGGGTGCACATTAATATGGTGAGCACGGATGACGACCGCAGTGTAATCTGGCTAGCTTTTCTGGTTTCCGTTGGCACCGCTGTCACTAGATTCCTGACGTTGGCGATCGCCAGCTTGCCGACGGCCTCGGCTATTCGGCCCCATTCTCAGATCAACCTGGAATAGATTGCCGGAGGGATTTACCTTGAAGCCTGTTGCCACGTAGTTCTCCGGTAGGTTTGCTTCTGGCAAGGTGCTGGGGTTGCCATCGCGAACGGCAGAATACACCGGAGAAAGAATTTCGATACCCGCCTGGTTACATTTTTCGTGAACGTTGCGCAGCAGATCGGCCTGAATCTCTTCTATTCGTCGCGGGTAACGTGTATAGACTTTGACGCGATAGGTGACGGCGTAGTCTCCCAAGGCAAAATGCTCGACGATGGGTGCGGGCTCTTCTCGCACATAGTTCGTTTCTAATACGGCGGTGGCCAATGTTTCATAGGCTTCTTGCCAAGACAGATCGTACCCCAGCCCTACGTCGCAGGAAGTTCTAACTGGGGTGCGGCTCTCTCGAATGGTGGCGCTGTAGTTGATAATGTTGCCGGAAAGAAGCAGGCCATTTGAAATGGTAACCACAGAATTGTTCAGGGTGCGAACACGGGTCACGAGAAACAGTTTGCCTTCCCCTTCCCCTTCCACGTCGTTGACCCTTATCGTGTCACCCACCTGAAAGGCGCGGGTATAAATCAGAATAACCCCGGCAACCGCATTGGCGACCGCCGAGCTAGACCCCAAAGACACCAGCACACCAATAAAAATACCAACGCCCTGAAATGCCTCTGAGCCAAACCCCGGCAGATAGGGAAATATAACGATCGCTGCGAGGGCGATCGCCAACAGCGCTATAAGCCGATAGGTGGGAGCAGCCCATTCTGGATAGAACCCCGGAAGCGTCAGGGTGCTCCGCCCTAGCTCGTTAAACAGGGGCTTGACTAACCGCAACAGGTAGTAAGTGACGACCGCCACCAATACGATGGTCAATAGGTTGGGAACGTAGTTGACAAAGGCCGTTCCGGTGTTGGCTAATACCGACAGAGCATAGCTACGGAGAAGAAATGCGACCTGCCGTGTCCAAGGAAAAAAACGAAGAATGAGGGCAGCGTAAGCCACGACAAAGACTACTGTCAGCAAAAACCGAATTACCTTAAGAATTTGCTGCAGGATGAACGTGATCCGCCCGGAGGTGAGCAGTTGAAAATCACGAACCCGGAGATCCGGGATGCGGCTCGCTCCCCAAGTTTCTAAAATGCGGGAGAACCGGGAAAAGAAAAAGCCAAGAGCCAGCAGCAGCACGACAAAGCCCAGAGTAGTGAGGACGCTGTACAAACCAGCCCGTAGCAGGTATCCCGTGGTGCGCGATCGCCGAAACTCTCCAATGCAAGCCTTGATTTCATTTAAATAAGCGTTCGCCAGCAGCTCTGGCGTCGTGTTGACAGCCTCAGCATCGGCGAGGGTAACGGTAAGTAGATCAGCATTGTCTTCAAGCTGACTGGAGACAATCGAAAGGGAACCTTCTCCTCGATCACTCTCGACAATTTCCAAAGACTCCACGGAGATGCTGTCGTTGCGGGCAACCTGAATAATGCGCTGTCGAATCTGCTGCGCTCGCTCCTCCATCGAAAAACGCCCCAGGCTCTCCCGCACCTGTAGCAGCGCTTCGCCATCAATGACGACAGCTACAGGTGTACTGACAGGCGCAGGGACAGGGTCGGGTGGGGGCACTTCTTGAGCGATAGCCCAGCTTGGGGTCAGCACAAGAGCGAGACCCAAGAGAAACGCAAACAGCGATCGCATCAGAGATTTCATAGCACTGGGTCGATAGACGCTAAAGGAATTTTTGAGGACATTAGTCCTCCTCCACGCCTGATAGTCGAAAGGAAAACGTTTGGCCTGGGTCGATCTGCTCCTCAATCGCCTCGTCGATCATGTCGGGCAGGCGAGTAAGTAGATGCTGCCGCAGCTCCCCCAGCTTTTCGTCAATCAGCTGATGGGTTGAGCTTCGGGAGTTCTGAACCTCGTCTTCTAATTGCTGTACTTTGTCTTGCAGAGTGGCAACTTGCTGCTGTAGCTCACTAATTTGACGGCGCAGTCTATCTACCTCAGGCGCGACGAGGAGAGACTGTAGCATGTCAAATTCGTTCTGGGTACGATTGGTGCGACTGACCCGCTGGCTCGGCTGAGGATCTGGAGATTGGGAAGAATCAGATCGACTCATGGCATCACGTTTCACACATTAGACTGTCCTCAATATTGATATGACCCTTTTGCAAACTGTGAAACCCAGGATGGAGAGTCATTACGTGGGGGTTCAGCTTCTCTATGAGCTACTCTTTTCTCTCCTTTGTACCTAACCGTACTACTCAGTTCAACGCCGCATTTGACAACATATATTCAACGACATATGAATGATAATCGTCTCATCATTGATTTCGCCTTTAGAGGATGTTTGAGAAGTCGTCAATGCTACTTCAGATCCCCCCTAGCCCCC
>CAKZMO010000096.1 GCA_937128595.1 uncultured cyanobacterium | reverse complement strand
TCACAAGCGAGTATCGCTATATCTGAGATAGTTGCCGTTGAGAGTTTGTTGAGAGTTTGTTGAGAGATAGCCAAGAGCCGATATGGGATTCAACGCGGCTGTATTTATTTTTGAAGAGAGTTTGGAAAGTGTTAGATGAGTTCAGACTCTTTCAATACGCGATTGCACAGCCGTCTTTACGCGGATCAGATCCGCCAATCAGCACTTTGTGGTCGTGGTCGATCCAGATTCCCTGTCCCCCGCCTAAGGGTTCGGGAGCGGGCTGAACCTTATGCCCCATGCTTCTTAATTTTTCTGCTACAGAGGGTTCGATGCCGTGCTCTAGCTGCAACACATCGCTTTGATAGAAAAATCGCGGAAAGTCGAGAGCCGTTTGCACATCCATGCCGTAGTCAATCAGATTAGTCAGCAAATGCATTTGGCCTGTGGGCTGATAGGCGGCTCCCATAACGCCGAAAGGCATAACGACCTGGTCTTCTTTGCGCAGCATTCCTGGAATGATGGTATGGAACGGACGCTTTCCTGGGGCAATGTGATTGGGATGGTCGGGGTTGAGCTGGAATCCGCTGCCACGACTGTGAAGCAAAATACCCGTGTTTGGGGTCACAATGCCGCTGCCAAAGGAATGAAACACAGATTGGATAAAGCTAATCGCATTCCCCTCATCATCTACGACACAGAGATAAACCGTATGGGGATGATCTGGCAGTAAGGAAGGGGGCAGTTTTGTAAGCGCGCGATCGCCCCGAATTGACTGTCGAAGCTGAGTGGCATAGTCATCTGACAGTAGCTGATCGATTGGGATAGATGCATAGGCTGGATCCGCCACACAGAGATTGCGATCGCGGTAGGCGAGTCTTGCGGCTTCTGTGCAGTAATGAATTCGCTCAGCGCTGTTGGGCGCATAGTCGCTGAGGGGAATTCCCTGCAAAATGTTGAGCATCAATAGTACGGTGATGCCTTGTCCGTTGGGCGGACATTCCACAACTTCGAATCCGTGATAGTTGGTAGAAATGGGTTGGACGTATTCCCCTGCTGCTGTGGCGAAGTCTTCTAGAGTATGCAGACCACCAAGTGATTGAAGATGGTTCACCATATCTTGGGCGATCGCCCCTTGATAAAATCCATCTCGGCCTTTTTCTGCTAAGACTTTGAGCGTTTGGGCTAGTTTGGGCTGGGAATGCCGCTGTCCTGCTTTGAGAGGATGACCTTGGGGCAAAAACAGCGCTTTGGCATTGGCATCATGACTGAGGGTTTTGACCGATCGCTCCCAGTCGTATGCAATGCGGGGCTGTATGGGGTAGCCCGTTTGGGCGTAGTCAATGGCGGGTTGTAATAGGTCGGCTAAGTCTTTGCGTCCATAGTCGGCATTGAGGCGACACCAGCCATCGACGGCTCCCGGTATCGTCACCGCATGGGCGCTGTGTTGGGCGATCGCCTCGATACCTTGACGCTGGAACCAGTCTACGGTTGCTGCGGCTGGGGCACGGCCTGAGCCATTGTAGGCAATTGTGCGGGTTTCATTTGCGGGGGAATAGAGAGCAAAACAATCGCCACCAATGCCTGTGGATTGAGGCTCTACCACACACAACAGTGCAGCGGCTGCGATCGCTGCATCGACCGCATTGCCTCCAGATTTTAGCGTTTCTGCTGCGGTTAAAGTCGCGAGGGGATGGGAGGTGGCGACAGCAGCGCGGTTGCCGTAGACGGGCGATCGCCCCGGCAGTTGGAAGTCTCTCATGCTCCTCGACCCACCCTTTTGGCTAACTTAGATTGGCTAATGTGAACTGAATCTAGCGCTCGCGGAACTCTACCACATCTTGACGAACCGTGATGTCATAGCCACCAAAGAAGTCATGTCCCAATAAACCTATGTCTAGGCTAGGGCCAGCGATCGCCACACGCATTCGTCCCCGTTGAGAACCCCCCACTTCCATAGAATTTACATAGCCGAGCTGGAAGGTCACATTGTTGGCACTGGCAGTAGCAACGCGGGTTTCGCCCACGGGCGCAATGCCCAAGGCTCTTGCCATCGGTTGGGTAATAACTGTACCGCTGGCTCCTGTGTCCACGATCATATCGAACCGCTGGCGACCGTTGAAAGTCACACTTACCACAGGCGTTCCGCCTGAGCGACGCACAATTGGTGCGAGATAGACTCTGCCCTCTGCCGCTGGGGGTGTAGTTCTCGCTGTTCTCGGCTCAGGTTGAGGTGGTCTTGGCGTTGCTGCGGGACGGGACGGAGCGGGTGTCGGTGAAGAGGAGGCAACAGGAACTTCGACAATGCGTCCAGGTGCTGGCTCTGGCAGGGGCGTAGCTGCCTGCTGTTGGGCATAGGTGAAGTTGCGACGATATTCGGTCAGCTTTTGTTGGGCTTGGCCGTGGTTGGGACTGGATGCTGGCACCGCTGTCATGGCGGCGATCGCCTGCTGCCATCGGTTCGCGACCAAGCGCCAGTCATCGCGCGACTGAGCAGCTTGACTCAACGAAAACGCAGAAGAGGCTTGGTTGATCGCATCTGGGAAAGGATCATCTGCTGGAGGCGTTGTTGCGGCTGAACCAGACGCCGCTGGATTGTCTGTATTCGGTGAGCTTGTGGATGATGCGACAGCTTCGTTGCTTGAGGCTGAAGTCGTAGCTAGCTCCTCTGGTGACTCGATTTCGGCGCTTGCAACGGCAGACGGGGAGTCGAGTTCGCTCGTTGATTGGGTTGAACCTGAAAGCGGAGATAGCAGCTGACATCCCCCACCTAGAATGGCGATCGCACTGGACAATGCCAGAACATGAATGTAGGAGCGCGGAAATCTTAGGAGTGATGACATAAACCATGGACTGAACGGTGGACTTATCGAAGCTTTTACAGTGAGTGCTTTCTAATCCGTTGACCAAAAATATTTCACATCAGACGGCGGGGTTCAAGGAATATGGAGATGTCGCAATGTCTAGAAACCTTGATTCTTTGGATATCCTTTTATTGTTCAATATGCCCTGATCCAGGCTTAGGATAATAAGCAGCTCAAATTCATCTCAATACGTCGGGCTGGGTTTGAGCTGAACTTAGGTTCAACACTGACAGTTCAACACTGATCATCAATACGCTCGGTCTTGCATGACTTTGTTCTTTCCATTGTGGACTTTATCGAGCGCTCTCAGCAATAAGGGGATCACGTTCTATGACCGTTTTTGACGCAAAGCCTGCGCTGCTTGTCTTGACAGATGGCACTGTCTATCGAGGCTATGCCTTTGGTGCAACAGGTACTGCGATTGGTGAAGTGGTATTCAACACGGGCATGACCGGGTATCAGGAAGTTCTCACTGACCCAAGCTACCGGGGACAGATTGTTACCTTCACCTATCCAGAACTCGGAAATACGGGAGTTAACCCTGACGACGAAGAATCAGCAGGGCCACAAGTGAAAGGGGCGATCGCCCGCAACATCACCCAAATTCCGAGTAATTGGCGTTCTACCCAGTCGCTGCCCGATTACCTCAAAGCCCATCACATTCCTGGTATTTACGGCATCGATACCCGTGCATTGACCCGCAAGCTTCGCACGATCGGATCGATGAATGGAGGCATCTCCACCGAAATTCTTGACGCGGCAGAACTGCTGAGACAAGTTCAGGCTGCTCCTGACATGGCGGGACAAAATCTGACGAAAGAAGTCACCACCGCTGAGATTTATGAATGGTCTGATCCCACTACGGATGCTTGGGAGTTTGCGCCAAAAGACTTTGAGCGGGGCGAAGGGTTAACCGTGGTGGCGATCGACTTCGGCATCAAGCGCAATATCTTGCGTCGTCTAGCCAGCTATGGGTGTCGGATCATCGTAGTTCCATCCACGAGTTCAGCCGAAGAGATTCTCAAGTACAACCCGGATGGCATTTTCCTATCGAATGGCCCTGGAGATCCGGCGGCTGTAAAAGAAGGAATCGCAACGGCAAAAGCGTTGCTTGAGGCGCAGAAGCCGATGTTCGGTATCTGTATGGGCCATCAAATCTTAGGACTGTCTATGGGAGCAGAGACCTTCAAACTCAAGTTTGGCCATCGTGGGCTAAATCAGCCCGCAGGCTTGCGTCAGAAGGTGGAAATCACCAGCCAAAACCACGGTTTTGCAATTGATGCTCAATCTCTTGGTACGGATGAGATTGAAATTACTCACTTCAATCTCAATGATCAAACTATTGCAGGCTTGCGCCATAAAACTTTGCCCATTTTCTCGGTGCAATATCACCCAGAGGCGAGTCCTGGGCCTCATGATGCAGACTATCTTTTCGAGAATTTTGTGAAATCAATGAAGGAGCACCAGGCTGCAAAATCATCTCCTGCATAGTGACCAGTCGGGTTTCAGGAATCGAGATCGCTTATCCTCTCAAATCTTTCTTTGAGACTCTCTGCTGACAATTTCTGAATGCCTTCGTTCAGTATTTTCGGAGAATTCTGATAATCGGCGGAAATCCTCTAACTCTCTTGCCTTCGACTCTCTTGCAATTCGGGTAAACTTTGAGACAGACTGAGAATATTCGTGCCTGCGTACGAAGTTTGTTCATCTCAGTTAGCCCGGTTTGTTTAGGATCATCGGCTTCGCAAAGAGGTGCACGTATGCTATCGCCACAAAATCGCTCCGCTTTGTCTGCTGTGTTATCTGTCTGGGTTCGGCAGACGGCTCGAGGTCAGCGCGACAAGGGAGATCTATCTCTACAAAAAGTCTGGACTAGAGCATTATGCTCACGGATGGCGATCGCCACTCTCATTGTTATGACGATTTCTGCCTGCTCCTCCAATCCCTCCTCTGCTCCCGAAGCCGATTCAGGTCAGGGCTCTGAGGCGATCGCCGATGCCAACACAGTAGATCCTGATCCGGCCACCGAATTAAGTGATTCTGAATTGGCGAGTGGCGAATCGGTTGGCGATGGGGCGAACCCAGGTGTCGCTCTTGCTCAAGAAGACTTTGAACAGTTGCTTCCTTTTTCCCAAGAAGCTGAACGGCTCAATGTCTTGATTCGATGTGCTGAAGGCAAGCTGTATCCTCCTGCTTTTGAGGGAGACGGTTCTCTATACAAGTGCATTGCTGGAGAAAATGAAAGCTTGCGTATCTTCTTACGAGAAGACCCCGAAACAGCGTCTGTGAAGAACTTAAAAATTCTCTGGTTTGGAAATCGGGTTCCAGAGTCAGATTCATCAACGGGGCAGATTCTCCAGACTCTTGCAAGTTATTATGGGGGCGATCGCGCAGATGAAATAGAGCAGACCTTTTGGGACAGCAACAACGAGGAATTGGAGACCAATGTCCTTGATATTGACTATCGCCTCCGTACCGAAATCAGCGGTGTCGAGCGCCTGATGGTGTTTTCGCCGAAGTCCTAGCATCGCCTTTGTACCGACGTCCCACTGTTCGACTAGGGACAATCTCGATTTACGACTGAACCATCCGGCATCCGAGTATTGCAGAGGGTCGCCATTTCTAATCCAGAATTTCGTGTCCATGCGTCGCTCAATCGAGCATGGGTCAGATTTGCTCCGGTCAGATTGGCACGGGCGAGAAATGCGTCTTGTAGCTGCGCTCCTTGCAGATTGGCTTCGCGCAGATCAGCCCGCTGTAAATTGGCTTCGGTCAAGTTGGCTCGGCTAAGATCTGCCCGAGAGAAATCGGTGCGATAGAGGCGAGCGCTTCTAAGATTGCTGCGCCGTAACCGTGCGCCTTGGAGTGAGGCACGGCTCAAATCGGCGGCTTCGAGGTTAGCTCGGCTCAAGTTTGCCGCTCTCAGTCCGGCGCTCCGCAAATCAGCTGCTCTTAGATCTGCGTCCTGCAAATTGGTTTGATTGAGCTGAACGGCGATTAGATCGCAACTGGGACAACCTCCTGAAGCTCCAAGCTGTGCTAGGTCAGACGGACGATAGGCGAATCCTGGATGGGGAACCAGCCCAATGGTTGCGAGGGTTGTAACCAGTCCGCTCAATAGAAGACCCACGGCTCCGCTACTGGAAACCCTGGGTCTCAATGATAGAAAGAGCGATCGCCCTTCTTGCCGAAATAGTGGTCTCATGGGTACTCCTCATTCGCCTCGTTCGGGCAGCTAGTGCTGTCGCTATTGTAATGAGGATTGTCGTGAGGATTCTGTTCCGCAGAATCGTCAGCGATGGGTGAAATGCTTTAGGCGGAGAGAGATATGTCATCTGCTGAATGGGTAGCCCACTCAGGCATTGGCTTCAGCTCGCCATCTTCTAGATAGGTGACTCGGTCTGCAACCTTCTGAACACGAGGGTCGTGAGTCACCATTAGAACGGTACGTCCGCCCTCTTTGGCTAGCTGACGCAGCAACTCAATCACCATATGACCGCTATGGGAATCGAGAGCCGCCGTCGGTTCATCCGCCATAATGAGTTTGGGATCGCCAGCGAGACAGCGAGCGATCGCCACTCGCTGCTTCTGACCGCCAGAGAGGTCACGGGGCAGGTGGTTAGCGCGATCGCCCAACCCAACCTGTTCGAGCAGAGACTTGGCTTCTCGACGTGCAGCGCGAGGGCGCATTCCTTTCATCTTGAGGGCAACCTCAATGTTCTCAGCCGCTGTTAGCGCATCAAACAAGTTGAAACCTTGAAAGATAAAGCCAATGTTTTTGAGTCGAAACTGCGATAGCTTGGATGCCGAAAGGCGGGTGATGTCTTGGTCAAGAAGCGTGACACGGCCATGAGTCGGCTTCAGAATTCCACCGAGTATTGAGAGAAGGGTGGTTTTGCCTGAGCCTGACGGCCCCATGAGCAGCTGGATGTCCCCAGCCTGAATGTTTAGGTCAATTCCTTTGAGCACGCGCACCTTCTGGCTGCCGCTGCGATAAACCATTTCGATATCGTTAGCGGCGATCGCCACATCTGCTGCTTGGCGGGTTTCTACATCAGACAGACTCGCCAACTGAGGCTGGGATTGAGTTGCAAACAGCCCTGAATTAAGACCGCGAATAGAACTTGAAATGCTGATAGGCGATGTCGTCATGATTTAATCGCTCGGAGAGCTAACTGTGCGTTGACAAGAGTGTGTCTGGCTGATGTCCGTCTTTGGGATGCTGCACTGATGCAGGTTGTACCTATTCGGACTCTATCTTTTTGTATTGCTATATGTAAACAAGCTTTACTTTAAGCTTATGCAAAGTTGAAACGCTCGGACTCCTCTGACTGATTCACGCCTCTGGGTGAATCTATGGAGGTGAGTTGAGTCATACGGTCTAGAAAGTTCGGGTAGCCTGAATATCCCTTATGGTGATCCATCACGCTGAGCGTGCCCTTTTCCGGACATGAGAATTGCCTGAGAGTGACGAGAGTGACGTGAAAATTACTGAGAATGTTTCGTGGGAAGACAGGCAGGAAGCTCATCGAAAACATGAAAGCAGTCACGAAGCGCATAAAAATTCAACTCAAACGAGGGCTCAAACTTCATCAAGTCTTGAAATTGTCATCAGATCGCTATCTCAAATTTGGTAGGTCTTGAACAAGAAGGGGAGAAAAGTAAGAGTTGAAGTAGATAAACACATGACTAACCGAAGGGAAATTCCATGTCAGCTATATCGTTTGCGCTATTCACAACTTATCGACCATTCCGCCGAAGCGGATCGAAGAGTCTGACAGATTTTCAATCGTCTACTCTGGGTGGATTTAAGTAATTTCTTGGAGGCATCTCCCTGTGGCGATCGCCAAAACTTAACATGGGAGCCAGAGTAAATTACAAAAAAACCCGGCATATTTGCCAGGTTTTGCAAGGTGTTTCGAACTACTCAAGGCAGTTCAGTCTTATTGTTCCCGATATCGAAGCGACGAATACCAGATAAAGGAAGGGGGGCGAATAGCTGTATTGAACGGAGTCCTGTATTCTTCAGAGAACAACAAAAAAACGGTAGATGACTCATCTACCGGGAAGTTGGTCAAACACTGTTCAGGCACTGTTCAAACACTGTCAAGTCAGCTTTCACATGAGTGATGCGACAATCCGGGTTGTTGTTAGACTCCCCGGCGTGATTGCAGTATGACTCCAAGACTAAGGAATATATGGCGCGACTTTCTCATCGATGGATGTTAGCTCTAATGCTGGCTGCTGTGGGAACGGTTGCCACAGCGGGGTGTACGTTGCTGCAAGACATTGCGGACTTGTCCTCGAATCTTTCTGAGGCGTTGGCTAATGGCTCGACAGAGCTGTCTGTCGTCGCGTTTAATCTGGAGTCGGGCGATGCTGATCCGATGTATCTTGCTGATCAATATCTCGCTCCTCAAAGGGGCGTGGATATATGGGGTTTGTCCGAAGTTCAGAACGCGGAGTGGTTGCCCCTACTTGAACAAGGAATTGAAGATGGAGAACGGTCAGACTTTCAGTCCATTTTGGGAACCACAGGCGGTGGCGATCGCCTTGCCATCTTTTACGACACACAACTCTTCGAGGTGGTTGAAGCTTACGAGTTAACGGATTTGAGCTTTGGGGGACGAGTCAGAGCTGCTCTCGTTGCTCAGATCCAAGTTCAATCCACAGGAGAGAATTTTCTGTTTATGGTGAATCATCTTTATCGAACGAACGAAGAAGGTCGCCATCAGCAGGCTCAGTTGCTCAATACTTGGGCGAGAAATCAAACGTTGCCTATCATTGCTGTGGGAGACTACAACTTTGATTTCCATGTCCTCGAAGGCGACGAGGGAAACCGCGATCGCGGTTTTGATCTGATGACCCAAGACGATGTTTTTGCCTGGGTGCGCCCAAATCCTTTAGCCGTGAGCCATTGCAGCGATCGCTATAACAGCATCCTCGACTTCATTTTTGTTGGCAATGCGGCCAAGTCTTGGACAGTTGAACGTTCGACCGTTGTCTACTCCGATATTGCAGACGACTATTGCCCCGATGACAGTCTTCAGAGCGATCACTTTCCGGTAGCGGCTACATTTACTTTGCCCGAAGGTGAGACTCCCTAAGTCAAGATAACGAAGCGTGATAGCCAAGCCGGATGCTTCCGGGGGGAAACGTCTGTTCACACAACGGCTGCTTGAATGAGGGAGCCGGGGAGTTTGTTGCTGCATCTATCGATGGTGAGCCAGCCGTAGAACAGGCAACGAAGGCTGTAGAGTCCGGTTCTAGAATTCGAACTCTCAATTCTCCTAGCGGATTGACGCCGATTACGACACCTTCTAACCGCTTGCCTACGGTGTCTGTCCAGGCAACATGCTGATCCCGGTTGACCAGCAATGTCTCATAATCTTTGGCGATCGCCTCTGCATTGTCTTGTTGGTAACGGCTGATTCCGGTTGCGATGCCTGTCAAGGTCAGGGCTGCCAACTCGTTGATAGACGAACAGGGAGAATCTTGGCTGAGAAGGGAATATAAAGTAATTCCGGTAGCGGGCACGGGGTTGCTCCAGTTCAGTCCTACTCCGACACAGACCCACCGTAGGCGATCGCCCCGAGTGCGAGTTTCTATTAAGATGCCGCCCAATTTTCGATCGTTGACTACCAAATCATTTGGCCACTTCAGCCCAATATCGATACCCAACGTTTGGAGCTGAGTGGCGATGCCCCAAGCGGTACTGAGGGTGAGCAGGTGCGGTGGCTGAACGGTCACACCGAAATCAACGGCTGCGGAAAGATAGAGGCCTCTCGGTGCCGAGATCCATTCTCGTCCGCGCTGGCCTTTCCCTTGAGTTTGCTCCTGAGCGATGACTACCGTGTGGGATGGCGCACCCCGCTGAATCGAGCGCCATAGCGTCAGGTTGGTGGACGCAAGCTGTTGATAAACCCGAAGATTCCAATGGTGTGAGGATAGGGAGCGATCGCTCTCTTCGTCTTGTCCAAAAGGCGTGGAGGGACGGTCGGAACGGAGAGCAGCCAAAGCAGATTGGATTGCAGCAGGATCAAGGACGTGGGGGTTCATATCAAGACAGGATAGACTATTACACGCACTTCTTAAGCCGTCTTGCTATGCATACTTGGACTTGGACTGAGCACAACGGATTACCCTATCTCACTTGTAGTTTGCTCGATGAGTGGACTCACGGCTTTTTTACTCAGCAATGGTGGCCCCATTTGCCTGAAACAGAGTTGGGCATGGCGATCGCCTCCGCTTCAAATCAACCTCAGTCTTTTGGTTCCAAGACTCTGGATCAATCTCGCGACTATCGTGTGAAGCAGGTACATGGCAATCGTGTTTTAACAACATCAGAACATCGGATTGAGTCTGACCAGCGTGCCGAGGCGGCGGCTCAGGTTGAGAGCCCGACGACCAAGGAATCGGAGCCGCCGTCATTGATGCCCGAAGCGGACGGACTGATTGCGGAGCAGATCGGGCAGACGGTCTGGGTGGCGACCGCAGACTGTGTCCCCGCTTTGATTGCTGATGCTACGACAGGGCGAGTGGCTGCGGTTCATGCGGGCTGGCGTGGAACTCAGCAAAAAATTGTTCCTGTTGCCATTCAGCGATTGCTCGATCAGGGCAGTCAGCTTCAAGATATTCGTGTGGCGCTGGGGCCAGCCATTGCGGGAGAGGTTTATCAGGTCTCTACCACTGTGGCTGCACAGGTGGTGTCTACAGTAATTCCCGAACTGGAACATGCGCTCGGAGATAAACAGCCTGATTCAGACTCATCTGATGGTTCTGAGGTGTTGAGTCAGGTGCAGTCACGCCCCAATAGCCCTGTGCTGAACGACTCTCAACCCGGACGAGCACGACTCGACGTGCGACGGGTGAATGAGCTTCAGCTGGAACAATTGGGCATTGCTCCAGAGGCAATTGCGATCGCCCCCTACTGCACTTACCAGCAGAGCGATCGCTTCTTTTCCTACCGCCGCAGTCGTCTCAAAAAAGTACAGTGGTCTGGCATCGCGATGCCAGAATTTGGAGAGACGTAACTGGACTGTCACCCGAATACTGTGGACTATACGTGGACTTGGTCACGGCATCTAAAACGGTGTAAACCGCAGCGAGAAGTAGAATCCGTCTTCTTGCAGGGAGCCGCCCTCGGTGTCGGTATCGACCAGAGGAAGCCCATAATCTAAACGGGCAGAGAGGCGATCGCCCATACGCCATAGCAACCCTAGTCCTACAGACGCAACTAGGCTGGGGTCTGGATCGGTCGCGTCCAAGTTCCACCCGTGACCAATATCTACAAAGGGCGCGATCTGCAACAGCCCATCGATGCGACGAGCCCGCACCAGAGGAATGCGCATCTCCGATGACAAGAGAATACCATTGTCTGTCAGCAGCTCATCTTGACGATAGCCCCGTACGGTTTGCTGACCGCCTAAGCCAAACTGCTCTAGGGGAACGAGAGGAGCATCGGCCAGTTGGATATCTCCGCGCACGAGCAAAATGGTATCAGCGGCTAATAACTTTACCCACTGTCCTTGACCACGCCAAGAGAAAAATCGGCTGTCGGGGCCATTTTCATTGATGGTGGAGTCTAAGGCGTCTAGCCCAATACTGAACTGCGATCGCCCCGCAATTACCTGTTGCCCTCCTTGCTGAGTCCACTCTTGGGCAAACCTCAGCACGGAGATGCGCGTGCGTCCTTCTTCGTCTGCACCTAGCGAAGGAAACGGGATGGCCTCTCCGAGTAAGTCTTCCAAAAACTCACTCTCACTCTCTCGTCGAGAGGCGGTCAAACTCAGTGCAAACTCCCGTGTTGGAGATTGATAGAGGGGCTGGCGATAGGTGAGTTCGTAGAATCTCGAATCAGATGCAATATCGAGAATCTCGAATTCGTCCTCAATCACACTGCTGGTGGTGGTTCCATAGCTAAACGCTACGGTACCATTGCGGGCATTGACGGGCACAACGTAGCTTAGATCGACGGTGTTGCTGCCATCGGTATTGCTATAGCCGACGCTGATGCCATCGCCAATGCCGATGAGGTTACCCTCGCTGATTTGAATTTCTCTACGAAAACTACCGACGCTGGGCGATCGCCCATTGTTGACCTCCAGATCCACCGCGAAAGTATCCGCTTGCACAACCTGCACATCGAGGATGCTTGTGCCGGGACGTACCCCTGCCGCTAGTTCTGCCGAAATGGTGTCAATCAGGGGATCAAGCTGGAGTAATTGCAGCCCTTCTAGCAACTCGTTGGTGTTTAGGGGATCGGACGCCGCCAGTGCCAGTCGCCGTCGCACATAGCCGGGACGCAGCCGTCCTTCCACCTCCACGTTGATCTCTTCGACTCGCCCTTCTAGCACCTGAATCGTGACAATCGTGTTGTCGCTATCCAGGGTTTGGGGAGGAATGAACGCGCCTGATGTGACATAGCCCGCATCAACATAGAGCTGCGTGATGGCTGATCGGACCTGAAGCAGTTCTGCAAAGGACAGTTCTTGTCCTTCGTATGGAGCCGTGATTTCTGCAAAATCATCGTCGTCGAAAACCGTGCTGCCAATCACTTCGAATCTTTCTACACGAATGGTTGCAGGCACTTCTTCAGCAGGGGGCAGGATGGGAGCCTCACCCGGTGGACGGAGCAGTTCATCAGGTGGGGGCAGGGTCGGCGTGGGTTGGCGTTCTGGAAGAGGGCGTTGAGAAGGGGGGATCTCTGGATTGTCAAACTGATCGATCCGACCTGGTTCAATGTCATCAAGACGCTCTATTACAGACGGATCAACTTGCGCGGGAATAACGCTGTCAGGTGAAGACGACTGAGCCTTTGCTGCGTTTTCCATTCCGGTCAGAAACAGCGTTGTGAGGCTCGCCATTGAAAGCAGTGCTGAAGCGTAGTGAGTACCCGAAACCCTGGTGAATGTCATCGGTTAGATCAAAATAAAGAGCAAGTCAGACAGACACAGCGACCATTCCATCGAAAATTGTCACGAGCAATCAAACGCAGCCTTCGTAGGTATGACATAGCGAGACTGTTGCGAAAGATCGTCAATCAGACCTCATTCATTACGAAAAGGGAACGATATCGACGAAACTCTGATTTCTTTCTCGAAAAGTTTAGTCGCAATCAACTGCGGATGGTATGCCCATCAGGAAACTGTATGGACGTGATGTGTGTGGAGTCCTCCAGAACGTTTCCAGGGACGATGCTTTGTGCCTCTCTTACTCAGCTCCATAATTTTTCAGCGCAGGATGAGCAGAATAGTTGAATTTGGGACAACGGTTTGAGCCTGAACTAAGCATTGGGTTGAGGGGTCTGTATGTCTGAGTTAGACACTAGTTTCTGCTCGGACTGGGCGGCTACTTCTGAGGGTTGGACGACGTTGAGCTGACCGCCAAACCTCTTCAACTCAAAAAGCTTGACGCCGATCTGATATTCATATTGACTTAACAATCGCCCGTAGATATAGCCTGCTTTTCCGTCTAAAAAACCCAGACGAAACACGTAGAAAAGTAAGAATCGCAACAGGGGTTTGAACGGGAGTCGAACCCAAATTTTTTTGAGAAAACGCTTACGCTGTACCGAGTCGCCAAACAGATTTGCGCCAATCGTGCTGTTTTCTCCCATGCCCGTCAGCAGATTGTAATAGACTCGTGCCTCCCAGTTTGAGTAGCGGTTGTGGCGGACAATCCAGTGAAATAGGTCTCGAAAGTCGATGTGCAGCATATCTTCTTTGAGATAGCCTACTTTTCCTTGTAAGACGACATGCTCGTGTACTTCGTTGTCGCCTGTGTTGGGCACGTCTTCGGTATGCAAGTTCTCGTAGCGTCCTTTGGCGTGGCGAAACAAACGAAGATTCCAGTCAGGATATTTGCCTCCATGCCGAATCCATGTGCCGAGAAAAAATACACGGCGATTGAGGTAATAGCCAGCGTAGTCTTGGTTTTGGATGGCGATCGCCACCTCATCCCACAGGTCTGGCGTAATCCGCTCATCACAATCCACAATCAACACCCACTCATTGCGGAAGGGTAGTGATTCGAGTGACCAATTCTTCTTTTTCGGCCAGCGACCGTTAAAGTGAAACTGCACGACTGTCGCGCCATACTGTTCGGCAATTTCGATAGAGCGATCGCCACTTTGGGAATCAACCACAAACACTTCGTCCGCGCAGGCAACACTTTCCAAACAAGCAGGCAAATTCTGCTCTTCATTCTTGGCTGGAATGAGTACGGAAACAGGCACTTTGGCTGAACTCTCAGACATGATGGCAGACTCAAGGATGGGACAGAGTATTAAAGTCGAGTAGATGAAGCTATGGTCAGAGGATGTTTGAAAAGTATTAGACAACACGCTGGAACAAGACTGATCCCCCT
>CAKZMO010000095.1 GCA_937128595.1 uncultured cyanobacterium | reverse complement strand
ATGTCGGGTTTGTAAGGTCTGGTGAGGGGCGCGTAGGGTAAACACCTCGTAGGGGCGCACGGCCGTGCGCCCCTACGAACCGGAAAAATTATATTTCTCGTGCAGCCGTAACCAGTGATAGAGCGGTGATCGGGGCGGTGACGGCTCGCAGAATGGATTGCCCTAAAGAAACTGGGGTGAAATGGTGGGCGATCGCTCTCTTGACTTCTGATTCTGTCCAGCCGCCTTCTGGGCCGATAGCGAGGGTAATGCCTTTCGTCTTCCAATCAGGTTGACGCTGAAGGCAGATCAGTAAGTTGGGTGCATTGCCTCTCGCAACGCAGAGATAGCGATGATGGGGGCGATCGGCGTCTTGCTCTGAGTCTTGACCGTTGAGCTGTAGGTAATTTGCCCATTTCATCGGCTCAGCCACAGCCGGAATGATCAGTCTTTCAGACTGCTCAGCGGCTTCGGCGGCAATGCGTCGCCATCGTTCCACCTTTTGGGCACTTGGCCTGAGAATGGTGCGATCGCTCAAAATAGGCTGTATTTCGCTCACACCCAGCTCTGTACTTTGTCGAACAATGTCATCCATGCCCTGCTTTGGCATGGCGATTAGCAGCACAACGGTTTGTAGGGCATCGGACACTGAAGAATGGCTGTCTAGATGCAAGGTCGAGACTAATTCTGCAGTTGTCTTTGCTTCTATGGGTGCTAATGCCGCTAGCCACGCTGTTCCCCGTCCGTCTAAGGCAATAAAGCGATCGCCAGGTCGCAGCCGTAGCACTCGACATAAATAGTGATGTTGCGATGCCGTTAAGGTGAGACCCGCGTTTTGAATCTGAGATGGGGCGATCGCCAGCCGCTGGAGTTGAGCTTGGGGTAGGGCAATAGACGCAAGAGGGTCAGTCTCTGGCATAATAAGGCTTGAAATTCTCCGAGTAGTGCTCTAGTGTCTACTGTGTTTGACAGAAAAGTGTTGAGTTGTGTCCTTTGAGGGAGTCGATTGACTGGATTTTTGAGAGAAGTTGGGATAAGAAATCAAATACCCTATGAATTTTAAAGCGTACTGACTCGTGACGTCATAATTCTCTAAATTATGACGATTCTCTGTCTGACGCCGGGTCATTCTTTCAAGTTCAGCAATGTTCGATACCGAAATCGATATTGGAAATTCTTATCACTCCCTCTAGAAAGGAAAAGAAAGATTTCCCTCCGCTATTCAATGTTCCTCTGTGCTGTCAGCATATGATCCACAGTCTCAACGTGTTAACTCCTTAAGGTGAAACTATGGAACCTGAAGTAAAGCAAGATACCTCTGTAGACATTAACGCTCCAGAATCTGGACAAATTCGCAAGATGTCGTCTTCGGAGCAGGCCAAAGAGCAATGGCAAAAATTAGGTGAGCAAGCCTCTAGCTTCTTGGCTGAGCTGCCTGCTTATATTGCTGCTTTCTTCAATGAATATCGCCGTCCTCTGATCACGATTGGCTTATTTTTAGCCGTTATCGTTTTTGCGAAGGTTGCTCTCGCCATTCTGGGGGCGATTAACGAAATTCCTTTACTAGCCCCAACCTTTGAAACGATTGGTATTGCTTACGCAGCATGGTTTGTTTATCGTTATATGCTGAAAGCCTCGACTCGTTCTGAACTGTCTAGCGATTTTGCGTCTGTTAAAGAGCAAATTTTGGGTCAGAGAAACCAGTTTATGGACAAATTCAATAAGGACATCTAATCGAGATATCTTTGATGGATTGAGTTGAATTGAGGAATAAAGGAAGCTGGGCATCGGCTTGCCTGGGGTTAGCTCGTGTCGCCTCTTCCTAATATCTGGCGTTGCACATTCGAAGAATGATTTTGGTAGGGGCATCGCAATGCGATGC
>CAKZMO010000094.1 GCA_937128595.1 uncultured cyanobacterium | reverse complement strand
AAAAAGGGAAACTCCACAATCCTTTTCCTCACCCCACTCAAACGCTCACCGCCGTTACTCAAAGACTGAATACGTTAAATTTAATTAAATAAGGATTGCGGAATGCAAATTCTTTCCTGCGAGATTGGCTATTTGGGAATTCTGATTGCACAGGCTGAGATGCGATGAACGTATCGAATAAAGTAGTCACCGAACGAATCGCAGGCGAAGCATTTGAAGTCTTTGTCCCTTGATAGATGAGTAGCGAGTAGGAAAACAGCTATGAATGTAGCTCCTAAGAGTGGCGATCGCCATCAGTCTCCAAGCATCGTATCCTTGATTCCTAGCGCGACCGAGATTGTTGCTGCGTTAGGGCTGACTGATTGGTTGACAGGGCGATCGCACGAGTGTGACTTTCCGCCATCGGTGCGATCGCTGCCTGTGTGTACTCAGCCCAAATTCAACCCGGAAGGAACGAGTGCTGAAATCCACGATCGGGTCAGTCAACTTTTGCAATCGGCGCTGAGTGTTTATCGAGTTGAAACGGAAACTCTCCAGCAGGTGAAGCCCACTCACATTTTGACTCAGGCTCAGTGTGAAGTCTGTGCGGTCAGCTTAGGAGAAGTAGAGCAAGCCGTTGCCGACTGGGTGCAAATCTCTAATCCGCAAGTGATTTCTCTTCAGCCCAGCACGTTAGATGATGTGTGGCGAGATATTCATCGAGTCGCTGAATCGTTAGGGGTTGATGGGACTCCTTTGGTGGTGATGCTGAAGCATCGAGTGTCAGACTGCATGGCAACCGTGCAGCACCATCTTCAATCCCATGCGATCGCTCCCCCGACGGTTGCCTGTATTGAGTGGATTGATCCTCTCATGGCTGCGGGGAACTGGATTCCAGAGCTGGTTCGGATGGCAGGAGCGACACCTTGTTTTGGACAGGTAGGCAAACATTCTGACTGGATGACCTGGTCAGATTTACAACAGGCTGACCCTGACATTATCGTGATCATGCCTTGCGGGTACGATCTGGAGAAAACTCGTGCAGAGCTATCCCCCTTGACCGAGCATCCAGAATGGCGATCGCTCCAAGCAGTGCAGCAACAGCGAGTTTACATCACGGATGGTAATCAATATTTCAACCGACCAGGGCCTCGCCTGGTTGATTCCTTAGAATTATTGGCTGAAATGTTTTACCCCCAGGGTGTCAGTTTTGGCTATGAAGGGAGTGGCTGGGAGCAGATTGCTTAGATGGGTGAAGCTGCAAATTGTTATGTCCGATACGTCTCACATTGCTGAAACCTTGAGCTGACCCTAAGATTGCCCATATCCCCCGGAGTAGGATGTTAGCCTGAATATGACAAGCGTATCTACATAGTGAATAGTGATTAAGGAGACGCACCTGTGGTTGCACCCCCAGAACTGTCGCGCGGACAGTCGAGCCATTCTGAAACAGGACAAGACCGAGTAGCGGTTTTGCTCATGGGCTATGGCGAAGTTGAAAGCTACGACGATTTTGCAAACTATAACGAGCAAGCGCTGAATCTTTTGACCGCAAAGTTTGCCCCTGTGCCCACATGGGTTTATCCCCCAATGGCGAAGCTATTGGCTGTATTTGACCTGCATGAGTGGAGCCACCAGCACGGAAACTTTATTTCACCCCACAATGCCATCTTTGAGCAACAGCGCGAGGGCATTGAGAAGAATTTGCAAGAGCAATGGGGCGATCGCGTCAAAGTTTTCAAAGCGTTTAACTTTTGTGCGCCCTATCTGCCTGATCAGGTTTTATCTGAGATCAAGCAGCAAGGATTTGACAAGCTTCTGATCTATCCTCTGCTCGTTGTCGATTCAATCTTTACGAGCGGCATTGCAATTGAGCAAGTTAACAATGCTCTGGCTCAGATGAACAGCTCTGACCAGCACTGGGTCAAAGGAATGCGCTACATTCCGTCGTTCTTCGATCGACCTCAGTATATTGAGTTGATGGCTGAAATGGTGGAAGAGCGCATCGCTCGCGACTTGCTAGCGGCTCACTTGCCCTCTCAGGTTGGCATTGTGTTGATGAATCATGGCTGTCCTCATGAGGCGAAGGGCTTTACCTCTGGAATTGTGGAGAGTCAGACTCTCTATGATAAAGTGCGCGATCGCCTCATTCACCGATATCCGCTGATTTCCGTAGGTTGGCTCAACCACCAAACTCCCATGATCAAGTGGACGCAGCCTAATGCAGATCTGGCCGCGAAAAATCTGATGGATCTCGGCGCAACCTCTATCGTCTTTATGCCGATTGGTTTTGCGACTGAAAACCATGAGACCCTGCTCGATGTCGAGCACATTATCGAAAGTCTACGGCGCAAGCGTCCTGACGTGACCTACGTGAAAATGCCTTGTGCAAACGACCATCCGCGATTTCTTCAGATGTCAGCGGATTGGGCTAATGAGCACATCGCTGAGTTGTTTGCTGAGCAAGCCCTCTCGGTCAACCCAGAGCTTGCAGCTCGTCAGGCTGCTGAGTATGTTCATAGTCACGACCACCACGGTCACGAGCATCATGGACACAGTCATGACCACGACCATCACCACAGTCATTAGATTCTGATTCTTTAGACTCTAATCTCAATCAAATGTGAGGGAGCGCAGCATTGCTGTGCTCCTTTGTTGTTTGTGGACATGAATCATGAATATAGATGTGTCGGCTGTTTATCCCTGCAGGATCTGTGTCAAGGAGAGGTCAACGATTCGACCTCATCATAGTTCTGAATCCTGGCGGGTATGCGGCGGCTGCCGAATATCTTGGCATAAACATACGTAAACGTACTGCCAAGGAAAAAGATCTGACAGGTGATGTATAGCCAAAACAACAGCACCATAACGCCACCGATCACACCATAGGAGCGAAATCGGCTACCAATTTGAATCACACTGTTTCCAATTAGCTGTTGGAGACCAAAAAAGAGCAGAATGGTAATCAATGCTCCGAGCCAGACATCTCCCCAAGCAATTGAAGTCGCGGGTAATAGCTTAAACAACACCATGACGACGAGGAAAAGAATGATCAGCAGCGTGAGGTTTTGTAGAGAGCTGATCAACAGGACCTCGTCAATATCAAGCTGAATAAAAGAGATGCGATCGCCAAACGATTTCAGCATTTCCAAAAACAGATTGATGGCGATGTTGGCAAACAGAGACACTAACAGCAAGACTGCGGTGAGAAACACTAAGAAAAGGCCAAACATGCGACGACGAATCAAAGTCCAAACTCCAGTCTTCCAAGTTGCATGATCGGAATCAGCGGGGGTCGCTTTCCAAATCACATCTAAAGAACTGGTCAGTGCTCCAAAAATACCGCTCGCAGTAAAGACTAAAAGGCCAAAGCCGACAATTCCTGCCCCTACGCTGCTTTCGTTCAAATCCTCCAAGGTTTGCTCCACAACTTTGGCAGCTTCTGGAGGGAGAGCTTGGTTAACAAATATCAGCGCATCGTTGACTGCGTTGGTCTCAGGCCCCAAAAATGAACCTGCAATACTCAAAGCAACTAGAAATAGTGGAAATAATGAGAAGAGGGCGTAATAAGACAACGCCGCTCCCATTTCGATACAGCGATCGCTCTGCCATTTCATGAATGTGCCCACAACAAGATGGACAGTCTTTGACCGTTTGATCGCGTTGAAAAAGGGTTTGAGTTGTTTTTTGATACTCATTCTGATGCGGATGACGAGAATAGGTCGGCTTGCCTGGGGATTGTGGAATGTCTAAGAGGATGTTTGAACAGTACTAGATGGCACGCTGGGGCTTTTGATCTCCCCAGCCCCCCTTAGAAAGGAGGACTTTAAAGACGGATTTTCCTAAATCCCCTTCAGAAAGGGGACTTTGAAGGTCAAGCTTCCCTTTCTAAGAGGGCAAGGGGGAAATCTGAAGTAGTATTGACGACTTTTCAAACATTCTCTAACCGGATTGAAATTGCCCTTTACAAATTTCTCTAATAGCCTACTCAGTAGGTGGACATAAGCAATCATCCGTTTAGAGTGTCGTTAGGCAGAGCCGTAACGCACTATCGGTAGGGATTCAATACGTTAGCTAGCGCCGACTCATCCTACCGAAGAATGAAAACTACCTACTTAACACCCTAACTCCACTGTATTCGTTTCTTGGGGTTCAGATACACAAGCTCCTCCTGAGGAAGACATTTCGAAAGTATAGGCGAGTGTCATGGTGTCGGCGATGGATGTGGTGTCGGCTTTAGCGATGCCGTTGAACCTGTTCGACATACGCAACTTGGTTTTCTTATTCGCAGCGAGGTCTCTGTTGCTTTGCTGGTGGAATATCTAAAGTTTTGTTTTGATGGCGATCGCCATCAAAACCTATAGGTGTCCTGGCAGTACTTTGTCATGCTGTCATGATGATAGTTGTGCAATGCTGTGATGCGATCGCTGCATAGAATCGCCTTTCTCAGCTTGCATTCTGAGCCTCAACCTGATGGACTAGAAATACTCTTTTAACATTCTGGGGCATGATCTAACTCTATTGTCTGGTTTTGGCGTCGCTCGTTTCTTAATCCTGTGCGTTATGTCATCTGACGTTTTGGTTTCTCGTGCAAAAGAAGCGGCTCAGTCTTCAGACTGGTCGTCTTTGAGTCATTATCTTCGTCGTATCTCGGTGCAAAACGCTCTGGCCGATGCTGCTTCTGGTCGATTGCAAGAAGGAGTAAGGCGATCGCCCTCTCCCCATTCATCTTCAGAGCTATCTACAACAGAAGCATCAGACAATAAACCAGAGCTGATCAGATTGGCGCTCTACGCCTTGCAGTTTGCTGATTTCCAAGTTCGATGGGATATTGCCAAGCTGATTCCGTCGTTTGGGTCGGAGGCGATCGCCCCCTTGAGTCAACTAATTGAGCCAGCAACGGAAGAAGAAGATTGGGATCTGCTGTGGTTTGTGGCGCGAATCCTGGGAGAATTTCGCACGGAAGAAACGGTGCAGACTCTGCGTCATCTGATGATGCAGGTCGATCAGCCGGATCTCGTAGGAATTGTCATTCAAGCGTTGGCGAACATCGGAGAACTCGCTATTCCCAGCTTGACGCCACTGTTGCGCGACGAGGAAACTCGTTTGGTCGCAGCGCAGACTCTGGCTCAGATGAACCATCGAGCCGCAACGGAGATCTTGATCCAGGTCAGCCACGACGAAAATCCTGAGGTTCGAGCCTTGGCGATCAACGCCATTGGTCATCTGCATGAACCTCAAATTCGAGAGCTTTTGACAGAGGCACTGGCAGATCCCTCAGCCCAAGTGCGTCAAGCGGCTGTGCAAGGGCTGGGGCTTCAGGTTGCTTATCTTGACGAACAAGAATTCCTGACGCAAATCAATCCGTTGTTGTGGGATGTGGATCTAAATGTGCGGCGACAGACGATTCAAATGCTGGGACGGCTGCACAGCGCAGCGGCAGCGGATGCTCTGAATGAAGCATTGCACTCAGCCTACACGCCCGAAATTCTCAAACCCAACGTTGTTCATGGATTGGTTTGGACAGAAACGGAAGCGGCTTTGCGTCATCTCCAGCAGTTTGTTCAAACAACTGGTACTTCGCATCAGTTTTCTAGTTCCCGTTCCTCAGAGGGTGGGCTTGAATCGGCTCAGATTGCATCAAGTTCGATCTGCTGTGAGATTGCAGCAACGCTGGGACAGGTGCGTTCCTCTGCGCTCAAGCCTGTGGCTGCCGAAATCTTGACTTGGATGCTCGAACGCTGTGCCCCTCTGAAAAAGAATGCGTTGTTGAAGCAAAAGATTGCGTTTAGTCTCGGTCAGCTTGCCTTACCTGTGGCGATCGCCCCTCTCACTCAGTTGCTCAACGATGATGATCTAGGGGTCAGACGCCACGCTGCTGCTGCTCTCAAAATGACGTAACTCAGGTTCTGGGAGCTGTGTCATTGGAAAATAGGATGCATTAAAGTAGCGGGCTTTCCTCTAATATCGACATAAGGTTGCCTATGTAATGCACGACTTCCTCCCCCTTCCCCCAAGCCCTGGCCTGTGCAAAATCGAATTGTCTTGCCCGTCACTCTCATTAGCGTTGTAGCGGCGATCGCCTTTGGCTGGTCTTGGGTTCGTGAACGGAATCACGTCTTTGAAATTCGGCTGGCGACGGGGAGTCCTGATGGAGAATACTACGCTTTTGGGCAAGCCCTTGCGGATGTAGTGATGCGCCATCATCAACAGATCCGCATTGAGGTGCTGGCCTCAGAAGGATCTGAGCAAAATATGGAGTGGGTGAAGACTGAGACCGCTGAACTGGCACTCGTTCAGAGCGACACGCCTGTTGTCTCCTCAGCGCGGGCGATCGCCCTCTTGTTTCCCGAAATGTTTCACCTCATCGTGGCAGATGATTCCGGGATTCGCTCTATTCCCGATCTCAAAGGCAAGCGTATTGCCCTGATGCCAGAAGGCAGCGGTTCCTATGCGCTGTTTTGGCCGCTGAGCGAGCATTATGGCCTGACGCCTGATGATTTTGATTCCATTGCTGTTCCCTCTCTCGAAGCCCACGAAGCCCTCCGTCAGGGAGAAGTCGATGCCCTGTTTCGCATCATCGCGATGGGCAATTCCGCTGTTGGAGACTTGCTGCGAGACAGCCCTGCCAGCTTGCTTCCCATCGACCAAGTGGAGGCGCTCCAGCTCTCTCTACCGTTTTTAGAAGCGACCCAAATTCCCAAAGGCACTTTTGATGGTGGCATTCCCATTCCTGATACGGATCTGGATGTGGTTGCGGTCAATGCTATGCTGATCGCCCACGACTCTGTACCGGATCAGGTGATTCGAGATATTGCCGAAAGCATTTTTGAATTTCGCAATGAGCTGATTGCCGCTTATCCTCGGGCGGCGTTGATTCGCTTGCCGGAATCGGGCGATCGCCTCGGCCTGCCGCTCCACGATGGCGCAAGAGCCTACTACAACCAAGACCAGCCCAGCTTTTTAGTCGAATATGCAGAACCCCTTGGTCTTTTGTTTTCTGTCAGTATCTTGGCTTTGTCGGGCATGTGGCAACTGCGACTATGGCTGATCGGGCGACAAAAAAATCGTGCAGACACCTACAACCTCGAAATCCTAGATCTGATTGAGCAGGTGCATGAGGTGACTGACATGGATGAATTGTTCACCTTACGAAAAAAGCTGTTTCGCATTTTGAGTGAAGTCGTTGTCGATCTCGATGTCGATCGCATTTCCCCGGAGTCGTTTCAGTCATTCACCTTTCCTTGGGAAGTCGCCATCAACACCATCCGCCATCAAGAAACATTGTTGCTCAATCAACAGACGCACTCTTCGAATGTAGACAAATCTCACTCGACTGATCCCGATACGCATTCATGAGAACACAACAGTCTTAAATATCGTAGTGGTTCAACGTAGTTAATTTGGTAGGTTGGGTTAAGCGATAGCGAACCCAACGCAACGTTTGATATTGTTGGGTTTTCTCCCTTGGAGACGCTGCGCGTTGGCGAAGCCCGTCCATCGGACGAACGTGACCTCAACCAACCTACTCCATTCCACCTCTTTAGCCATGTCGCGCCAGTAGGGTGCAGTTAGGCGCAGCCGTAACGCACCGAAACCCTCTGAAACGGTGCGTTGGGCTGTTGCCGCAACACACCCTATGGCATTGTTTAATTGTTTTCATTTACTTACGCATTCATGAGAGCACAACAGCTTTGGACATGAAGAGGAGGGCGATCGCACCTATCCCTTAATTCGGCTTCCATTTGCGGAATCTCAAACAACAGTCCTGAAGAATCTTGATAAGGAGTGACAAAGTCTTGAATCCAAGTTTTGGGTACTCTGATTTCATCGCACCGTATCATTGCACCCTATTTGAGAGGAGTCACGGATGTTGCAGCCGCTGCTAGGTCAAGGATCAGCGCTTCAATGGTTGACGACTCGTGGGGCTAGCTCAGACAGGGGTAGATTCTGGCAGACTCATCGACGATCGCCCTTCAAACCATTACTTCTGGCTGGATTTGGATTGCTGCTGGCTCTTTTCTCAGTCTTGTTGCAATCCGTTCCGGTCGAAGCTGTTCCGATTAGCGATGTGCCAAACCCTCGCGCAACAGGGGGCTGGGTCACCGACATGGCTGGCATTCTCAACAATTCGGCTCAGGCAGAAATCAACACCCGCATTACCGAACTCGAAGCCACAGACGGCTCTGAAATGGCAGTGGTCGTTGTCCCCGATACCCAACCTGCTGCGACACCTAGAGACTACGCCCTTGAGCTATTCAACACCTGGGGCATCGGCAAGGCCGAGCAAGACAACGGCGTGTTGCTCTTGGTTTCGACGGGCGATCGCCGGGTTGAGATCATCACTGGAGATGGATTAGGTCAGCGGTTGCCCGATGCCCAAGTGCAGCGCATTGTCGATCGCGTCATTATTCCTCGATTTAAGCAAGAAGACTATGGGGGCGGGGTGCTTCAGGGTACTGTGGCCGTCATTGATGCTCTCACAGGAGTTGCCTCCCCCTCAGCCGCCAACTCTGGCTCTACTCCGTCTCGTCTAACGCAGAATGAAGCTCGTCTGTCGCCACCAGAACTGCGGGGATGGCGTGGCCTGATTGATCTGATCGACCAGGTTGGACTCTATGTTGCAGCCGCCTTTGCGATCGCCTCTGGAGCTTATCTTGGAGGCGTGAAGCTATCTCGCCGCAGAATTTTTGTCACGGTAGATGGTCGCCCCCACAAGCCGTCCCATTCTCGATGGCTGATTCGTGGGCTTTTGGCTATTGGAGTTGTTGCGGTGCTCTTCAACTTGGGGCTCTTTATCTTTGCGGCGATCGCTCTATTTAGCAAGCCTTCATTCATCATGCCTGCCTTTCTCGTGATCACGATCGGCCTGGGCTGCATAAATCCAGATGTAAACGCAGGATTTGGCCTCGTTATCAGGTCGATTTTGATGCTTATCCTTGTGGTTGTGGCGATGGTCATAGGGGTGGCCATTGTGCAGGGAGTTTTTCTATTCGATATGAGTGCTGGAGGACAGGCCGTGGTTGGGGCGATCGCCCTGGCGCTCTATAACGTCATCAATCTCCAGAGGTGGCTCGAGCATCAGTTTTTCCTCGATGCTAACCAAAACCTAACGCTCGCTAACTTCATGTGCGATCGCTGTCACCATCCACTGATGCCTATCGACGACGCATCCCTGAAGACGCTGCTGACCAAACCCGAAGAAACGGCTCAGTCTCTAGGTAGTGTCGATTTTGGGGGATGGCAATGTCTCTCTTGTAGCCCTGTTTTGAGTCGAGATGGAACTTATCTCTTACGACAAGTCAAGCGCTCTGGGTACGACCGTTGCAGCACCTGCGAAGAACGAACCGTCACCAGCGAATCTGAAGTTCTTGCGGCGGCGACCTATTCGTCTAGCGGTAGTAGAAAAGTAATGAAAACCTGTCAGTGCTGCGGTCGCGAAGAAGAAAAAATCGTCACGATTCCGAGAAAAGTACGGTCTTCGAGCAGCAGCTCTAGCAGCTACAGCAGTAGCTCTAGCAGTTCTAGTGGAGGGAGTTTTGGCGGTGGTAGCAGCTCTGGCGGCGGTGGGGGCGGTAGCTGGTAGGGGCGAATCAAACTTGCAGCAGTGGTGAATGATTTTTGGAGGGGCATGGCAATGCCATGCCCGTACAGCGGTCAATGGGTAGGTCGATAAGTTCTATATCATTCGTCAATTTCGCAACACCGGTAAAAGACTGTCCTTTTTGAGAAAAGTTTTGCTTCAGTCGCGTCCTTTTGCTTTTTATTGTAGTTGTGCTTTCTGTAGAACATAGGGTGCCACGTCGTATTTGCACACGCGACAGCCGTTGCTTGCCCCAACGGTGTTTGACAGGGTGATGCAGAAAATTAGTCAGCGGTCGATGAGCCTTCGATGCCCAACTGCTGCTTCAATTTCTCGTGTACGTTTGTTGCTGTGTCTATGCCTTTTACATCCCTCCAATCTGTGTATTTATTCCAACTAATTTTGGAAAGATCTGCATTGTAGAGGTAGGCGCTGTAGAGGTCGGCGCTGGAGAGGGTGGCGTTGGAGAGGGTGGCGCTGGAGAGCAACGTCGCCAACACTCTTATTGCCTTTTACCTCGTCGAGGGATTCGGCCTCCGCCTCAACCCCCGA
>CAKZMO010000093.1 GCA_937128595.1 uncultured cyanobacterium | reverse complement strand
CCTGCAACACCCAATCCAAAATACGATTAATCCACCCGGTTTCAGTGCCAAGCATGCCCTGCCAGATGTACACAGCAGATACAATCGGGACAATATAAGGCATGTAAAACAACGTGCGGAAGAAGCGTTTGCCTACCAAAAACTCACTATTGAGTAAGGCTGCCAGCAAAACCGGCAAGATGAGACCAATCGGCAGGGCAATAACAGCAAACCGTAGCGTGACCATCAACGAAACACCTACCAGTGGGTCGTCAAGCAGGTTTTGATAGTTATCTAAACCGATGAAGCGCGTCTCGTCCGGGTTGGCCAGGTTAAATTCCATAAATGAAAAGACAAGTGAGGCAGCCATTGGCATAATCGTGAATGCGAGGAAGCCAATGATCCACGGTGATAGAAAAAACCACCCCCATAACCGTCTTTGTCGCAATTGGCCAGATGAGCCGCTAACGGGTAGCGCGCTTCTCTGACCTCCTGTTACAGATTCTAATACTTGTTTCATGGTGCCTGCTCTTTGTAAATACTTGTCATCACATGCGATAAGAGGTGGGATAGTGGAGCACAACTGTCATGCTCCACTATCCTCATTAGGTGTTTATTGCGTTGTACTGAAGGTTGACCTATTCAACTTCGTCGTAGATTGCTTGCAGGTCTTCCAGGAGTAGGTCGATTTCTGCTTGAACATCGATACCCGGTTCACTACGCAGCAAGGACAGGAAGCTATCCAGGCGGTCATTGGCTTTGTTATTGTTCGGGAGTGGTTCTTCGTGGCTGGGGACATCCGGGTAGTTCAGGCTTGCACGGACGACATCCCAGTTCACGCCCTGGGTATATTTTTCATCCAGGCCGTCAAAGAAGGCTTGCTGATCTTCTTCGCGTGTCGGCAGACCGCCATAAACAGCCAGCAGCTCAAGCGAAGCATCACCCACCAGGTAGGTCAGGAATTCAACGGCGGCCTCTGGGTGATCAGTGCTATCCAGCACACGGAAGGTATCTGCATGGAGGCGTGCGGTCACTACGCCGTCATAGCTCGGCATTGCAGCGGCATCCCATTCGGTATCTTCCAGGCAGCAGGTGTACCACAGGTGGCTCTGGGCCATCGCAACATTACCCGATGCGAACGGGTTACCAGCGGCCAGCAGATCACTACCTTCCTGGGCAGCATTCGGCATGATGTTGGTTTCCCACTGGGCATCATGGAACCATTCAAAAGCAATGCGCCAGTTATCCGGCATGACGGCGTTACCATCCTCATCAATCACGGAACCAGGACCGTGCATGGTTGCATTCTGGCGCATCGCACCAGCACCTGCCCACTGATTGACAAAACCCCACTGGATGATCGCACTTGCATCAAATTCCTCTTCGGTTGCGTCGAAGCCATTTTCATCAACCGTCAGGATTTTGGAGACTTCTGTCAGGGTATCGACATTCCATTCAACTTCTTCACCATCCAGCATGTACGGTGCGCCATATTCTGCCGGTGGGTATTCCAGGCCAGCTTCATCAAACAGCCCTGGGCGGTAGAAGATAAATGCCGGGAAGTTTGCCAACGGCAGGCCAATCAGACCTTCGCTGGTGCGGTAGAAATCCACTGATTCAGCCGGGAATTCGGCGTAAGGATCGTAACCGAGGGCTTCCAAATGGGGTTCAATATCAAGGAAGTTGCCAGCGAAGGCAGCAGAACCCGCGTTACCAACTGGGCCGACGATGTCAGGGGCTTCGTTGGTCGCAATCAGCGTTGCCAGGGTTTCAACAGCAACGTTGTTATCAACGATAATGAGGTCAATCTGAATATCAGGGTTGGCCTCGTTCCAATCCGCGACGACCTGCTCCTGGGCTTCACGTTGTTCAGGTGAACCACCCGTACCCAGGCCGACGTACCATGTCAATGTTACGGAGTCTTGTGCGGCCACCGATGAGAAACTCAGTGCAAACAATGCTAAGATTGCCAAAAGTGCGGAAAACTTTTTCATGTCCTAAACCTTTCATAGAGATAAGTTGATGTTAAAAGATAGCGACTTATGTGGGTTTTTCTTGTATGATTGTATTGATACTCCTCCTGGCTATATTCGGCTGTCAATTTTTTGATTACTTCATCCCACCGCAAGTGGCCCTAATCACTAATTCGGTGGGTAAGAAGTGCTGTATGGGGGGGGTATTTTTTCCTTCCACAATATCAATCAACGTAGTGGCTAGTTGATACCCCTTTTCAAAAACGGGTTGTCGCATCGTGCTGATGGCAATCTGCGGATTCATCGCATCTGCCAGATCATCAAACGAAATTAGCGCAACCTCATCTGGTATGTTAATCCCTGCATCAAAAAGTGAATTCACGGCACCCGTAGCAATCGTAGATTGGCTGGCATAAACACCATCAAAATCAACATTGTCATGGAGCAATTTCTGAATAA
This sequence comes from uncultured cyanobacterium, assembly GCA_937128595.1. Lineage (GTDB taxonomy): Bacteria > Cyanobacteriota > Cyanobacteriia > CAKZMO01 > CAKZMO01 > CAKZMO01. The sequence goes on along the minus strand of CAKZMO010000093.1, from coordinate 1,566 downwards.
CATCGTAACTGGCTTGGTACGAATAGCGGCTATTGACCACAAGGTCGGGGTCAAATGGGATGTTCGCATCCTGAAGCGCGAGCTTGTAACCCTCAATACGGTCCAGTGAGTCAATAATGTGAGAGTCGCCTGCGATCATTGCAATCCGTCGCCGCCCTTGCTTGATGAGGTGGGTCACTGCCACTTTACTCGACTCAATATTTTCTACAGTGACAAAATTCACATCATCATGATCTGGAATGCGGTCTGCCGAAACAAACGGGATGTCTTCAGTAATGAGTTCTTCAATCAGTGGATGGCCGATGGCGGGTGATACAAGCACAATGCCATCCATAATCTGGTTATTTACAATCCGACGGGTAAAGCGAATATCATCTTCGTTGTCATCACCAATCATGAGTAACATAGCGTAGTCACGATCATGAGTGGCAGATGAAATTCCACGCAAAATTGTGGGGAAATAAAACGATGTGTCAAACAAAACGCCAATGTTATTGGAGATGACCACACCAAGAATACGTGTCTGACGGCTAGCCAGTGCGCGTGCTGCCGGGTTCAACTGATACTGTTCTGCGTCAATAACAGCCTGAACTTTTGCCCGTGTACGCGAACTGACATGAGGGTCATTGTTCATGACCCGGCTAACCGTTGATTTTGATACGCCTGCGAGTTTTGCAATTTTGTTGAGTGTCATAACAAATATTCTTTGGTGTGAATTATGAATATCTAGCAGTAATACATTTACGCTGAATACATTTTTGGGAGCGTTCCCAAAACTTATCTTAGTTTAATGTGTTTTCTGTACCTTGTCAACAGATTTCTGGAATTTAGCTTAAAAATAAGTCATCCATAGTCGTTTAGATCAGTCTAGCCAATAGTGGACTATACTGGTTTGGGGGGGCAGCAGTACCGCTGCACGATGATATTTACGATGCAATCACACTGCCCCCCGTGTAACCCCTAGCGAGAATGACTACTTGGTCAACCAACCCCATTCGCGGTGATCACGTCTTTATACCAGTGTGCGGATGCCTTCAGGATGCGCTCTTGCGTATCGTAATCGACGTAGATCATACCGAAGCGTTCCCGATAGCCGCGTGCCCACTCAAAGTTATCCATCACGGACCAGTGGAAGTAACCCCGTACCGGCACGCCATCGTCAATCGCCCGTTCCAATTGCAGAAGATGGCGACGGGTGAAATCAATACGGTGATGGTCCAGCACCTCACCATCCATATTGACCCAATCCATGCTGCTCAGGCCATTTTCCGTGATGTAAAGCGGCTTCTGGTAGCGTTCATACAAAAAGCGCGGTCCCCAGTAGAGGATTTCTGGACGAACGGCCCACCCAATAAGAGTATGCGGTTGGTTGACATTGGTCGGTTGTACCGTCAGGGTGTTGTCATCGACCTCAACATACTCACCGCGATACTGGTTAATGCCGATGAAGTCAGTCGGCTGGTTGATGGTCGCCATATCACCCTCGTGGATCGGTGGCATGATGCCCGCTTCCTCCCACAGGGCCACACCATCGGCTGGGTATTCACCGAAGATGACCGGATCAAG
>CAKZMO010000092.1 GCA_937128595.1 uncultured cyanobacterium | reverse complement strand
CCTACATCATCCAAAACTTTGACTACAGCAATGCGCAGATAGGTTAGGACAGATATTGATGGAGAAGCCGCGCACCGCGCGGCTTCTCCATCAACTATTGGTTTTATATCAGCGCGTAGCACTATACAAAATAAGAGATGTCAGGCAGCCAGCCCAACAGACATTTGAGTACAGAATCGAGGAAATTATGGCGATCGCACCTACTAGCAAACAGGCCAACGTTCTCGTCGTCGGTGCAAACGGCGGCATTGGTCTCGGGTTTGTCAAAGCACTGCTCAACGATGACTCGATTCAGACACTCTTTGCGACCTACCGTAGCCCGGAGTCAGCAGAAGAGTTACTCAGCCTAGAAGCGGAGTCCCCTCAGTTGAAGTGCCTCAAACTTGATATCACCGAAGAAGAACAGGTGGTGCAGGCGATCGCTCAAATCAGTGCAGCGGTTCCGAATCTTCACTGGGTCATCAACTGCGTTGGGATTCTCCATGAAGGTGATCTGCAACCAGAGAAGAGTCTGCGCCAAATCAATGCCGACCAGCTCATGCGTTATTTCCAGGTCAACAGCATTGGGGCAGTGCTACTTGCCAAGCATTTGATGCCGTTGTTTAAGCATGGCGATCGCAGCGTTTTCGCCACCGTTTCGGCCAAAATTGGCAGCATTGAAGACAACTATCTGGGGGGATGGTATGGCTATCGAGCCTCCAAAGCAGCGTTGAACATGTTAATGAAGACAACCTCGATTGAATATAGCCGTCGCTGTCCCAAAACCATCATCACGTTGCTGCATCCAGGCACAACAGATACGCAGCTCTCAAAGCCATTTCAGCGCAACGTTCCCGCCGACAAGCTATTTTCTGTGGAGCGTACTGTGTCACAGTTGATGGACATCATTCAAAACCTGACCTTTAAAGATAACGGTAGTTTTTTCTCCTGGGATGGCAGTCCGCTACCGTGGTGAGCCTGATGCTAAACCTCCTTCCTTTGCACATTCGACCTTGGATTCCTTCTGGTAGCGGCCTCACACTGCGATGCTCCTAGGAAAACCACGCTTCAAATGTGTCACACCCTAGAAAAAGATGGGCTATCCATCCACTCGCTCACCCGTCAAGCCACCATTTAGCATCTGTTCATAGCTAGAATCTTGCGTCCCCAGTAGCTTGTCCCAGAAGGTAAAGTAAAGCCCATAATGCACGGCGTATTTGAAATGATGAACCGAATGGTGAGCTGGTCCAATCATCCATCGACCCAGCCAATGGTGGGGAAAGATTGTTGGTAAGCGGTCAAGTCCAAGATGAGTCAACACAGCCCACACGGTCATTGTGATCAGGATGGCTAGCAGGGTCACGACATGCAACGGAATGACAAAAACGATACCAATCAGAAATAAGGACTGCGCGATCGCTTCTAATGGGTCAAACGCAAAGGATGTCCACGGGGTTGTGTAGCGCGATCGGTGATGCCCTTGGTGAAACCAAGAAAATAGTTTTGGGTGATGAAATAAGCGATGGGTAAAGTAGAAATAGGTGTCTTGCAGCACCAACACCCCGACATAGCTCACCCCCAAATACCACAGACCATAATGTTGTGGCTCGTTGTATAAGCGGGTCAGCCCTGCACTATATCCTGAGAAGATTAGCGCCGATACGAGTGCAAATATGGCTGCTGAGATCACCGATAACTGAATATCGTGGCGAATGGCACGCCAAGAGGGATTCTGACATCGCGCATTGCGATTGATCAAGAACTCGCTAAAAGGCGAATAGAAGAACCAGTATGTGCTCCCCGCAACCAAAAAATATCGAAATAAAATGATGCCTAAGAAGGCAATGCAATAAAACTCGAACGAGTGCACCGTCATTGTTAATCCCCAGTCGTGATTCCCAAGGCGGCTGTGCCGGATTGAGAGGATTGTAAATTGTCTATCGAGCGCGCGATCTCAGATAATTACCAGCATATTGGACAATACAGTGCGCTGCTGTCGAGTCACTATAGATCTAATACAGAAGATCCAGTACAGATACTGTTGGAGTTGAACAAGAGGTTATGCTTGCCCAACCGACCGGATGGACTCAGCTAAGATAATGCTTGCTGTGGATGGGTTGAAAACGACGCAGATCCCAACATCAATCACGGCGCTGTCGATTTTTTAGCATCAATTCAACCTACAGTTCCGGTTGAGCTAGTCTGCGACAAGGGTGCGATCGCACTTCTTTCATAAGAAAAGCACAACGACAGTTCAAATCCTACGCAAGAAATTCACGGTAGGGCAATACCATCAGAGGATGGAGTCCGGCATTTTGACCGATGGCGATCGCGTTTCAGGCATTGACTGACATTCAACACACGGGTTGGTTATCTGCTGGGATAGCGTCAAGAGTGCGGATAATCCCTCACTTTTGGACAGGCTGGAGCCTTTTCCTGTGCTTTCGCACACTCGTCCAAGAAGCAAGGTTGCTGATAGCTTTGTTCCTGTTCCAAAGGAATGGGCTGTTGTCCAAACGCCATCTCGCAACTCAAATCTTCGAAATTTGGCGTCATGGTGAGGGGAATACCAAACTCCTGGGTAAAGAAATTTTGGGTCGGAAGCTTACACATGTTGACACACATGCCAACGCAGCGAGACTCGTCGAGATAACGACATTTCTTGATCTGGACACCGCTTTTCTGAACTCGCGTGTTGCCATCAGCGGTTTTGACTTCAACGGTCTTCACTTCGCAAGGGCCAACGAGCCATTCAAACAGCTGCGAAGCAAACCAGGCATTCAGTTCACAGACGCGCTGCGTCGGAGCAAAGAGCGTTCGAATCAAATACAGCACTGGGGCTGGAACAAGAGACCTTAGCACCACAGCGACGGTATCTTGCTGCTGCTGGGCATTACGTCCCTGCATAATTCGCTTCGACAGATCGACGACCCCGTCGTAGCCTCGACGCTGTGTCTGTTGACCTACGGCGATCGCCATCTTGCGCCTAAACAGCCAGATAAATAGCCGATCGATTAGATTGTCGTGATAAACCGTTTTTTCTGAGGAATCCATTCAACAGAACACTAGAGCAAACCAACGAAGTGCAGTGGCCCCTGTCCACTGACAAGCTCAACAATGATAGCAATAAAGCCCAGCATTGCCATGCGTCCGTTCCAGACCTCTGCGGCGGTCGTCATACCCCATTCCCACTTTTCTTGAGGATACATTTTCGTCTTTTCGGGGAGTGCAGTCACTTCTGAAAGCCGACGAGGAGCAGAATTGATCGCATCCATCACCATGTCAGCCAAACTTTCGATAAAGACGGGATGAGTGTTAAGCGCTGGCACTCGCTGAAACTGGTGAATTCCGGCCTCTTCTGCAATCTCGCGATACTCCATGTCAATTTCCTGGAGCGTCTCGATATGCTCTGACACAAAGCTAATCGGCACTACAACCAGAGTCTCGACCCCTTGCTCAGCGAGATCCGTAATGGCATCTTCGGTATACGGCTTCAACCATTCCACCGGGCCAACCCGACTCTGATAGGCCAGAGTATGGTCGTTGGAACGGTCGAGCTTGCGCATGATTAGCTCGACGCAGCCCTCAATTTCACTCTGGTAGGGATCGCCTGCTTCTTCTACATAGCTGACCGGAACGCCGTGAGCACTGAAGAAAATGTGCGCATTGTCAGGATTTTCTAGCTGGTCAAGCTGCTGACCGACCAGCTGAGCCATCGCTTCTATATAACCGGGGCGATCGTACCAAGACGGAATGACCGTATGTTCGATGGCATTCAGCGAAGGATCCTCTTGCCAAATTTTCTCAAGTAGACGGAAACTTGAACCGCTTGTGCTGATGGAAAATTGAGGATAGAGAGGCAAAATAACCAGATGCTCAATTTTGTCGCGTTTAATCCGGGCGATCGCCTCTTCTGTGAAGGGATACCAATAGCGCATCCCAATATAAACTTGGACATCGCGCCCTCGACAGCGAAGAGCCTCTTGCATAGCCTGAGCCTGCTCTTCGGTAATGCGGCGAAGGGGTGATCCTCCTCCGATTTGCTTGTAATTTTCTTGAGAGGTTTTGGCACGAGTGGAGGAAATCAGCCATGCCAAAGGACGCTGCAACCAAGAGACGGGCAGCCGAATGATCTCTGGGTCAGAGAAAAGATTGAACAGGAATGGCTGAACATCATCCAACTGCTCTGGCCCACCCAAATTCAACAACAATACTCCGACACGACCTGTAGTCACCACAATCTTCCCTCGCCCCTTCTTATATTTATTGCTTATTTTAACGATAAGGTTTCCTTTTCTTGAGATTCGTCTCAGATCAGGTGCATCGCCTTCCTAGCGATAGGGCAAATGCTTAAAATTCCTATTAACATTCTAGGACGATGAGCTAGCTTTAATGTCTTCTTTACGATTGTCTCGCTCGTTGTCTTAATTGTTTGTAATATTCTTGACGCAATTTCTACCGATTTTGATAGTTCCCTCTGTGAAATTTTGATGTGAAATTTTGATGTGAAATCTGTCTGTGCGTCATGACCCCTTCTCCAAACTCGTATTCTCATTCATCCTGCCGCTCTTCTGAGCATCCTTTGGATCACCGCATCAATCAGACCAACCAACGCCTCAAAGCCGCACAGCTCGGTCTTCAGATTGAACGTCGAGGCAAAAAAATAGCCTTGCGTGGCACTCTGCCTCCCCGTCCTGAAAGCCACCGCTTGCGCCCTCATCAGCAGCGATTGAGTCTAGGCTTACCTGCGACTGTCAAAGGATTGAAGGAAGCCGAACAGCAGGCCAAGATCATTGCAGGACAGCTCTTGCAAAGCAATTTCGACTGGCGAAACTATTTACCTGTCGAAAATGGGGGACGACTGCATCAGATGGATATCCCTCAAAAAATTGAGGCATTTCGTCATCATTTTCTCACTCAGTCTCATCGGCTGGAAAAACCAGCTTCGGCTCAGGCAACCTGGGAGACCGCTTACAAACCCTATCTTCGTAAGCTAGAGGCGATCGCCCGGAATACTCCCAATCTGAGTTTGGCAGAAGCGATTTATAAAACCGTCGAGTCTACCGCAGCCAATTCTCGCAGCCGTCAAATTTGCTGTACGGCATTAGCAGCCTTTGCCCAATTTTTGGGCGTGAACTTGCCGACCGAGTTGAAAGAATATTGGGGACGATACAGCGGCAGCAAAACTCAGATGCGCCATTTGCCAACTGATGAGCAGATCATGGAAGTCTATCAGCAGATTCCCAACCCGGCGTGGCAGTTTGTCTATGGCATGATGGCGACTTACGGTCTGCGAAATCATGAGGTGTTTTTCTGTGATGTGAGTTCGCTGGTTGGGGGCGATCGCCAAGCCAGCATTGAAGTCCTCGACACCACGAAAACGGGAGGGCGAGAGGTGTGGCCGTTTTTTCCAGAATGGGTCGAGATGTTTAATCTGCAACAGGGGCAGCTGCCAAAGCTCACCACCGATTTGAATCAAACAACGCTTCAGCGCATTGGTCAGAAAGTCAGCACCCAGCTACGACGATACAAGATTCCGTTTCAGCCCTACGATCTTCGTCATGCTTGGGCGGTACGCACGATTCACTTTGGCCTACCTGACACTGTGGCAGCTCAGATGATGGGGCATTCCGTCGCGATTCACACCCGCACCTATCACCGCTGGATGACTCGCCGAGATCAACAACGGGCTGTAGAAACCGCCCTCCAAGGCAACACACCTCACTTGCCGTCTTTGCCCCAGTTGCCTCAGGTAAAGCTGTGAATAAATTGAGGTGCAACCCACGTTGCTCCCAAAGGCAGTATCGTTGTGCTGCATCCTGGTGAGGGATATAGCAATTGGGCGGTTGTTGTTGCGGGTTGAATTTTCAAGGTCATCTATCCTCCCGCTTGTCTGTTTCAATCATTGATGGCGGAAGAGGTCGAGCAGAACACACCTCTTCCCTTCTTTTCTGAACCTGTGATTTGCGATCGCCCTTTGACTGGTTTCCATCCCTTAGAGGATGTTTGAAAAGTATTAGACAACACGCTGGAACAAGACTGATCCC
>CAKZMO010000091.1 GCA_937128595.1 uncultured cyanobacterium | reverse complement strand
TGGCATGACGCTGGACATCAAAGCGGGTGAAAAAGCATTTAAGCCGCTGACCAAAGCACTCAACATGAGCCTGAAAGAGGCTGCGCAGGGTGTGTTAGACATTGCCAACGTCAATATTGACCGTGCGCTGCGGCGTGTGTCCATCGCCCGTGGTTATGATCCACGGAAATTTACGTTAGTGGCCTTCGGCGGGGCAGGTGGCCTGCACGCCTGTGATGTCGCCGCTCGGCTGCAAATCCCACGGGTGCTGATCCCACGCTATCCGGGCGTATTGTGTGCTTGTGGGTTGCTCGTCGCCGATGTCGTCATTGATTATTCACAGTCTATTATGCGGCCCGTCACCGATGACACACTCGAAGAACTCGCGGTGCTGTTTGAAAACATGATTACGATTGCCAAAGACGACCTCATCGCGGAGCGCATCCCGCGCAAAAACCGAGATTACCTGGCCTCATTGGATGTGCGGTATCAGGGCCAAGCCTACGAACTGAACATCCCAGCAGATGGCACCGTTGATATTCGTGTTGCCTTCCATGAAGCCCACGAACGCACCTATGGCCACGCCATGCAGGATCGTACAGTCGAGGTCGTCAACCTACGCCTCAAGGCAGTTGGCACCGTCAAGCACCCTGTTATAAAGCCGGAGTCCGTCAGCGAACATCAGGCAAAACCAATTGGCGACAAGAACACGCCACAGGGGAAGATGCAGCTATTTGAGCGAGAAAATCTCAAACCTGGGGCGGCGTTCACGGGGTCAGCGTTGGTCTTCCAGTTGGATAGCACCACGTATATACCCAACGGCTGGACAGCCCAGGTGGATGCCTATCGCAATCTGGTCTTATCAAACAGATCTTGAACGAATTTCCAGCAAAATGTTGCAATGCCTTACAAAATATGCTAGCTTATTGCCATGATGAAATCACTCACCTGCCATAAAACGATTACCATGTGTATGTGCATGATGTGCCAGTCGCGCCCAGAAGGACGTTCGACTCTTTAGTGCTATACACACCCAGCAGGGATGTTTAGAGAACTGAGCCGACTGTCCAAGTCGGCTTTTTTTATTGCCAAATTAAGGAGTGAACATGGCTGTAACAATCAGTAAGAAACTCCAAAGCCATATCTTCCAACATGTGGAGGGCACGTTCCCCAACGAAGGTGGCGGTTTCCTACTCGGAACACGCGCTGGCGATGACATCCTGGTGAAAGACGCCATCCATATTGACAATATATTCGAGACCGAAGAACAATACCATCGCTATGCGATGACACCACAAAATTGGGCAAACATGGAAGACGAAGCCGACTCACGCGGGTTAACCCTCATCGGCTACCATCACAGCCATCCGCATGCCCCGGCGATCCCCTCAGAATTTGACCGGGATCATGCATTGCCGAACTTCCTGTATCTCATCACCTCGGTGCAGGCTGGCGAAGCCACAGATATGCGTGCCTGGACGCTAAAAGCTGACCGCACCGCGTTTGATGCCAATGAGTTGAAAATCACTGAGGGGGAAACCGAATGATGCCACGAATGTATTAGTCACCATCGAGTCCGTAACACAGGCGATCCTACCACATTTTATTAAATACATGAACTGACAACTGACAAAACTTGAGGAGAACGAACCACATGAGTAACGATAACAACCGCGAACTCGGCTATAACACTAAGGCTCTGCACGCTGGCTACCACCCGGACCCATCCACCGGTTCCCGCGCTGTGCCGATCTACCAGACAACGTCTTACCAGTTCAAAGACACCGAACACGCCGCAAACCTGTTCGCACTTCAGGAGCCGGGCAACATCTATACCCGCATCATGAACCCGACCAACGGTGCTTTTGAAGATCGCCTGACCGCACTTGAAGGTGGCGTCGGTGCCATCGCTACCGCTTCCGGCCAATCCGCTGAACTGCTGACCTTTTTGGCCCTGGCCCAGGCAGGTGATGAGATCATCGCCACCAGCGCACTCTACGGGGGTAGCTACACCCTGCTGAAGTACACCCTCAGCCGCCTCGGTATCAAAACTCACTTCGTCTCCAGTGACGACCCCGCCGAATTCGAGAAACTCATCAACGACAAGACTCGCCTGATCTACCT
>CAKZMO010000090.1 GCA_937128595.1 uncultured cyanobacterium | reverse complement strand
CGCCCTGAGGAACGGTCAGATCGATGGTATCTAGGGCAATTTTCTGATGATGGCCTAAAGCCGAAACTTGGTGAAGCTGCAACTGAGGTGTGGCGATCGCCATCGATCGCCGAGAAGGACGACTCAGATTCACCTCACGACCCACCATCAGAGCCGCCAATTGATCTGTATCGCAGTCTGTACTTTCCACTGTGGTAATGGTTTGACCATCTCGCAATACTGTAATGCGATCGCACACCGACTTCACTTCATTGAGCTTGTGGCTGATAAAAATCACCGCTGTGCCCTGGGCTGCAAGCTGCCGCAAAATCTCCATGAGCCGTTCGGCTTCTGGGGGCGTCAGCACGGCCGTCGGCTCATCTAAAATTAGTACTTTGGCATCGCGATAGAGGGCTTTGAGGATTTCGACTCGCTGTTGCTGCCCGACCGACAGTTGCCAAACAGGAGTCGCAGGATCGAGATCAATCCCATAGCGCTGCGCCAGCTCACGAATCCTACGGTGAAGCTTGCGGGGACTCTCTTGCAACAGGGCGCTGCTCTGTCCCAAAATCAGATTTTCAGCCACGCTAAACCGATCGACGAGCTGAAAATGCTGGTGTACCATGCCGATGCCAGCAGCGATCGCATCGGCGGGGCGCTGAAAGGTAACAGGGTCTCCCCGCAGCCAAATTTTCCCTTCATCGGGAACATAGAGGCCGCAGAGAATATTCATCAGCGTTGTTTTGCCTGCCCCGTTTTCTCCTAGCAGTCCATGAACTTCACCCGTCTGAACGGCAAAGTTGACCGACTGATTGGCAATCACGCCGGGAAACCGCTTCGTGATGTCGCTCATGGCGATCGCCATCTGGTCTGAGGGCGAGCCCTCAGATACCGAAGGACTAGAGGAATTCCTCAACACATCAGACATGACAATCCTGCTAGAGAAAACGGACAACCAATACGAACAATCAAAACCCGCGCGACATCATCAGACATCGCCTAAGTCCTCTTATTGAGGTACGAAAGGCACTTCGAGTGAGCCCGACGCAATCTCTTCTTCTGTTGACTCAACAGTGCTGAGGGTGTCATCGCCGACATCGTCTTGAAACTCGGAAGTCACTTCGACTTGAATCACATCTTCCGGCACACCTAAGGCGTAGAATTTCCCTGCAAACTCATCCGCTGCCGTATCTTCGAGCATTTGAGAAAAGAGGGGTTCCATGTTCCAGATGATATTTGTGGCAACGACCTCAGGCCCCAACGACGACATGTCGCCTACATAGCCTGTAACATAACCATCCACCTCTTTAGCCGCTTCGATTTGTCCCAGCGTCGGCCCCTGACCACAGCCGATCCAAAAGTCCACTCCCGTTTCAGCCTGGGACAACGTTGCTTCTTTTGCCTTCGCCACGTCATACCAGTCCCCGACTGCCGCAGTGGTCAGGGTGGCCTCAGGAATCACCGTTTGGGCTCCAGCCAGCATTGCTTCTCCCATGGCATGACAAGCTGGAATATCAAAACCATAGAGGGCTCCCAGCTTTCCTGTTTCGCTCAGCTCGGCCGCAATCAGCCCAACCAGATAAGCCCCTTGATAAAATGGCTGGTCATAGTCAGCCACATTCTCCGCCGTTCCATCAATGCCGCCAGCCCAAGCAAAGTTCACATCTGGAAACTCTTGTGATACCTGAAATACGGCATCCTGATAGCTAAAAGAATGAGCCACGATTAAGTCATACCCTTCCTCAGCATATTGACGTAGCACCGCTGCCGCATCGGCAGGATCGACTGCCTCAGACACTGCTACCTCGACCCCTTCTGCCTCCATCTCCTCTCCAGCTTCAAACGCGGCTTGATCCCACGATTGGTCTGTGGAAGACCCGCTCAGAATCAGAGCCAACCGAAGGGACTCAGAGTCGGTAGCGGGCTCGGTCTCGGCAGTAGATTCGGGTTCCGTCGTATCGGTCGAAGCCGTGTCAGAACCGCAGGCACTGAGCAGCAGCGGCAACACTACCGCTAGTGCAGTGAGCGAGGGACGCAAACAACGAGACAAAAACTGTAGAGTCATAGTAAATCGTACGAAAGTAAAGGGTGAATAGAGACAGGGGCGACAGAGCAGTTTCCGGAAGCCAACTGACAAAAAAGGACGAGAGGGCTTGATCGCTAATTCTAACTGGGGATAAAGTCTGCCCAACCAAAATAAGTGAGAAATAGGCTCAACACTGAGTTTGAACGTCTGTCAGAGCTTAGGCACAAAACAGGCATTTAATAAGTCGCTTGAAGGCGACTCAGCAAGTACTCCCCTGACGTGACCGGAGGATATTTGGGGGGATGTTCTTCACTCTGACATGATGGCAGGCAGGCAATTTCGGCCTCCGCATCAGGTTGGCAGAAAAAGGCAATAGAGTAGCGATCGCGCTCTGCTTTTTCAGGTTGAGGGAGTCCGACTCGGTGCTTCGTTGAGCGAAACACATCATTGCTCCAGCGTTCGGTCAGATCCCCCGTGTTGATCAAAACAGCACCCGGCACTGAAGGGGCTGAAATCCACTGACCTTCAGTGTTCAACACTTCCAGTCCGCCAACATCGTCTTGAAACAACAGTGTCAGCGTCCCGTAGTCCGAATGGGCTCCGGCTCGAATTTGACCAGGCTTAGGAGCAACACTGAGTGGTGGATAGTGAAGCAACCGTAGTGTGTAGTTGTGCTTACGATGCTTGTCTGCAATGAACGTCTCCGGTATCGAAAGGGCGATCGCAAACGCCCGAAACACCCGTGCTGCAGACGTTGCACACACCTTAAAAAACTCGTTGATCACCATTCGGAACTCATCTTGACCTTCCGGCCATCGGTTCAGCACGAGGGAGGCTCCTGTTTTAGCCGCTTCTGCTTGCGTTACTTCTTTGCCCATGTTGAAAGCTTCTTTCAAATCTCCGGGCTGCGTTTCATCTAACCGTTCTCGCTCTACGCCCACGTATCCCCGATTGCTCAGCTCATTTGACCAAGAAATCTCCTGCTTCTGAGCCATCGGCAAATTGAAAAACTGCCGTGACTCTTCGAAAGCTCGACTGATTTGCGCTTGAGGGATGCCGTGGTTGATCAGATAGAGAAATCCGACCTCGTGGCAAGCCTGGTAGATCTCCTTAGCCACCCGTTTTTGCCCGCTAGGGTCATCCGTCAAAAAAGGAGCAAAATCAACCAGCGGAATCGTTAACCGCGTTTCACCTGCCATTATCACAACCTTAATGATATTGCGATCGCCTTTGCAATCACATTTTAGAGTCAACTTACCCTTTAACGGTTTACGTCTTCAGCGATCTGTTTGTCCGTATCAAGCGTAACGATAACCCTCTGATATCAACCCATAGCAGCATAATCCAAGGCTGTTGAGCTGAAGTTATTGTTCCGACGTAAGTTAGATCTCTCAGGATCTCCACGTCCGATTCACACCGTTCGTGGAGTGGGTGATGTGTTACGAGAATAATACGTGTTACGCGAACAGTGGGATGAAAGAGATGTGCTTGAGAGCTTGCATCGTCTACGAATCCCCTGAGTCAGAGGATGATTCCAACATCGCTTGCTTCTCACGAGTATCGTCACGACCCTCACTGATATCTTCTAAAAACGATAGGGGGCGACTCATATTTTCTGCGAAACCCAATACTCCCGGATCGCGATGTTCATAAAGCAGCGTGCCATTTCTATCAAATAGAAACGTTCCGCCTCGTTGCGTTAGATAGGCTGCATTCGGTACATAAGTTCCCCAGTGCCCCAACGCTTCGGCCATATTTCGCAACCGTAGCGTTGCCAATTCTAGCGGGCGCTGAAAGCCTTTGCCGCCAACTACATCAAAAAAGGAGCCTTTTAGTATCGGTAAAGGAGGAGCCTTCACTTCTTCCTCGTCACCAATCAGTTGGGGGGCTTGGCGATCGCCCCGATAGCCGCGAAATACCTCCGCCAGCGTTCCAGGACTGCGAATGCCCGCACACATCAACATTAGATTCACCCAAGCTTTCTGAGAATCTGTCAGGCCAGGAACGTCGAGCGTCAAGCCTTGATATAGACCTAACTGTCGATGGAGATCTGCAGTTTCGTCTACAAACATGTCCTCTTTGGGAAAACCGATGAAATCGCAAAAGCGTTCTCCAGAAGCGCGATCGCCAATGCCTACAGCAGTAACTGCGATACCTTTTGCGTAAATCTGCTCGCGCTCGCGCTGAATCCACCAAGCATATTCCATGCTGTCAAAGTCGCCCAGTTGAGGTAGGACTGCCACCAGTCTTTTCTGAGTTTCAGATCCAGGCAGAAGAGGAGCGATCGCCCCATCACTTACTCGCTGTCGCTGGGTTCGACTTAAGATTGCGTAGACATCCATAGACTTTAAGTTCAGCGTCAGTTCTCAGATCTTTTAAGGGATTGCTGCTTTTAGTTTAAGGTGTTTTGCTTGAAGAGATGGGTGAGAGATGTAAACTGAGGCAGTTCCAACAGGTCTGGCGCGCATGGGTCTAGCCAAATCTGTCTGTAGCTCATGAAGATAATTTTTGGGAAAATCCGGCAACATTGGGATAGGGTAAGTTTTCCCGTGCAAACGCCTGTTTTGCTCGTCGAATCAGATCGGTTTGAAAGTTGAACTCATCCCGCGCGTCCATCGGGTAGGCTCGGAGTTTAAACTGAGTGCCCCATAGCTGTTCTCTCATCACCACTACAATCGGTAAGCTGAGCTGAGTGTATCTGCTGCTATAAGCTGCCTGATAGAGAACCTGAATGACCTGCTCAACATCGACATCATGGTCGAAGTAAAAATCCGTCGCGACTTGAGCTTCAAGATTTCCGGTATTTGCGTTTGAGACTGGGTCTGTCCAGGTGGTGCTGTGGGGAATCGTGACTCGATTATCACCCGGAGTTTGAATTTGAATGCCCCGTAGCCCATAGCCCACAACTTCGCCGTAGTGATCGCCAATTTGAATGCGATCGCCCACGCGATAGGGCGCTTCAAATAGCATCACCATGCCAGCAATAATAGAACTCACATAGTCTTTGAAGGCAAAACCAAGGGCAACGGCAATCGTTCCGGTGAGGGCAAACAAATTACCTTCGGATAAATTCAAAAACAGGTTAAGCAAATAGGCGATCGCCGCGACTAGAATGAATCCTTTTAGGAATGGAAGAGATTGCTTGATCAAAAGCCGAAAGCGTCGAGCGACCCGCTCCGACATCCAGTTCGTCAAGGTTTGAATCAGCAGCAAACAGCCATACGCAACCAGAATAGTCACGATCGCTCGAAACAAGATTTGAATGGTGAATTCTGCAAACAGTTTTTTCGGTAAGTCGTCTGGTATGCCTGCGGCCTGAGCCCAGAGTTCTGTCGAATGCCAGTCTAGGCCAACAAGCAAAGCCGTGAACAAAACAAGACTTAGAAAGACGGCTGGATGAGACATCTTGGGCATCACTGCTAGTCCTCACCGACGAAGAAATTGTTGTTTGCCAGCTCCGTTTTGAGTTTGGCATAGTGAATCGCTCGGACAGAGAGCTTGCCCTCACGCAACTCTAGTACCTTTTCTCGAAGTAGCTCTTGGATTCGGGGCTGCATCTGACTTTCCGACTCCCCTAGACTGAGTGAAAGATGGGCATGGCTAATATTGTTGTGAATCAGAACTGAGTGCAGAACATAACGGTCGATGACCTCTAAAGGAGGAAGGCTCGGCAAAACTGGGGGCGTTTCATGGAGCTTGAACGGGAGTTCCCCATCTGCAAGATCCTCGTCTGTCAGATTTTGCGCTGTTTCTAACTCGTCTTTTTCAATGCGAAGGCTCTGGAGCCAAAGCTGTACTGCAATAGTGCTGATGCCAGAAGACTGATTCTCAAGTTTTTTCCAGTAAGGCTGGCGATCGCTCTCTTCTCTACTGGGCTGCGTCCCCTCGATGACCGTCTTTGCGATCGAGCCGAGCCAGTCTTTCAGATGGTCTTCCTCTAGATCAGGTAAGGGTTTCATCTCACTAAAGTAGGCACTGATTTGGCAAACAAAGTCCAGATAGTTCCAGGCCCAGTGGCTACAGCCCAGTACCCAAAAACAGTCGCGATTACGAATGGCTAAATCGCGCAAATATTCAATGCCATCCCATCCTCCAATACAGCGCAAAAAGCATTGGTCAAGGGATGGAATGATCAGTAAAGTTTTGCGTTCGTCCAACTGACTCGTCTCAGTGCGATCGCCCGTTTCCTTTTCTAGGTCTACAGGATAGGGCTTGAGAGCGTGCTGAAACTGCTGAGTCACCGCTAACGGATCGAAGGGACGGCTGTGGCAGTCGAGAGGCACGACAGGTTTCAGAGGTGCGTCACTCCAGCCTCGAAGACTCTCATGCATGATTTGAGCAATGGACTCCACTGGACTACCCAAAACCACAAGGCTATTAGAGGCCGTGACGTTCTGTTGCCAATTGTTCACTCCGGTGGCGATCGCCTCCCGAATGGTTGACCGATAGACATCGGGATTGTTTAAATCTTGTAGACGCCGCTCTATCCGAGTAGTGACGTTTTCTGGAAGATCGGCAAGACTGTTATCAGTTTCGGTCGCTTTAGCCTGAGCCTTGCTAAACCAAGAATCCAACTGTTGTTGCAGAGTACGCACGAGCGAATGAGCCATGATTCAGATTCCCTGCTCATTCGAGGAATCGTGCCGATGTGTTCGATTGAAATTGACACCCATGAATCAGCCCTGATGTTCTTCCCTTGTCCACATGTATCATACCTGGCGGACAGTGACGGGACAGACTGCCACCTTGCGCTCCACTAAAACTCGTGGACGCAACAGCATTTTGAAAATCAGGAGAAGAGATTGAAACTCTCCCGGAGAACAGCGACTCTTCCACTGCCCTGGGCGACAGTAGAGAAGCCGAATCAGCGGACGCTGCTGTTCTAAGGTCAGCGGTTGAAAATGAATACGAAGGGTCAGAAAATCCCCACTTGTGGCGATCGCCTCAACCGTTCCCACAAGTGGCATGTTTTCATCTACGAGTTCTAAGCTGACTTCGGTACCCACCAGATCAGGCACGTCGCGCTGAGTTAACGCAATCTCGATTCCTGTCTCTGACATCATGGTGGTAAAGCCCCACAGCGTGCGATCGCCCCCTGCCACCTTCGCCGCCCGTCGCACGTCATACCACTCGAACAGACTGGGTCGTGGCGCATCCAGCAAAATCAGCAGAGCGATGCCCACCATTAGCAAGTTGTAGGCACTCCATACCCAGCCAACGCCGAGTCCCTGGAGATGGGTCACTGGGCTATCTAACGCTTCTGCGGCCAAACAGTTGCCCAGGTTTCCCCATAGACTCAACGCGGTCAGCACAAACACGATTAACAGCGGCATTGCCAAGCGCCAATTGTAGCGATAGCGATCGCTCTGTTCGCCTTTGGGCGTGACCTCAAAGCCCTTTCCAAAAGGCCGCACCATCACTTGTAATACCGTCAGAGCGAGGGGAAAAGCGAGGACAATTGCGTACACATCTGCCAGCAAAGCAGAACGGGCTCGATAATTGAACCAAGAAAACGTTGTAATTTGTACGAGATAGTAAGGAATAAAAAAGTAAAAAACTTCAGATGCAGAGGCTTGAATCGGAATCACCTCTAGGAAAAAGTAGGCTAAGGGCATGAGTAGAAATCCGACTTTAGCGATGCTGCTAAACCAATGCAACAGCCCCTCAAAGTAGGCAATCCGCTGCATAGGACGCAACCCTCGAATCGTCAACGGATTAGACGAGATGAAGAGAGACTGGAGGGTGCCTTGAGCCCAGCGAATTCTCTGTAGGGCTTGCGACGCAATCGATTCTGCTGCTAGTCCTGCACTCAGCTTTTCGTTGAGATAGATGATGCGAAATCCCTTTGCTGAAATTTGAATCCCGGTGAAAAAGTCTTCGCTCAAAGCTCCAATCACAAAGCCTCCGACCGCTTCTATGGCAGCTCGTCGCATCACAAACGATGTGCCTGCGCAAACTACTCCACCGACGCCATCGCGCAACCGCTGAATTTGGCGATAGAACACTTCTTCTTCCGGTGTCAGCACATCCTGCATTCCTAGATTCCAAGCAATCGGATCGGGATTGTAGTAGGTCTGGGGGGTCTGTAACAGTCCAACATTGGGGTCTTGGAAAAAGCCCACCGTGCGAGTCAGAAAGTCTTGGGTGGGCACAAAGTCCGCGTCGAACACCACGATCAGTTCACCCTGAGTCATTGGAATCGCGTGGTTAAGGTTTCCGGCCTTGGCATGTTGGTTGCCAGGACGGGTGAGGTACTCGCAGCCCAGTTGCTCCGCTAGGTCTTGAATCGCCGGACGGTCGGTGTCATCCAGCACGTAAATGGTTTTGTTGGCATAGTCCATTGCCTGACAGCCGATGAGCGTACGACGCAGAATAAACTCTGGCTCATTGTAGGTAGGAATCAGCACGTCCACCGTCGGTTGATAGGTGCCGCTGGTCACGTCTTCCGCTAACTGATCTGCCTGATGCCGACGATCGGGCGATCGCAACAGCAACACCAACTGAATCATGCCGTTGCTAAACACCAGCATTTCTAGAAAGAAAAGCCCTAAGCTAAACACTCCATTTAACGGCGTGTCGAGATTGAGCGTAGACTGCGATCGCCACAATAGATAGCGAATAGCCAAGACGCCCAAAATACCAACCACAATGATTCGCGACCAAGGCTTTGGCTGAGGTGACGCCCGCATAATTAGCATCACCACAAGCATCAAGCTGACTGTCCAAAACAGGACATACTCTCCCACCATCATTGGCGTCATCGCCCACATGGGTGGATTCTCCTGCATGTATTCAAGCTGCTGAAAAATGCTAGTAATCGCTCCGTTTCCTGCAAACCATGCTGTGGCGATCGCCCCAGCTATAAGCAAAACGCCGAATAGAATTAGAGTTGTCAACTGAGGACGAAATTGAGACCGTTGTGAAAAAGGGGCGATCATAAAAACGTTAGATGCCTATCGCGGAAAGAATTATTCCTAATAAATCACAAGTGCCTGAGTGTGCCATGAAAACAACCTTAAAAAAGACTCAAACGATTTTTTGACAACCAAAAATAATTTACATTCTTTGCTTTGCGATGTTTCTCTATTTCTTTGATTAAAATTTGATGCAGTTTGGGAACTTATGACATTACTTGTTTCGGAAAACAACCCCCAAAAAGGCCAAGTGTAACTTCACACAATGTTCAGTTCAATTTAACCATAAACTTCATATTCATTTGTTAGATTGAATTTAACCCTGAATTGAGCCACGAAAAAGGTGAGTAATATGACACTAGCAGATCGCTCGGAGCCTCAACCCGGAGAATTCTGGATTGATATGAGAGGTCAAAAAATTGAGATCCTCGAAGTTAAACCTGATACAGAAACTCAGAAGAAATACGTTGTTTATCGTGACGCTAAAAACCAGCACCAAGAAAGTCGGCTGCCGATGAGCGATTTCATGGCGACCCTTGGTGAGGGAGACAACACACTAATGTGTTGCTTCCAAAAGCTCGAAATTCACTAAATTTTTACGGGCGATCGCCCTTCATCACGATAGATAAGCGATGGAGCAGATGAGATCTGCTCCATCGCTTATCTTTTGCGGGGAATTACTTTCTAGCAGTTCTCAGATTGGCAAATTCACTTCGTTCTATGATGATGGGAGGGTTCGTGAACGGAGGCTGCACGAAACTATGCAACTGCATCGCTTCGACAATGTTCATATCTTCTGGTCTCTCGCTAAAGATTATTTGCTCCAGCATCGTGCAGAACACAACTTGCTGATCAGTCTTCTCACGACTCTTCAGAAAAATCCAGAGTACTATCCAGAACAGCCCTACTTGGCAATCGTCACATCGGGCAACGCGCAGACTGAAGGAATATTGGCGATCGCTCTTCGCACCCCTCCCCACAACCTTTTGCTCTCCAAAGTCCGAGAGC
>CAKZMO010000089.1 GCA_937128595.1 uncultured cyanobacterium | reverse complement strand
GATTCAACTCATGGATGACCTGCTGTAGGGGCATCGCATTGCGATGCCCCTAACAAAATCATTCTTCGAATGTGCAACGCCTAAGAAGCAGCCAATAGGCTACAGACCGTCTCTTGAGTGGCGATCGCAAACAGAACAATCTGAACTGCTATAGCAACCTCCTCTCACTTAGCAGTTCACAAGCGCTTTAGTATCGCTATGTGCTGACAAACTAGTCAGCTGCTACATGGATTTCGATCTCAGCAGATACTTCGGAATGAAGCTTCACCTGAGCTTTGTAGAACCCAAGCTGATTGATGTGGGGCACCGTAATCGTGTGATGGTCGATTTCCTGATTCGTTGCGCTGCGAATGGCATCGGCCACCTCGCGATCAGTTACGGTTCCAAAAATGGCATCGCCTTCACCAACCGACTTCTCGATCGTGTAGCGACCGATGGTTTCCAATGCGGTTTTCTTGGATTCAGCTTGCTGCTTCAGCTCAATGATGCGCTGACGCTCTTCTTCTCGTCGCCGCTCGACCTGCTTCAAAATGCCAGGGGTCGTGCGAACAGCCATGCCTTTGGGCAGCAAATAGTTGCGGGCATATCCCGGTGCTACTTCGACCAAGTCCCCAACTTGTCCCAGCTTGCGAACATCTTCTCTTAGAACAACCTGTACACGCTTTGCCATAACCTTTTCCAGTCTTTTTGCTATCCCTTTAACATTGCTGTTCACAGCGCCAGCCGAAACAAATACGCTCAGAGCTTGTTCAGATCAATCTTGTTCAGCTCGATAGTGAGGATTGACTCTGTAGCTTCTCTTTTGCAATGAAATCCTCAACATCAGAAACTTTTGTCGAGATGCTGCGAAAATTTGTTCACCTGAGATGCGCTTCATTATTTACGCACAGATATAAGAGCATAGCTGACTCGTGGGGGCGATCGCAACTGCGATTTCAAAACATATCTTTCATGCCGCGAATTTTTGCGAAAGTCCGTATCGGATCATTGGTTTTCGCAGCCGCCTGGAGCGATCGCTCATCCCAGCGAAGAAAGGGATTGGTTTGCTTTTCAAGCCCCAGCAGTGAAGGAACCGTGGCCTCATCATGTTGGCGAGCCTGTTTGACCTCTTCAAGCCGCTGCTGCAAGACTTCGTTGTCTGAGTCAACCGTGATGGCAAATTGAAGATTTTTGAGGGTATATTCGTGGGCGCACCAGATTCGGGTCTCATCAGGAAGCTGACGCAGTTTCGAAAGAGAACTCACCATTTGAGCTGGCGTTCCTTCAAACAAACGACCGCAACCGCCAGCAAACATAGTATCTCCGCAAAACAGCTCACCAGGCTCTTGTCCATCAACGGATGGAAAATGGTAGGCAATGTGGGCACGAGTATGTCCTGGTACGAAAAACACGTGACCCGGTCGTCCAGCAAAGTGAACCGTGTTTCCTTCCTTTAGGAATACGGTTTGTCCGGGGATGCGATCGCGATCGCCCTCTCCACCATAGACCTCAGCCTCGGGAAACTTGCGGAGCAGCTGACGATTGCCGCCTACGTGATCGGCATGGTGATGAGTGTTGAAAATTGCGGTGAGCGAAGCCCCTAATTCATCAAGACATTGAATCACAGGGCGTGCCTCTGCTGGGTCTACAACCGCAGCCACCCCTTGATTGGGGTCGTACATCACGAAGATGTAGTTGTCGGACAGAGCCGGAAGCCGATAAACGTTCAAAGCGATCTCCTTCAATGACAGCCGATCTTTATTTTAGAAGGAGCGCGGGATGCCATCCTCAAACGAGCCAGTCTAGGTTTACCTGAATCTATCTGAGACAGTCTAAATTCCTGCAACTGTGGAAGCCATGTTGCCCCTTCGATAGAAAAATTCACGAATCCTTTATGGGATTACGCCCTCAGGTCACCAAATCTTTGTGTAAAAGACAACACTGTGCAATGAGAATGAAGAGAGAAGCTGCACTTAGAATATCCATAAGATACGTCACAGCATACTTTTCTACTTAGATT
>CAKZMO010000088.1 GCA_937128595.1 uncultured cyanobacterium | reverse complement strand
GCTATATCCGTTGCTAGTCAGCATATTCGCCCCGTTGATCGGCACACTGGCCGCTGGCGTGCTGGTGAGCAATACCTTTCTGCTTGGTGCGCTCATTTTCATCTACAAGCTGACGGAATTTGAGTTCGATAGCGACAGCGCAGGACGGGCCGTTTTCTACGTGGCAGCTTTCCCCACTGCATTTTTCTTTTCGGCAGTTTATACGGAAAGCACCTTCCTGTTCTTTACGGTGAGTACCATGTACTTCGCCCGCAGACGGATGTGGGCATGGGCGGCCTTTTTCGGTGTGCTGTGTGCGTCTTCACGTATCGTCGGTGTGGTGATCTGGGGTGTGGTCGGCCTGGAATGGCTGCTCATGCATGGTTGGACACTGACCACCATCCATAAGCGTGAGGCGTGGACCAACCTGTTCCACGCACTGCGTACCGATTGGCTAAATCTCGCCATTATCTGCTTGATCCCGCTGGGATTGCTCAGTTATATGGTTTTCTTGAACAATCAATTTAATGACCCAATTGCATTCTCTACCACTCAGAGTGCCTGGGGCCGGGAGATGCTCGGTCCCTGGACAATCGTCTGGCGTGACCTACAAGCGTTGTTCAGCGGCAACTTCTTAAGCGGTGACATCTGGTGGCATGTCATCCTTGATCTAACCGCTTACTTTGCCGTACTCGGCATGTCTATCACAATTTGGCGGCGATTGGGTGCCAGTTATGCGTTGTATTGCATTATTTCCATTCTCATTCCATCTGCCAGCGGGACCGGAAGCCTATCACGCTATGCGTTGGTGATCTTCCCGGTATTCATGATGTTGGGTTATTGGGGGCGCATCCCCTGGCTAGACCGCACGCTGACTATCGTCTTTAGTGTAATGCTTGGTGTATTGACCACCCTTTTCGTCAACTGGGTATTTGTAGCTTAGAGGGAGAACCCGCAGTGCCATATGACAATTACGAACACTGGAAAACCACGCCGATAGATACCGAACCGATGCTATCGATTGTCATTCCAGCCTATAACGAGGAGGAACGCATCATCCCGACTATCGGCGCGATTGCCTCACACGTCTCAGATATCGGCATCGCGTGGGAACTGCTCATCGCAGATGACGGATCAAAGGATCAGACCGTGGCAATGGTTGAAGACCTTGGGTTTGCTAACCTGCGGATACTCAAAGCCCCACAGAACGGCGGCAAAGGAAATGCCGTTCAGCGGGGGATGCTGGCCGCCCGTGGCAAGTACGTCCTGTTTTCCGATGCGGATAACTCCACTCCGATTGAGGAAGTCAGCAAATTCATCAATGCTCTGGATGCTGAGGGATACGATGTCGCCGTGGGATCG
>CAKZMO010000087.1 GCA_937128595.1 uncultured cyanobacterium | reverse complement strand
CAGGGGGCACCACACCCTATGTACATGGGGCGATCGCTGCGGCTCGCCAGCGGGGAGCCCGCACGTTATTTTTAGCCTGTGTGCCTTCAGAGCAAGTGAGCATTGAGGTGGATGTCGATATTCGTTTGCTGGTGGGGCCAGAAGTCTTGGCAGGTTCAACACGGCTCAAAGCGGGAACTGCTACCAAACTTGCCCTCAATATTCTCTCAACAGGAACGATGGTAAAACTCGGCAAGGTGTACGGAAACCGTATGGTTGACGTATCAGTGACGAACAGCAAGCTCTACGACCGCTCTCTGAGAATCTTGCGTGACCTAACTGGAATCGATCGCGATACGGCAGCAACACTATTGGAGCAAAGCGGACGCAAGGTCAAGCTAGCTCTGCTGATGCACTGGGCAGAGGTCGATGCAGAAACGGGCGATCGCCTGTTGTCCGACCATCACGGTCAGCTTCGAAAGGCACTCGCCGCTGCAAAGTAGCTCACTCTGACAGCAATCGCTCTGACATCAATACTAGACGTGCTTGCACCAAACGCTCACCCAACAATGCGAAGTCATGACGACTTCAAGTTGCTATTGTAAATGTATCTTCAAAACAGATTCGGAGAAAGCATCATGGTCAAAATCGTAGGCATTGGCGGCAGTTTGCGCGAAGGCTCACACGCATATCAGGCGCTCAATCTCGCAGCACAGAGGGTTGCAGTCTTAGGCGCAGAGGTCGAAGTTCTCGATTTGAGAACCATGACCCTTCCGTTTTGTGATGGCGGCAAAGAGTATCCCGACTATCCCGATGTCGAACGTTTACGAGCGACCGTGAAGTCCGCAGATGGCCTCATCCTCGCGACTCCCGAATATCATGGCAGCGTCAGTGGGGTGATCAAAAACGCTCTTGATCTGATGAGCTTTGACGAGTTGTCGGGCAAAATGACAGGCGTCATTAGTGTCTTGGGTGGTCAATCCAACAGCAACGCGCTCAACCACATGCGCCTGATTATGAGATGGGTTCATGGCTGGGTAATTCCTGAGCAAATTGCCATTGATCAAGCTTGGAAAGCATTTGGCGAAGACGGGAAGCTCCTCGACGAGAAATTGTCTGAACGCTTCGACAAATTTGCTCAAAGCTTGGTCGAAAATTCCCAGAAGTTCAGCAGTTGAAAATACTCGACGCCGCTCAGCCTGCGGCTAGAGGGATCTCACTAGCGCAAAGCTAGTGATAGCGATCGCCTTCCCTCAACATATGAGTAAAAGCATCATGTGCCTTCGCTTATCCAAACCCCTAGAGAGTCTGCTAGCAGCGAAGCATATGATGCTCCCAAAAATAACAATCGGAATAATTTTGCACTGCTATTTAGGGCGATCGCTGCTAGATAAATTTGTATCTAGAGCGCTATTTATTAGAAGAGAAGAGTGGATTGATAACCAATATTGTCAATCTATTTTCTTACTACGTCACTACGATGAACCCAACCGTCCACGATGTCTCCACCAGTACTGATACGTACTTTATATCGTATAAGCTCTTGGTCTCCAATTGCTTCCATACGATATTCGACTACCTTAGCCTCTGTTCCGTTGGGCACAGAAGCTATGATGTCTTCATCCATCCAGCTATTGTATTCCCGTGATAAGTCTACTTTCTGTATAGTTGAGTCTTTCAAAACTACTATATCGCCCGATGCAAACATCTCTGAAGCTGAAGCAAAGTACAGAGTATTTAAATCTACAGAAATTTGTTTTGGTTCTGAAGAAGCTGCGTCTCCCCAATTACCATTTGGGGCATATACGGCTCTTCCAGCAGTATATTGGTTCGTTGGGGTGTCTTGAGGTCGATAGGCTAATATCGTAATGGCGTCAGCTTGTGTTGCTGTACTTACTTCAATAGCTGCCCGTTCTAATGTAGCTGTCAGTTCCTCTTGCGTACGGCCAAGCGGGACAACTATGCGTACAGCTAAACGCTTTACATCACCGTAACTTACATTCTCTAACTCTCCGGCTTGAATATAAGATGTTTTTTCATCAGGAAACGTAGTTTTACCATTAGGAATAGAGTTAAATAGAGATGATATGGCCTGCCCAAAGGCTCGTGTAAAAGGCATTTCTTTCGTAGTATTTTGATACTCTTCGGTTGTGAATATCCATGCTATGAATCCTATAGAAAACGCAGCCAATCCTATAACTAACCGATATTTCCCTGTTGCTCTTTTGGGAGGTGACTTTCTTCTCTTATTCAGAGCCTTTGAACTTGAGAATGACTTAGATTTGACAGATGGTTGGGATGATTTAGCTATAACTTTATCG
The DNA here is from genome assembly GCA_937128595.1 of uncultured cyanobacterium. Classification (GTDB taxonomy): domain Bacteria; phylum Cyanobacteriota; class Cyanobacteriia; order CAKZMO01; family CAKZMO01; genus CAKZMO01. The sequence continues at coordinate 11,442 of CAKZMO010000087.1, read as the reverse complement.
GGTAATTCCTTCGAAGTTTTGATGGTTGTGCCCAGTAACCTAAACTCGTCTTTCCATACGGGCTTTCCTTCCCCCCTTCTGCGTCCATATACTTCGACTTTATCAATTCCAACTACGGAATGACGTGACAAAAAACTTTGGACAAAATTTACTAGTTCTGTTTTGTCAGGGAGATCCTGTGCTTCCAGTAGGATTCGTAAGCAATGCTCTCTTTTCTGAGCTTTGAGGTGGATTTCTTTCGCTCTCAACTGGTTTTTTAAGCGGTTTATGAGCATGGAAAAATCGTCTGACATAATAATTCCAACTGACAACCTCAGCTAATTCTTCCCCTAATTGTTTATCGAATACCATTTTTTAATAAGTTTTACGCCAAAATTTATTGAATTATTTAATATTGTCGTGGAAGTCAAAAGATGATTCTTCACAAGCTAGCACTTAGCATGACTCATTAGCATGACTCATTCATTAAGATTCAGAAGGCAGAGACTCAAACAGTCTAGCTGCTATGCGTAATTAAGTGATGTTTGTTTGCTTTTTCTGAACTACTGCTATGACTCACTCGTCCCATTCTCACCATTCAGGCCATACTGACAGCCACGATCATTCTCATGGGCACGGACACGGGCACGGCCACGGACATCACCATCCACCTAGCCACAATCGAGCCTTTTTGATTGGCGTGTCGCTGAATGTTGTGTTTGTGGTGATAGAAGCTGGCTTCGGAATTTTCGCAGATTCCCTCGCTTTACTCGCTGACGCAGGCCACAACCTCAGTGACGTACTAGGACTGGTTTTGGCTTGGGGTGCTAGCGTGCTGACCCAGCGCCCTCCGACCCAGCGCTACACCTACGGTCTGCGGCGATCGTCGATTTTGGGAGCCTTAATCAATTCAACAGTGCTGCTCTTGGTCATGGGGGGCATTGCCTGGGAAGCCATTCAGAGATTTCAAGACACCGCCACCGTGCCCGGTGGAATTATCATTACCGTAGCTCTGGTCGGAGTTTTGATTAATGCCCTGACGGCCTGGATGTTTATGGCAGGCCGCAAAGACGACCTCAACATTCGCGGCGCATTTTGGCATATGGCTGCGGATGCACTGGTTTCCCTTGGAGTCGTGCTGGCAGGAGTCGCCATTCTGCTGACAGGAATGCAGTGGTTCGACCCGGTAATTAGCTTGATTATTGTGGTGGTGGTGGTGGTTGGGACGTGGAGCTTGCTGCGAGATGCCCTCAATCTCGCCCTTGACGCGGTTCCCAATCATATTGAACCAGACACAGTACGGCTGTTTTTAGCAGAACTTCCTGGCGTCAGCCAAGTCCACGATCTCCACATCTGGGCCATGAGCACTACTGAAACAGCGCTCACAGCTCACCTCGTCATGCCTGACGGACATCCAGGGGATGCGTTTTTGGCCGATGTTTTTGGTCAGATGCGCGATCGCTTTAAGATTGGTCATTCAACTTTGCAAATCGAACTCGATGATTCTGAGCAGGTTTGTGCCCTTGAGCCAGACCATCAGGTTTAGACCCCAAGGGCTTAGGCATCATACGTCCAGCGAGCTTTGTAACCACGATTGTCAATATGGACAAACGTACGAGCATAGGCCAAACCTCCGCGATCGCCCCACCACGGATCGAGACGACGGTAAGCCTCGGCGGTCGTGACACCTGAAATTGTGAAGTCAACCGCTCCTCCCGTCAGGTGAAGGCTTTGACTGGCCCCACCAATTTCGGCATTGACTTTGGGTGTGCGATACCAGGAGGTAATGAAAATAGGGCGATCGCCAAACAGCTCCTGAATCTCCTGCAAGGTTTCGGCAATGCTTAGCACATTGATCACACTATTGCGAGTGATAGGAATGCGCGTTCCACTCCGAGTGACTTCATTCCAGGTAAACGCACCATTTGGCAGTACCGGATCACTCAAGTAAAAGGTGTGACGATACCCAGGTAGCTTCAAGGTTTTGGGGCGATACGAGCTACGCTCAGGCAAGCCAACGCCCTCTGGCTCGACCTCGTCGTGGGGATGATTGTTGGGCAAGTTGCCCTGAACCTCAACATGGTGAGCATCAACATACCAGACTGAATGCTTTGGATTGCCCACAGGCTTGTCAAAGTGAATGCGGACATGTCCAAATGCGGCAGGCTCGGTTATCTTGCAATCAAACTGACTTTCCTTCTGCATCAAACACTTTTCATCATTGTCGAGTGTTCGACAGGGCTTGGTGCGCTGTTTGAAGAGAGTGTCACTGACCAAAATAAGCTTCATGGGGGTTGCGTTCAAAAGATTTCTCGAAACGATGATGAGACCTCGCGATCGGCCTGCAATCCTCGTTCTCTAGTCATTCTAGAGTCACCAGGGTCGAGAGACAAAAGGAACAGTCCTGAAGATGGAGACTAAATTTTGCAGAAGTCCCGTTTTGGACTGCTGAGTTTTTGAAAAGCACCTATGAAGATTCAGACTGACTTCTACAATAGAAGAGTGTTTAGTTTGGTACTTCGTTTATGCCTCCTCGCTGGCCCCGACAACCCGATCGCAACGACCCCGCATTTCGCCGTCTCGACGATCGCATGACGTTTGCGACCCATGTTGCGATTTTTGCTGCAATCAATTCTGGTTTATGGTTTTTCAAAATTTTGCAGGCTCAGCCTTGGCCTTGGACGGTATGGGTAACGGGGGGATGGGCAACTGTCCTGCTGCTTCACTGCGTTTATATTTTTGCGATCGCCGATTATTCAGACCCGACGCCGACACAATCTAAGCCTAAGGGGTTTGCCAAAAACTAAGGCAATCCTCCAAGATCGATGATGAAGCGAATAAGAGGACTCAGCCATGGCCTATTCAGCCACTGGAGAAACAATAGAAGCTCTTGCTAGCGAAATTGGCGACAAAATCTATATTGACATTGCCAATTGGCATCTGTACCTGCGTGAAGCTCATCTTCACACCACTTTGGCCGAGCGAATGATGCATCTCGTAAGCGACAACGAGATCAGCGATGCGTCGGTGCACAAGGTCTTGAAAGATGTTCAGGTCAAAATCGGTGGCGGCAAGCGAGAACTCGCGCTCACCGACTTAATTCCCGCATCGGGCGTTGCCGATTTGGTCGATGTGCTAGAAGAATTTCAGCGCAATTTATAAATTTCAGCGCAATCTATAAAGAGGTCTGTCGAAACCTTTTCAGCAAGGGCGAATGTTCATTCGCCCTATCAATCTTTCTAATTGACGATGCTGATATCGAGATGAGACAGTGCAAGTCCATTCTCCAAGTTCGCAACTCTCGTCTTGTTGGCTCGACCGATGCCATCTTCATCGAAGAACAGAATACCTCGACTTTGATTATAGATAAACCGATCGTTCCGATCTTGTGCCGATGAGCCGAGGGTGAACTGTCGGCGTCTTAATGTGCCATTTCGTAGGTTATTGCCGCCAAAACCACGGCGAGAAATCACAATCAAATCGGTTCCGATGGCAAAATCTCGAACAGCGTCAACGCCATCTTGAGGCTGGCTAAAGAGGAAACGATCGTTTCCGGCTCCACCCAAAAGAACGTCGTTGCCGCCGCCGCCCTGGAGGCGATCGTTACCATCGCTGCCATTTAGCAAGTCGTTACCGTTGCCGCCCGAGAGGCGATCGTTGCCACTCAAGCCCGTTAGCTCATCTCGCCCCCCTTTTCCCTGAAGAATATTGCGGCGAGACGTGCCGATGATGACATTGTTGAGGGCATTGCCAATCCCTCTGCGGGCGGTCGAGCCTTCCAAAAACAGATCTTCAACGTTGTTGTCCAGCCTGTAGTTGAAAGTCGCTTGCACGGTGTCTCTGCCGCCACGGCGTCTCTCGACCAACTTATCTCGGCGACTGTTGATGATATAAAAGTCGTTGCCGCTGCCCCCTTCGAGGCGATCGCGCCCTCGTCCGCCATCGAGGGTGTCCCCGTTTCCTCCCCCTAGCAGCACATCATTGCCTCCGGCTCCTTCGAGCAGATCTCTGCCGTTATCTCCAAAGAGGCGATCGTTGCCGTTGTTGCCATTCAACAAGTCGCTGCCACCGCCGCCCCGCAGTACGTCATTTTGAGCGCCGCCATCGAGCTGGTCGTTGCCGCCGCCGCCATCCAGAGTGTCTTCGCCGTTATTGCCCAAGAGGCGATCGTCGCCATTGTTGCCCAAGAGGCGATCATCTTGTCCTTCGCCATCAAGAACGTCGTTGCCGCCACCGCCCTCTAAGCGATCTTCATTGCGGCCTCCAAACAAGAAATCGTTGCCGTTGTTGCCAACGAGGGAATCGTCTCCAGCATCACCCTGAAGCGTATCGTTCCCGACTTGCCCGATTAGCGTGTCATCGTCGCGACCACCGATCAGTGTGTCATTGTCGCTGCCGCCTTCGAGGCGATCGCGCCCTCGACCGCCCCGCAGCAAATCTTTTCCCTGTCCGCCGTTTAGAGTGTCGTTGTCATTGTCGCCCCGCAGCGTATCAGCACCTCGACCACCGTTTAGCTCATCTCTGCCGTCTTCTCCTCTGAGCACATCTGCGCCATCGTCTCCTAGCAGAATATCGTTGCCATCTCGGCCTCTGAGGCGATCGCTGCCATTGCCGCCTTCGAGGCGATCGTTGCCGTCTCCCCCATCGAGAAAGTCGCGACCATTACCGCCTTTGAGTACATCATTGCCGTTGCCGCCGTCTAGGTCGTCGTCGCCATCTCCCCCGTCGAGGGAATCTTTACCGTCATCCCCAAATAGACTGTCGCGCCCGCCCTCACCTCTGAGGGAGTCATCATCATCACCAGCGCTGAGGCGATCGTCGCCATTGCCCCCAATCAGGGTGTCATCGCCCGTGTCGCCAACCAAAATGTCGTTGCCGTTATTTCCGTCTAGGCGATCGCGCCCATTTTCACCAATCAGGGCATCATCACCGTTAAGGCCAAATAAGAAGTCGTTGCCTCCTAGCCCAGAGATTGTATCGGAACGGGGAGTTCCCTCTAGGGTGTCGCTGCCGTTTGTCCCTCGAATTGATGCCACGGCGATGTCCTCTTGAATGCAATCTGAGCTATTTGTTAGTAGCGCTTATGAAAGCGTAAATAGCGCTTATAAAAGCGTGTCTTTTAGATTCTACGCTACCGATAGAGATTCAGAGAGCGCATTCATAGTTTTTTACGTGCGCTGTAGCGCGACCTCGGTTCAAAAAAAGCTTGCTAGCGGCGAATCCGCTGCCGGATACGCTCTACCAGCATGTTCACTTCCGGCAGTCGAAGCTGAGTGGCGATCGCCCCGAAAACGGCAAGGCCAACCCCACCCGCAACTGCAATATGGAGCAACTGATTCCACAATCCGTCTGCACCTAACAGCGACTCGAGCCCCAGCCGAGTGCCCCACGCGGCCAATCCGGTGAGCACACCAGCTAGAATCAGCGCAACCAGCGGCATTAGCCATTCTCGCCAAGGCAATCCTCGCAATTTCTTATCTAGCATCCACATCAGAGCAATCATCGAAATTAGATTGACGCCGACCGTAGCCATCACCAACCCCGGCACACCGAAGCGATCGATGAACAAGTAGTCCAGCAGGGCATTGAGAAAAATATTGACGACACTGATCCGGAAGGGAATGTCGGCATCACCGAGACCATAAAAGACTCGCACCAGCACGTCGCGTCCCAGGTAGACAAACATGCCAATCCCATAGGCCATGAGAACCGGAGCCACAAAAGCCGAAGCCTCTTGATCAAACGCAAATCGTTCGTATACCACCCGCACAATCGGAAATGCCAACGCCACCATCAGTGCGCCTAACGGCAACATAGTCAGCGCTGTTAGAAACAGACCTTGGCGAATCCGCTGCTTTAGCTCAGGCCAGTCTTGAGGATCAGCAAGGCGAGAAAATACTGGCAAGAGAGGCACCAGAATCACGCTGGAAATAATGCCCAGCGGAGTCTGCACCAACAGATTGGAATAGTTGAGCGCCGCCGCAGCGCGGGGAATATAAGAAGCAAAAAACAAGTCAGTATAGACATTAATTTGCATCATGCCCGATGAGAAGGTGGCTGGCCCCATCACCTTGAGAACATCGCGCACCCCAGGGTCATGAATCGCAAATCGGAGACGAGGTCGCCCCAACCCCGCTCGCCACTGAGCGGGAAGCTGAACCAGCCATTGCAAAACAGCGCCCGCGAGAGTTCCACCCGCCAAAACAATGCCGCCCAACATGGCATAGCTAGGATCAGTGATGTCTTCGCCCAAAAATAGAACTAAAATGCCCAGCCCCACCAGTACTGCCGTGCTTGAGAACAACGGGCTGATGGAGGGAAGCCAATATTGATCCGCTGCATTGAGCGCCCCAAAGCCCACCCCGATCAGTCCGGCAAGGGTCGCCATCGGAGCCATGATGCGAAGTTGTTGGATGGCGATCGCCCGAATGTCTAATCCTTCCGGCGTTTGCCCCAAGCCCGGAGCGACCAGATCAACCAGCGACGGTGCGAATACAACTAAACCCACCGTGAGGATCAGCAGTCCCCCTCCCACTAAGGTGGTGATCGTTTCAACCAGGGGAGCAGCTTCGTCTCGGTCGCGTTTGGCAAGGGCGCTCACCATCGCGCTGTGAAATGGGCCATTGATGCCCCCCAGTAAAATCAGAAGAAAGCCGGGGATCACGTAGGCATAGCTAAACGCATCAACGGGTGCGCTGATCCCAAATGCCGCTGCCACAGCCTGTTGTCGCACCAGACCAAAGACCTTGCTGATGAGGGTGGCGATCGCCACAATCCCAGCGATATTAGCGAGAGAACGAGACGGTTTTGGGGAGTCTGACACGCGAATTGGCGAACGGGTGAACGACGGAACAGCGGAGAGTCTAGAAATAGACTTCACTCACTGTATCGTGAAGCTTCACTTCTGCTGCGAGATCGATGATGTGAATGGGGGCCGATTCGGATACCGCATTTCTCGTGACTCATCCCAACCTCTAGACAGAAGAAAAGCTCCTGAGCCCCCAGGAGCTTTGGGGGTTTGAGGCTCTGTGTTTCCTAGAATGAGGAGAGACCCCAGCGACAATCGACCCACAACTGTAGGTGTTTTCGGGGGTGATTTAGGCACGGGGCATTGGTAATCCCAAACTAAGACTCTCGGATATAACTCTTCGACTGGTGCAGAATCAGACGATTGCCTTCGGGATCGTATGCGTAGATTTCTCGTCCATGAGAGGCTGTTTTGGGCTGTCCCTCAGGAGGGTAGCCGATATGCGTCAAATGAGCGATCGCCTCATCCAAGTCTTCGACCTCCAAACAAAGGCTCAAGCCTGCCCGCTTCGATTGGTCAAACTCTTCGATATGATCGGCACTCGGTCGAAAGATGCCTAGCTTTACCCCTGGCAAAAGGAATTCAGCATAAACCTGAGGGACATAGGGCTGAGGCGATCGCCCCAGAAGCCTTTCGTAAAAGCTCACAACTGATTCAAACGAGCAGGCAGCAAGAGCGACAAACGCTTCACGCATCATTAAGGATGAGGTCGCCATAGGGTATTACCAATTACTCCACTGCCATGTCTAGACGCTATCATCGCGTCATAACACCATACGAAACTGCCCAATATCATCCAATCGAACCATTCGAAATCCTTGATCTGCCCCTAAGATCGAGTCCTAAAAGAGTGATTCGAAGTTAAAAACACGACGAATTAGAACACTAAGTATAGAACGCACGGATTAATACCCTATCAAATCTATTACGCTTTGCTGCACTGTGAGGAATCACTTATGGTTACTTCTGTAAGACCTTCTGAGAGTCTTCAATCCATTAAGTCCTATTTAGGAAAAGGCGCTGAAAGCCTGTTGTCCTATCAGGCCAAGGTTTCCAAAGAAATGTTGAATTTGCCCAGCGGAGACTGGGTCGATCGCATCTTTCTTCAAAGCGATCGCAACCCACGGGTATTGCGCAATCTCCAACAACTCTATGGAGCGGGACGCCTTGCCAACACTGGATATTTGTCAATTTTGCCTGTCGATCAGGGAATCGAGCACTCAGGCGGTGCATCCTTTGCCCCTAACCCGATGTATTTCGATAGCGAGAACATTATCAAGCTGGCGATCGCCGGAGGCTGTAACGGCGTCGCAACTACCTTGGGAGTGCTGGGCAGCGTCTCTCGCAAATACGCCCACAAGATCCCCTTCATCGCCAAGCTCAACCACAACCAGAGCCTGACCTATCCCAGTTGCTACGACCAGATCATGTTCAGCACAGTCGAGCAAGCGTGGGAATTAGGAGCTGTTGCCGTGGGAGCAACCATCTACTTCGGGTCACCCGAATCAAACCGCCAGATCCAAGAAGTCTCCCAAGCCTTCGCCCGTGCCCACGAGCTAGGGATGGCAACGATTCTTTGGTGCTACCTCCGCAATAGCGTCTTTAAGCAAGACGAGGACTATCATCTATCAGCCGACCTGACCGGACAGGCCAACCACCTAGGCGTCACTATCGAAGCCGACATCATTAAGCAAAAGCTGCCCGAAACGAACAAAGGCTATCAAGCCGTCTCCAAGGCGATCGGGGAAAGTTTTGGCAAAACGCACGACCGCGTTTACTCCGAACTGACGACCGATCACCCCATCGATTTGACCCGCTACCAAGTGCTCAATTGCTATGCCGGACGCGCTGGCCTGATTAACTCAGGGGGTTCCTCAGGCGACAATGACTTTGCCAACGCCGTGCGTACGGCTGTGATCAACAAGCGTGCGGGGGGCTGTGGCTTGATTTCAGGCCGCAAAACGTTCCAGCGCCCGTTTGACGAAGGGGTGGAATTGTTCCACGCGATTCAAGATGTTTATCTCTGTTCAGATGTAACGATCGCCTGACATTTGCTTGTAGGGCAGAATTGACTGGAGTACTCTAGTCAACACTTGAATTGCAGATACGGTGAGGCGGTTCGTCTCGCCGTATTTCACACCCACAGCATATAGAGCACGCATATGGAACTGGCATCACGCATTGAACAAGTTCAGCCTTCTTTGACCCTCGAGATTACCGCAAAGGCAAACGCCATGAAGGCAGCGGGCAAAGATGTATGCAGTTTCAGCGCGGGTGAGCCTGACTTTGAAACCCCTTTCCATATCCGTGAAGCTGCCAAGGCCGCTCTCGATGCAGGCAAAACTCGCTACGGCCCCGCAGCAGGGGAACCTAAGCTGAGGGAGGCGATCGCCAATAAGCTCCAGCGTGACAACGGGTTGTCTTACACCTCAGACAACGTTGCGGTCACTAACGGCGGCAAACAGTCCTTGTTCAACTTGATCATGGCGATGATTCAGCCAGGGGATGAAGTCATCATTCCATCTCCCTACTGGGTGAGCTACCCCGAAATGGTAAAGCTGGCTGAGGGCACTCCTGTCATCATTCACACCGATGCATCCACGGGTTTCCGCATCACGCCTGACCAGCTTCGAGCCGCCATCACTCCTAAAACAAAGCTGTTTGTCCTCAACTCACCCTCAAATCCCACGGGGATGGTCTATCCACCCGATGAAATTCGAGCGCTGGCACAGGTCATTGTGGAGTCAGATATCTGGGTCGTCTCCGACGAAATTTATGAGAAAATTCTCTACGATGGCGCAGAACACCTCAGCATTGGCGCGGTCAGTCCTGAATTGTTGGAGCGCACGATTACCAGCAACGGATTCGCCAAAGCCTATGCCATGACTGGATGGCGGGTCGGCTATTTGGCAGCTCCACCAGCCATCATCAAAGCCGCAACCTCCATTCAGGGACACAGCACCTCCAACGTTTGTACCTTTGCTCAGTATGGGGCGATCGCCGCTCTTGAAGAGTCTCAAGACTGTGTGCAAGAAATGCTAGATGCTTTTACACAGCGACGCAAAGTGATCTTGGACGGCCTCAACGCGATTCCAGGAATTTCTTGTCTGGCTCCCAACGGCGCTTTTTACATGTTTGCCGACATCAGCAAAACGGGGATGAAGTCCCTCGATTTTTGCAAAGACTTACTGGAAGAACAATACGTTGCAGCAATACCCGGTGTAGCGTTTGGAGCAGATGACTACATCCGCCTGTCCTATGCAGCTAGTATGGAACGGATTGAAACGGGACTAGAACGGATGGCGAAGTTTGTGAAATCTCGCATCTAGGAGATGTGTTTCGGTTTTCGAGTGCATCTCAGTTTTGCAAGGGTTAGATAGATTATCTGGTGTTGAACACCTCTGCATCACACCTCAATATCAGGGAAGCTTCAGAAGCCCTCAACCTAGAATTTCTTGGAGGAATGGGGCGATCGCCTTCATCCAGTGAGTGCATTTCCGCAGGATTGCGTATCGAACGCTCGGCTTAGGAAAACCTAACCTCTCGTCAGCCGTTTAACAGAGCGCTAATGCAACGAGAGCATCCCACCCTTCGCACATTTGTCGATTTCGTATGATGGAGAGGCGTTGCCAACGAGGGGAAGATGCCCGCACTACATAGCCAAAACTGGGATGCTCCCCACGCAACTCGCAATCCTTGGGTTGATGTTTTGTCTAAACGTTAGCTCCATGTGGCTCAGCTCAACTACAACCATTATTTTGCTGACTGAATGTTTCAGCACATTGGGAAAGACTAGATTTACGGATACGTGACTGATAGGCTATGTCAAATCAGGGTATGTCAAAATAAGATCCACTGAATGAACGGCGTTCAAAGTTCCAGAATTCACAACTAACCGATAAACTTGTCGCCCAAATCGCTGTTCACAGGCTAAGCGCTAGATACATTAGAAGCCGTTACCTGTTGAAATTACTCGACACATATAGTGAGTGGAATGATTGCATCTGGTGATTCGGCGAGTCCAATTTGATGCAATCGCTACCATAATCACATTGGTGAATCCATCATCCCCAGAGGTAAGGGCGATCGCCTCCTTCACGGCATATCCTCACGCTATAGAGAGATCAAAACGAGATGAATATCGATAAACTGCTCGCAGATTATGCGGCAGGAGTCAGAGATTTCCGAGGTATCAATCTTATGAATGCAGACCTAGGAAATTTCAATTTCCAGGATGCAGATTTTCGGCGCGCAAATTTCTCGGGTGCAAACCTGCAGCAAACTGACCTGAGCTACGCTAACCTGCGCGAGGCTCAGCTACGGGGAGCCAAGCTAGTTGGAGTGAACTGCGATGGTGCAAACCTGATGGCAGCCGATCTAACGGAGGCCGATCTCTCCCACGCGATTTTGACTCGGGCGGGGTTGCGAGGCGCACAACTCACACGCAGTAGCTTAGAAAAGGCAGATCTCAGTGAAGCAAATCTCAGCGAAGCTGTATTAGATCAGGTGAATTTGCGCGAGGCCAAGCTTTCGGGAGCAGACCTCAACCGTGCCAAGTTTATTGAGGCCGACCTCACATCCAGCAATTTAGAGTCAGCTGTGCTGACCAATGCCATCCTCAATGGTGCCATCTTAGTGAGTGCCAATCTGACAGA
>CAKZMO010000086.1 GCA_937128595.1 uncultured cyanobacterium | reverse complement strand
CCGAAATCCCCAAACGCCCCTCTGCGAAAAGATTCTGAGGGCTCAAAAGGCGGGAGAATGCTCGAAGGCCTAAGAATTAAAATAAAAACTTGCTGGGGCTGTGGCTCACAGTCACTTTGCAGCAAGCCTTTCAAGCTTTTCTAAAAACAGCAGATCAGCCGATCAGAAAATCCTCCAATAGCTTTAGCCTGCAATGCAGAGGCTGAAGTCTTTATTTCTCGATTAGTGGTGGGAGACTCAGTAACAACCAATGCTATAGGTGAGTTGTTAGAGTCTAGCCACAAGGCTTGCCCAGGATGATACAGCCTCACAAGATGCTTCAGATTGTTCGTCACGGAGTCCAGGTTGACGCAGCGCTTTTGCAAGCTTTCGCTGAGCTTTTACAGTGCTACGCGCTGATATAAAACAGTTGATGGAGAAGCCGCGCGGTGCGCGGCTTCTCCATCAATATCTGTCCTAACCTATCTGCGCATTACTGTTCACTCCATAGAAAGCCAGAACTTCTTGTTTTCATACGTCTGTGAGAACGAGAAGACTCGATTGGTTAGCCTATGCCAAAGCTGTCTGAAAGCATTCGGCAACATTCAATTTCTTCGAAAGAGAACAGCAGCAAGAGTCGCAAACTCTTGCTGCTGTTCTCTTTCATTAATGGCTCAGGCGGGATTTGAACCTGCGACCTTGGGCTTATGAGTCCCCTGCTCTAACCACTGAGCTACTGAGCCACAACTTTTTATCACTAATAATGAAGCTATCACACAATGGTCACGTAGTGTGCTTGTTGTTCTTCAAAGCCTGGAATTTTTTCCTTCACACTAATTGAGACAAACCTATACCGACGAATCTTGCACGTTTTGGTCATCCCGCGTCAGCAAGCACGTGCTTAAGTAGGTCGTCTTATTTAATCAGCCCTGTCAGGAATGGCATGTCAGTGCTTTCGGCGATCCAGGACGACGTTTAATTGGGGCTACCTACTTATTTCCTTTAACGTCCTGCAGTTGGCGGAGTTGGATGAAGACTGCTACTGTGCTGTTTCCCAATCGCTGTTTCCCAATCTAATTGAAGAAGAAATGAAGATTTCAACGACTTTATGGGTGCCGAAACCAGATTCTCACATTTTTGTGGAATATACCTTTTTTAGAGATAAGTCTCAGTAGGACTGGATGCCAATCGATGATATCTCCAGGCAGATGCAGACTCAATATAGAGACGTAACATACAGATGAAGAGGTGATGTGCAGCGCTTGACGTTGTTGCACACTAAAAGGCCGACGCACGCTCAGCATCCGTATACTTCTGAAAAATACTTACATCGGTTAATGACACACCCTGTACGCATCTCAAGCGAGTTCGTTGAAGATGTGTAAAGCGCATCAGGTCACTGCTGACACAAAAAACATAACCTGTCTTACCTTAAAGAGGCACATAGTTTTGACAGGTTTTTTGGGAATTAGAAGTTTTGAAGGAGCGCTGTCGCTTTTGTATTGAGTGATGAGGCGATCGCCCTCTCTGCGATTCATTGAGCCAAGGCAATCGCTAACCGTGCTGCCAGTCACTGAAATTAAATTTTTCTTTGACTCATATGAAAATTTTTGTCTGATTAGTCAAAAGGCTGTGATGCATAAAGATCATCTGTTCTTACTTCTTGAACGAACTCTTCAACAGATAATGACTTTAGCTTGCTAAACAAGAACCCCTATGAAAGGATGGGGTACCGTAATCACCATCTCAGGCAAGCATAACCATCCATGAAGCGTCGTAAGTTTCTCTCCGGGGCAGCCGTCGGAACCGCTACAGCGGCAACCCTGAGTGCCTGCAATCAGGCTAGTAATTCGACGGGGTCAAGCCCAGCCGTTCAGACTGACGAATCTCCAACTATCGAATGGCGGCTAGCATCAAGCTATACACCCAGTCTCGATACGGTCTACGGAGGGAGTGAGGCGTTTGTAGAGAGAGTCAATCAGCTTTCGAACGGGCGCTTCCAAATCACGATTTTTGCAGCTGGAGAACTGGTTCCTGGACTGGAAGTGCTGGATGCAGTCCAGCAAGGAACAGTTCAAGCCGGCCACACGAACTCTTACTATTACAGAGGCAAAAACGAAGCACTCGCATTCGATACTGCTGTTCCGTTCGGCCTCAACTTTCGACAACAGACAGCGTGGATGTATGAAGGTGGTGGGTTAGAACTCATCCACGAACTGCTATCTGATTTCAATATCATCAGCTTTCCGGGGGGAAACAGTGGAACCCAAATGGGCGGTTGGTGGAAACAAGAGATTAACACTCCAGAAGATCTGAATGGCATCAACATGCGGATTCCGGGTTTGGGTGGCGCTGTGCTCGAACGCCTCGGAGTCAATGTCCAAAACTTGGCGGGTGGTGAAATCTTTCAGGCTCTACAGTTGGGAACTATCGACGCGGCAGAGTTTGTTGGCCCCTACGACGACGAAAAGCTGGGTTTATTCAAGGCCGCGAGTATCTATTACTATCCCGGTTGGTGGGAGCCTGCGTCTCAATATTCTTTCTATTTCAACTTGGATGAATGGAACGCGCTGCCGACGGAATACCAGGAAATTTTGAAAGCGGCGGCAGCGGCAACTCACACTGACATCATGGCTCGTTATGACTCTCGTAATCCAGCTGCGCTAGATAGCCTTCTGAACGAAGGGGTTGAGCTGAAACGGTTCTCGAATGAGATTATGAGTGCTGCGCGTGAGGTGGCTTTTGAACTTTACGAAGAACTGGCGTCGGGTGATGAGTCCTACAACAGAATTTACACGGCGTGGAAGGAGTTTCGGGAAAGCTCTAATCGCTGGTTCTCTAGCTCAGAGTTAGGGTTTACTGACTTTGCATTTGGTCAAGAATCATAGATAGCGATTAGATAGCGATCGCCTCCCCAAATGTTTTGGCAAAGGCTGGAGTTAATCATAAACCCCAGCTTTTTCAGAAGCTAAAAACGCTTGCATATTGCCAAGCTACTCATTTATCGCAGTGATCCTGGAAGCCCCATAGCGAAAAGGAACTGGTATGCCCCCTGATATCGTTGCTCTTGATTTTGATGGAGTCATTTGTGATGGGCTAGTAGAGTATTTTCAGACTGCATGGAAAGCCTACTGCCGCATCTGGAATCCAACCCCACAAACTCCTCCCCGAGGATTAGCCGAACGATTTTATCCCCTACGGCCCGTCGTTGAGACGGGCTGGGAAATGCCCGTGCTGTTGCGATCGCTCTTGCTAGGTTCGACGGATGAGGAAATCCTCAGTGATTGGCAGGCGATCGCCCACCAGCGGATTGAAGTCGAAGCCATCAATTCAAAAGTATTTGCCCAAGCTGTAGATGGCGTACGCGACGAATGGATTCAATCTGATGTTGAAGATTGGCTAACTCAGCATTCTTTTTATCCAGGAGTCTTAAATCGGTTACAACACTTGTTTTCAGACAATATCGAAACGTTTATTATCAGCACGAAGGAAGGACGGTTTATTCAGCGACTGCTGCGACAGAATCAAATAGACATGCCTCAAAACCGCATCTACGGCAAGGAAGTCCGTCAGCCTAAGCATGAAACGTTGAGACAGTTAACAACAAAGTTTCAGACGGAACATGGGCGATTACCCACCATTCATTTTGTCGAAGATCGGCTCAAGACACTCTATTCAGTGGAGTCTCAACCGGATCTCGGCCATGTCAGTCTCTATCTAGCAGACTGGGGTTACAACACGGAGGGCGAACGCACCGCAGCTCGCGAACATTCGCGGATTCGCCCTATCTCCTTAGAAACTTTTGCTCAAGATAATGAATTTTGGAGCACAGACTCGGAGTAGCTTTATCGGCAGAATTGTTCTGTTCCATCAAAATGAAAGAGTTAATTGGATCTGCACTGGCGATCGCCCATGCTTAAGTTTCTCAAGCGACCTCTCCGCCTCGCGTCTATTCTGATCTCTACGTATTACGCCTACATGGTGGAATATCGAGCAGAGCTACTCTTTTGGGTGCTATCAGGAAGTTTGCCCATCATTTTGTTGGGAGTATGGTCTCAGGCCGCCGAGTCGGGAGACTTTGGGCTGTCGTCCTTAGAGTTTGTTCGTTACTTTATTGCGGTGTTTTGTGCTCGCCAGTTCAATGTGGTGTGGGTGGTGTGGGAATTCGAAAAGCAAGTCGTTGAAGGGACGCTGTCACCTAAACTGCTCCAGCCCCTCGATCCAGGCTGGCATCACTTTAGTTCTCACTTTGCCGAACGATTTGCACGACTGCCATTTGTCGTCATTCTCGTCACGCTATTTTTCATCCTTTATCCAGAAGCCTTTTGGGTTCCCAGTTTGGCTCAGATGTTGGGGGCGATCGCCATCATGATGCTGGCTTTTGTCCTCCGCTTCGTCATGCAATACACCACAGCAATGCTGGCTTTCTGGACAGAGCGAGCCACCGCCATTGAAAATCTGTGGTATCTCCCTTATTTGTTCTTATCAGGAATGATTGCACCCCTCGATGTCTTTCCTCCTGCGGTTCAGTCAATCGTGATGTGGTTGCCATTTCCTTACCTCATCTACTTTCCTGCGAGCTTGCTAGTGGGATTAGAGGTTAATATCGTGCGCGGAGTCGCAACAATGCTGACGTGGCTGATCATTGTTTTAGGCATCAACCGCTGGCTGTGGCGAAAGGGATTGAGGCAATATTCCGGCATGGGAGCTTGAGAAAGATTTAGACTTTAGACAGTCCTAAATTATTGACATACAAGGAATCCAAAAGGCAATCAATATCAAAGACTTTGGATTTTGAAGGATTAGAAATACGCGTATGAATCTCGCAAGTGAACTTTGGCAAACTGAACAAGAGTTGGCGATCGCCAGCCTCAACCATCCATTTGTACAAGGTATTGGTGACGGTACACTTCCAAAGTCAAAATTTGCCTACTATGTGGGGCAAGATGCCTTTTTTCTAGAAGCGTTTGCGCGAGCCTACAGTATCGCAGCAGCTAAAGCTCCAGACTGGAAAGGGTTCGAGGTATTTCACAATCTTGCCAATGGTGTGCTAGAGGAACTAAAACTCCACCACAGCTACGCCGCTGAATGGGCGGTAGAGCTGAGCCAAGTAGAAGCCGGATCTGCCACCCGTCGCTACACCGATTTTCTACTAGCAACTGCTTGGAGCCAGGATGTTGGAGTAACAACCTGCGCCATGTTGCCCTGTATGCGGCTCTATGCATTCCTGGGTCAGTCGTTAGCTAAAACAACAACGTCGTCTCACACCTATACCGACTGGATTGAAACTTACAGCAGTGATGACTTCAAAGAACTGGCGACCCAACTCGGACAACTCGCTGAGCAATATGCACAGATGAACGCTTCTTCACATTTGGTTTATCACTACGCAATGCAATGCGAACTCGACTTCTTCGAAGCCGCGTGGCAGGTCAACGAGTGAATCAACCGATAGGTCAATCCACCAAATAGTGATAGAAACGATCAAAAGAGAATTCTCTTAACCCCTCTTAAACACCAAATCCCTTACCGCGACCTGCTGTGGGCATACAGATGCACGCTTCGAGCTGCGATCGCAGTTCACCGTGGTCTAGATTTTGACCAATCAGTACCAGTTGATTTTTGGGTTCCTCTTTCCAAGGTTCGTCATCAAGGGTAAATCGCTTGCCACTAAGATGAAAGACATGACGCTTGGGACTCTCATCAAACCACATAATGCCCTTGGCGCGGAAGACATTTTCTGAAAGCTGATTGTCTAGGAAATACTGAAACTTTCTGATGGACAAAGGCTTATCAGTCTCAAAGGAAAGCGACGTAAACCCGTCATTTTCCAGATGGTGCGAATGGTCATGTTCGTGATGATCGTGACCACAATTTTCGTCATGCACATGGTGCTCGTGCTCGTGATTGTGAGCGTTGTGATCATGAGCGTTGTGATCATGAGCGTCGTGATTATGGGTCTCATGACCGTGCTCATCATGACCATTCGCACCATGATCATGGTCGTGGTGTTCAGCCTGATCAGAGTCAGAAAAATACTGGTCTGATTCGAACAAGCCCACACTCAAAATCAGCGGCAAAGGAACCTGAGCTTTAGTGGTGCGAATAATGCGCGCTCCTTCCTTCACCTTTCGAAGACTCGACTCCAAGTAATCAATTCTTTCTTCGTCAACCAAGTCAACCTTGTTGAGCAAAAGCATATCCGCATAGGCAACCTGATTTTGCGCCGCTTCGCTGTTGAACAGATCCAGACTGTAATTCTCTGCATCGACTACCGTGACGATCGAGTCGAGTCGAGTCATGTCTCGCAACTCTGTTCCCAAAAACGTTAGCGCTACCGGAAGCGGATCAGCCAGACCCGTTGTTTCAACCACTAGATAATCAACTCGGTCTTCTCGCTCTAAGACTCGGTAGACCGCATCCATCAAGTCATTATTGATGGTGCAGCAAATACAACCATTGTTGAGTTCCACCATGTCATCCCCGGTTGTAATCAACAAATCGTTGTCGATGCCAATCTCACCAAACTCGTTAACCAATACCGCAGTTTTCAACCCTTCTTGATTGGTCAAGATGTGATTGAGTAATGTCGTTTTGCCACTGCCTAAAAATCCAGTGATGATGGTAACGGGCAACCCATGCTTTTCGACATCCATAGCCTGGGCTGAAGATTGATCTTGAGTAGAAGAAACGGCTGATGACATAGCTTTCACACAATTCGACTTTGTCTTAAAACTCTGGGCTGTAGAACCTAAAAACAGTTTGAATGCTGTAGCGGCGATCGCCCCTTCTGTATGGAATATTTTAACGAGTCTGAGAGAAATCGGGATCTTTTACCGAGCGATCGTACCCGATTTTTGGTCTACAGTTCCTAACAGCACAGCGTTATCAGCATCTTAGAGCGATATCTTAATGCGATGTGAATTGCTTCGGCTCTATCCGACGATAACGTTTCGTAGACAAACTTTTCGTAGACAAACGTTTCATGAACGAACCTTGACTTGGATAGATTCGCTGCTTTCCCCTCAATCACGCTAGTGTCTACCAGACACGTTAGCATGGCTTACAAAGCAAGATTCAGCCACTCAAACTTTGCGTATTTCTTTGGAACTATTGGAACTAACAGTTGAGTCATGATGGATTTCAGTGCCGCTATTCCAACGTTTGTTGTCACCCTGCGAGAAGGAGTGGAAGCCGCTCTCGTCGTAGGAATTGTTCTGGCGTCGCTCGACAAAGCCGATCAGTCTCGGTTGAATTCCTGGGTTTACGGCGGCATTGGAGCTGGACTTGGAGCTAGTGTCCTCGTGGGCGTTGTGCTCATAGGCATCATTTCGGGTCTGGATGCTTCGGATCAGACCTATGCCCGAGTGATCAAGCAGCTGGTAGAAGGTGGATTTAGCGTCGTGGCGATCGCCCTATTAAGCTGGATGCTGATTTGGATGACTCGCCAAGCACGTCAGCTCAAATCAGATGTTGAAGGGTCAATTTCAGTGGCTCTCCAAAAGGGAAAAAACGCCGGATGGGGAATCTTTGGGCTGATTATGATTGCAGTGCTTCGAGAAGGGTTTGAGACCGTCATTTTCATTGCCGCAAAATTTCAGCAGGGGCTTGTACCAGTGTTAGGGGCGATCGCAGGACTGATCGGTGCTGTGATCATCGGTTTTCTACTGTTTCGACTCGGAGTTCGAATCAACCTCAAACTGTTTTTTCAAGGAATGGGGCTGCTGCTGCTGCTAATCGTCTCAGGACTAGTAATTACAGCTCTACGACATTTTGATGCTGCTGCACTCGCGCTCGCTCAAACTTCTGAAACCTGGGCTGCGATTTGCTCCAATACTAACCAAGCCTGTTTTCTAGGGCCGCAGGTTTGGGATGCGAGTCGCGTGTTACCCGATCGTCAGTTTCCTGGCATTTTGCTGAAAGCTTTCTTCGGCTACACCCAACATCTCTACCTTGCAGAAGCCGTAGGATACGTCGCATTTCTCCTCGGCGTAGGACGCCTTTACTTTCAAAGTTTGTCTGAAACTGCTGCTAAAAGTCCTCAACAGCCTCAGAGACAATTGTAAAATAGCAAGAGAAGAGCGATCGCCCGACCTATTTTGCGCTTCGATCGCGAATTAAAATCTTTCCCTAGAAATAACAATAGAGATGACGTAGTTCTGTATTCTTAAACGTAACTCTGTATTCTTAAACAAAGATTGATGAAGAAAAGGGGAATCCTATGAACTTCGTATTAATGGATGCCGCTGCCGCAGGTGGTGGCTTGCCGATATCCTTTACGCTCGTCTACGTCGTCGGCTTTATTGCCGCTGTAACCATTGGCTCTATCGCCTGGTACAACTCCAAGCGTCCACCCGGTTGGGAAGCAGCAGAGCGACCTGATGTTGTTCCCGAGGTGAAGCCTGACGCAGATAGCGAAACTCCTGAAAGCTAGGACAAGCAAGAACTCTGCTTGAGCCATAGAAGCAAAATCCCCGAAAATCTGTACGCTGCTTTTTCTAGTGGTATAGCCAACTCGTAAAAGCGTATTTCACCCCTTGGCGAACGGGCAAAGAGGCATGGGGATGAGTAAAGTATGACGGAAAAACTAACACTGCTCCAGCTTTGGGCTTTACCTTCACCTCTTGGCGATCGAAATAGGTTTCGCCACCTTTGAAATCATCGTTGAGATAGCCGACCACGCTAATATCACGAGTCGGAAAACCCTGCTCCACCTCCTGAAATCGGCTAGCCAGCAAAATGTTATCCACATGGCGCTTGTAAAACTGCTGAGTCTGATAGCGGAGAATAGAGCAGGGTTCTGCATATGGAAATTTCACTCCATATTGCTCAAACAAAAATTGCTTGACAACAGCAAGTTTGCTTAGAACGAGTTGATTAGTTGAAGACGCCAACGAGCTTTTACCACCAAGGGGAATCAAGTCGTTACTACGAACAGCGTTGTCAATCGTTTCAACCAAAATGCCAGCAGATTGAAACGTCCCCGATTCAGCGACTTCGATCAGATGTTTGCAGGTCTGAGCGTCTAAAACATTGCGAATCAAAAAGATCTCTGATCCAACTTGTGTAGCAGGAGAACGAGGCATAAGCAGAAACTTGGGTCGCCAAGATAGGTCTCTTCACCTTAAAATGATAGACTTGACGCCTAACTTTGAGTCCGATCCGACGGCAAGGCGCAGAATTTGCTGGACAACAAAGGACTTCACTGCAACAGCCCCAATCCTATTAAGACCTTGATTATGTTGCGGTTCTTGGGCCAGATGTTCTTTACTGACGATGCGGACTTCACGAATAGAACATGCTAAATTTTTCTTCCTCGTCAGATGCAGTGAGTTCCCGGTTTAAGCAGCCTCTCGATCGTGCCGCGCTAGGACTCATCACCATCTTGATGGTGGCGATCGCCATCCTTGTTCTCTTCGGTCATCGTGCAGCCCCAAAAGTTCGAAATTTTAGCTGGGACGATCGGCAGATTGGGGCTGAAGACACCGCTTTTATCCTTACCTTCACCCGCCCGATGGATAAGCAGTCGGTGGAAGACAATCTGTCACTATCTGCCATTGTGTCTGATCAAGAACGCGAAGTTATTCCCGGCAAATTTAGCTGGGCTGGCCGCCGCATGGCTTATACGCTTGATGCTCCAGCTCCCTATGGCTATGAGTTTGAACTAACTCTAGACGGAGCCTGGGATCGCTTCAGCGACAGGGACGACGCCGTTTCAATTCAGCCCTATCAAGGCACCTTTGAAACGCGCGATCGCGCGTTTCTCTACTTAGGTGTGGAAGGGGAAGAAGAAGGTCGACTAGTGCTCTACAACCTGACGCAAAAAGAGCGTCAGATTCTCACCCCCGAAACCTTGGTCGTCATGGACTACGAACCTTATCCGAGAGGCGATCGCGTCATCTTTTCAGCGACCGATCGAACGTCTCAAGAGCAGGGGTTACTCAACCAGCAAATTTATGCGGTCTCAACAGGGATTCGAACGCAGGATGCTCCAAACTCTCTCGCCTACGCGACCAATACAACCGCTCCTCCTGTGCTTGATGACGTACCTGCCGAGGGAGAAATTAAGCTCATTCTCGACAGTGACGACTACCAGAACTTGCGGTTTGACCTAGCACCCAACGGCGAGTTTGTAGTGGTCTATCGGGTCAATCGGCAAAATCCAGCTGAGTTTGGCCTTTGGATGGTACGTCCTGGAGAATCTCCATATCCTATTGAGGCAGAACCGGGAGGAGATTTTCTGGTCATGCCCGATAGTGAAACTCTGGCGTATCTGCAAGGACAGGGGCTATCCATCCTATCGCTCAACACCGATGAGGAAGCAGAGAACGGGGAGGCAGATACAAAGGAAACGGGCGATCGCCCATCAGAACCGATAGATTTTCTGCCCCAATATGGCATGGTGCTTGGGTTTTCCCAAAATGGATCAGAAGCTGCCACTGTAAAGTTCAACGCCACTCTCGGCGACCCAACTCAGTCGCTTTATCTTGTTTCTAACCGAGGCGGTGAAAACGAGCTGCTCAAAACCGACGGCTCCATTCTGAAAGCAATCTTTGACCCGACTGGCACCTATCTCTACGCTTTGGTCACGCAGCTGTTGCCTGGAGATCTTTATGTAGAGCAGCCTTATCTAGTGGCAATTCATCTAGAAACCCTTGAAACAACCGAACTGCTACTCTTACCCATTCAGCAAGACATCCACATGAGCCTTGCCCCAGATGGACTCGGCATTCTGTTTGATCAAGTCGTCAAACTCACCGACGGGAGTAGTCCTTCCATTCTTCGCGGCAATGACGGTCAGCCGATTGCCACCAGTCAACTTTGGTTTTTTCCCATTTTGAAGAACGAAGAAGGTAAGCTAATCAACACAGAGCCTGATTCGATCCCTGTGGAAGGGCTGCGGCCGGTCTGGCTACCTTAAGCTCTCTCGACCTCGCCTGAGTGATGAGCTTTCAGTGCAGAGGGGTGAAACGTGTCTTGCCAAAGCCAGTTTTCTATTCGTCAAAATTGCAATGGTTTCTACGCCTTTCCTTACGTCTCGCTCTCAATCCAGACGACAAACACCCCATAGTGGCTACCATTGGGGAGGCGATCGCCAGCGGTTTTTTGAAGGCTGGTATTACCGGGTGACGCTGCCCCAAGAGCGGCAGTCGTTTGCCTTTATGTATTCCATCGAAGATCCCGTTGGCGGACAGCCTCACAGTGGCGGTGCCGCTCAAATCTTGGGGCCTGACGACGAATACTTTTGCCGCACCTTTCCTGATGTGCAGCAGTTTTGGGCTTGGCCTAATGCACTAGGCTTAGGCCACTGGACATCTTCCCCAAAAACTTTCCAGAAACCTCAGTCTCCCGGCTACCTCGAACCCGATACGTTCAACACCTCAATCTCCGAAGGCTACCAGGGCACTGCAACTCAACATCAAGGCAAGCTCGCTGACCCCTCACGCACGAATTCCAGCCCGACCGTGCAGTGGAGCTACCAAATTCAGCCCATCTACGGCTGGGGAAACCCTACTAGCCCTCAGCAATCGACCGCAGGCTGGCTGTCGCAGTTTCAAATTTTTGAACCCGGTTGGCAAATTTTGATGGCTCACGGGCTGGCTTCAGGATGGATCGACTGGCACGGGCAACGGTATGAGTTCCAACAGGCTCCTGCCTACGCTGAGAAAAACTGGGGCGGAGCATTTCCGCAAAAGTGGTTTTGGGTAAACTGCAATGCGTTCGATGGAGAACCCGATCTAGCCCTGACCGCAGGAGGCGGGCGGCGAAGTGTTCTTGGACAAATGGAAGAAGTCGCGATGATTGGCGTTCACTATCGCGGCAAGTTTTACGAGTTTGTCCCTTGGAATAGCCAAGTCAAATGGGCGATCGCCCCCTGGGGAAGCTGGAAAATGATTGCGAAAAACTCCCGCTATCGCGCAGAGCTAACGGCAACATGCGATCGCTCCGGTACTCCTTTACGTGCCCCCACTCTGGATGGACTGACGTTCTGTTGTCGTGACACCATGACGGGGCAGGCGACGCTGACTCTCTATGATCAGCAATCTAATCTGCCGATTTTGAACGCAACTAGCTCATTGGCTGGATTAGAAGTCGGAGGCCAACATTGGAATGGGGTTTGGGTTGGATGACTTGATTTTAGGCGTTGCACAGCATGGAATGATGCGGAAAGATTCAACTCATGGATGACCTGCTG
>CAKZMO010000085.1 GCA_937128595.1 uncultured cyanobacterium | reverse complement strand
AATCCCGGTTTTGCTTCGGCTTTGGCTTGCCTGAGTGCAGCCCGTATCGCCCCTTTTGAGTAAGGGGCGATCGCCATTTCACAGAAATAGTCCTTATTGCCGCAACTTGAGCAGCTCTTGGGGAGAAGCCAGCAGCTTAATCCTGACTGAGCGCAGAGTGGATTGAGGCGTGATCACAAACAGCCACCCCACATTGACCCCAAATATCGGCGTCTGAACGTAGCCTTTTACCTGAATTTCGAGATCATCGTCAGGCAAATCATGGGGTAAAGTTTCGCCTTTGCGAGGATAGATCCGCATTCCTGTTGCTTCTTTGTGAAGATAGGCCGCGATCGCCTCATTCCCCACAATCGGATCTTCAAAGGGAGGCCGCAAGGCTCCATCCTCAGCAAACAGCTCTGCCGTAGCATCAAAGTCACCAGCGTTGAACGTAGAGAAGTAGCTCAAAACGCTGGAGTGAGTCACCTGCTCAATGGCGATCGTCTCTTCAAACGGAGCTTTCCTTTCCTCGGATTTTGGCTGACTTGTCATAACTCTAGCTCGAACATTATCTTGGGCACTATGGATAAACGTACTCCTCCATTCGGCTCAAGACAAATGCCGGAAGGCTAGTATTTGTGCGACACGCTTAACGCCAACCTACCGTCACTTGATGATGCGACTCTTACAGCTTTTTGCAAACGTCATGGCTGCTGGGTTTGAGCTAGTTGAATTTGAACTAGGTGCCAATGCGCTCTTGCAAATGGTCGGGCATATACGAGCGATCGCCCAACCGCCGCAACAGAGGCCCATGCACATCGAACTGCACCGCACTCAACGACCCGGCTGGACAGTCGATGCGATCGCGATAACGACCCAAATCGATGCCCAAAAGCTGACACAAAATAATCCGAATGGTTGTCTTATGACACACCACCAAGACAGGGCCATCCGAACAGATACCTTCAATTTCAGAAATCACAGGCATGGCGCGATTTGCTACCGCTAATGCCGTCTCTCCTCCGCCAGTGGGGGCATTCCAGGCGGGCTCGGTCATCCAGCGAATGTAGTCTTCTAGGTGATTCGACTGGACATCGTCGCGTCCCTTCTTTTCCCAGTCGCCAAAGTTCATCTCTCGAAGACCTTCACGGATCTGCATCTCCAGACCTGTCGCCTCACACAGCGGCGTCGCGGTCTGCACCGTGCGTTTCATAGGGCTAGCAAAAATAGCCTTCCAAGGCATATGAGCATAGGCTTTTGCAAACGCTTCCGCCATCTCCTGTCCGTTATCTGTCAAATCTAGATCGAGCCGACCACAGAAGCCCCCGTTTAAGCTGAACGAAGTTTCCCCATGACGCAAAAAATACACCTGTAGCACCATCGATCGTCAGCTCCCAAAGGTTATGTCTTTTAGATTGTCTCAGGTCATTGCTGAAGAGAGTTCATTCGAGAGGTATAGCTCAGCAATCTCATATAAACTAAAAACAGTAAAGTCAAGCCGCTGAACTGTACGAGATATGCGGATTCTGCTGGTGGATGACGAAGTTGAACTGACCGATCCGCTGAGCTTACTGTTACAGCGGCAGGGTTACCTTGTGGATGTGGCTCATACCGGCTCAGATGGAGAAACTCTTGCGAATCAGCAGCTTTACGATTTGCTGATTTTAGACTGGATGTTGCCCAAACGGAGCGGCATCGAAATTTGTCACACTCTGCGATCGCAAGGAAACACAACGCCTGTCCTGTTTCTTACGGCCAAAGATACGGTAGACGATCGCGTTGAGGGACTTGATGCTGGTGCTGATGATTATCTAGTCAAGCCTTTTGAGCTCAAAGAACTGCTGGCAAGAGTAAGGGCTTTGTTGCGTCGTCCGCCGACAATCAGCGAAAGCGATCGCACCTCGCGTCTAACGTTGGGTGATTTGGTTTTGGATGAAGAAAACCAGCTAGCATTTCGGGGCGATCGCTCCATTGATTTGTCCGAAAAGGAAAGTCAGCTGCTGGCTTATCTGATGCGCCATCCTAACCAAGTTCTTTTGCATGATGAGCTGCATCAAGCGCTTTGGAAGCCCGGAACCCAGCCCAGCAGCAATGCCCTGGTTGCCCAAATTCGACTCCTGCGCCGCAAGATCGAAGCTGAAGGTGAAACTCCTCTAATCCACACGGTTTACGGCAAAGGCTATCGGTTTGGAAGTCTCTAAAGATTTAATGCTCAAATATATTGGAATAGTGCATCAGGTCTAAGGTGACGATGGTTGGCAGACATTCAAAACAAGATTGAGCGATCGCCCAGCGTCCCTCTCGCTGCAACATAGCGGTGAGCTTGTTTTTTATGGAATTCAGATAGCGAACATCGTTAGCCGCATAGGCGAGTTGTTCGTCAGACAATTGGTCAGCGTTACCCCAGTCTGAACTCTGAGCGCTTTTGTCAAGCTCGATGTTTTCTAACTCTTTCACCAGCTCTTTTAGTCCATGTCGAGGGCTATAGGTACGCGCTAGTTTGCTGGCAATTTTGGTGCAGAAAATTGGGTGCGCTTCGATGCTGAGGTGATAGCGCAAGGCTGTGACATCGAATCGAGCATAGTGGAAGATTTTTTCGATGGTGGGAGTTTCGACCAGACGTTTGAGGTTGGGAGCTTCAGACTGACCCCGGCTGACTCGAATCGCAGAAACATGACCCTGAGGATCAGAGAGCTGAATCAGGCAGAGGCGATCGCGCTGAGGCACGAGACCCATTGTTTCTGTATCAATGGCGATCGCTTCTGCGGCGGAGTAGGCGTCGAGAGCTTCCTGCGACAGATCGTGCTCAAACACTTGGAAGTTTTGCAGCGTCATAGCTGATTTCCGTAAATGACCGAAGTCCTTATCCTACAGGGAAATGCTCAGCAGAGAGATCAAGGGATGTGGATGACGGCAAGCTGTCGGCTGGCAAAACCTGGCTTGCTTGCAAATCAATCTGTTCAACGGTTGGGGTATAACTCAACCACTGCCGCGCTAACTTGGCAAATCGCTGGGGGCGATCGCTCACGCCAAATCGGATAGTTGGGTCTGCTGTCGTGTTGCCCAGACTCAACAATCTCAGTTCTTTGGCAACCGCTTCTGCTGCATAGAATGCTGGATCAACCTGGCACACGCTAGACGGAAGCAGGGTATCCACAACAGGCTTTAGATGAGGATAGTGGGTGCAGCCATAAATGAGCGTATCGATTTGGAACTCCAGTAGCTGATCGAGATAGCGTTTGACTATTGCGCGAGTTTCAGGAGCGTTGATTTGATTTTGTTCAATTAGGGGAACAAACTCCGGACAGCCCACTTCCCAAACTTGAGTGTCGGGCACAATTTCCTGCATCGCTCGAGTGTAGGCTCGGCTCGATGCCGTTGCCATCGTCGCCATCACACCCACTCGCCGTCCCGTCGTCACAGCAACGCGAGCAGCAGGCAAAATCACGCCCAAGATTGGAATATCGTATTTAGCTCGAACTTCATCTAACGCTAAGGCAGAACTGGTGTTGCAAGCCATCACCACCATCTTGGCTCGATGTTGGGTCATCCAATCCAAGATTTCTCGGACAAATTGAATGATCTCGGCTTGCGATCGCTTGCCATAGGGCAACCGAGCTGTATCTCCAAAATAGAGGAGAGACTCGTGGGGCAGCCGTTGGGCGATCGCCCTTAGCACCGTGAGTCCCCCAACACCACTGTCAAAGATACCAATAGGACAGTCGGAACCTGTCATGGATTGCGCCCTCGGAAACTGGGGCGATCGCCCCGACGAAATGTAAGAACCTGTCATTACGGCTATATATGTTCAAAAGGGATGTGCGTGTGGATAGGAGCAAAACACATCAATACGAACAAGGATAGCCATCACGATAGCTCGACAGCTTCAGCCTGTCGATAGGGAAAACCCTGACTTCACCCGTTATCAAGATGAAGACGATTCTTGCACAGACTCGACGGCCTCGCCTCCAGAACCATCTGAGCTGCTGGCATCCATAGCCTGCCCATTCGCCCCTTCCAATGCGGCTGAACCCATATCGGCAGTCGCGTCTTCTTCTCCATCTTGGAAAACAAAGCGCAGCATGGGAGGAGCCAAAAATGTGGTCATAATGACCATCACAATGATGGCTGCTTCAAGAGATTCAGACAACACTCCGCTGGCTGAACCAACTCCAGCAAAGACCAAACCGACTTCGCCCCGTGGCACCATTCCAACACCGATTGCCAAGCGGTTGATGTTGCCTTGTCCGAAGACCGTAAAGCCCGTTATGACCTTACCAACGATGGCGATCGCAATCAAAAAGAGCGCCATAATTAGCCCTTCTCGGTTGCTCGGAACGGCAGGATTGAGCACGCTCAAATCGGTTCCAGCACCCACCACCACAAAGAAGATCGGTACGAACATATCGGCAATCGGGACAACCTGCTCTTCTAGCTCTTTCCGCTTATCGGTTTCAGCTAGAATCAAGCCCGCAGCAAACGCACCCAAAATGGCCTCCAGCTGAATTGCCGACGCAATGTAAGACAGCACAAAGGCAAACACGAGTGACGATAGAATCAACTCGCCACGAGTTTCCATGCGGTCTACTAAGGCCACAAAGTAGGGAGAGATCAGGCGTCCAATTAAAATCGCACCGACTAAAAAGGCTGCTGCCCCCCCAATCAGATAAACGATGTTTAGAACATCAATTTCTCCAGTCTTCGCCAAGCTTGCTACCACAGCCAGAACGATGATGCCTAAGACATCATCAAGAACAGCCGCACCAATAATGATTTGACCTTCCTTGGTGCTGAGCTGCTGAATTTCAGCCAGTACCTTCGCTGTAATGCCAATGCTCGTTGCTGTTAAGGCAGCCCCGGCAAAAACTGCAGGGATCGTCGCGACGTTAAACAGAGCAATCAGACCAGCAGTGCCCAAAGCGAAAGGAGCAACAACCCCGACAACCGCTACGATCGCGGCCTGCGGCCCAACTCGAATCAACTCTTTCAAGTCAGACTCTAAACCAATCTCGAATAGAAGCAAGATGACGCCCAGTTCCGACAGAACGGAAATGACCTCGCTTTGAGATTCAAACACCGAAGTCGAAATTTCGGGGTCTAGCCCAGCGGTCGCTTGTAAGAAACTAACAATAAGAGAGTCAGCACCTTCCCCCAAACTTTCAGGGAAGACGATGAGCTTCAACACCGAAACACCAACCACAACACCACCAAGCAATTCGCCTAAAACCGGAGGCAAATTGATTCGGGCACATAGTTCTCCGAAAAGTTTGGCTGACAGATAGATAACGATGAGGCTTACTAAAACGCCCGCTAGAACGAATGAACCCTTTTCCGCTTCTGATGCCGTCGCCAAAAGCGGCTGCATTGTGGATTCGTAGGGTGAAGCAAACCATATCGCAGGGTTAGCGGTCACTACATTTGTGAAATTAACCATGCACTCGACAGAACTCATTCCGTCTACTCTACTACATGTTTTTTAACCGAAACGGTTGATTGGCTACATCAAAGCTTGAACTCGCTGGCATAAGCTTTGCCAGGAAAGCACCGTCTAAACGAAGACCCGATGCTGCAAAGACGGCATCTGCTGGCGAACCTGGGTCAGTCTCGACGGGTCGATGGAGGCGATCGCCATCCCCGAATCTACTCCCGCATCTGACAGAAACACGCCACACGGATCAATAATCATGGCGTGTCCATGAGATTTGCGGCGTTCATAGTGTCGCCCAGTCTGGGCCGGAGCAATGACATAACAGGTGTTTTCAATAGCCCTCGCCTGGAGCAGTACCTGCCAGTGATCTTTGCCTGTGAAGGCGGTAAACGCTGCTGGCACAATCAGTACCTCGGCTCCTTTGTTCGCAAGGTGGCGATAAAGTTCTGGAAAGCGCACGTCATAGCAAACTGACAACCCCAACTTGCCCAAAGTCTCGGAACGATAAACAGGGGGCAAAACCTGTCCAGCCAAAACGGTATTAGACTCTCGATAGGTATTGCCGTCAGGCAGATTTACGTCAAAAAGATGAACTTTTGTATATTGAGACACCTCTTCGCCACTCGGATTCACCAACAGTGCTGTGTTGAGCACCTTGCCGCCGTCTGTGGGAACAGGGAATCCACCTCCAAGCAGCATGACCTGGTAGCGCTGTGCCATCGTCGCTAAAAATTTCCGACTACTTGCACCAATATGCTCAGCCTGACTGATTTTGATATTGTCTTCCCCTAAAAACGAAAAATTTTCGGGTAGGCACACAAACTCAGCGCCGCGCCGTACGGCTAGTTCAATTAAATCTTCTGCCTGACTGAGATTTTTGTTTAAGTCGGGAGAGCTGTTCATTTGGACAGCAGCAGCAAGGTAGGATTTCATACGGTCTGGGATGATTTCTAGAGGTTGAACCGTGCAGCAAGCACATGCCCTTAAATCCTAGAACCTTGAGGTTACTCCTTTACTGGATCAAAGAAATTTCTCAATTATCTCTACACGACTTGATGTATTCGAAAGCAAAACTTTATAAAAGCTGGATCTTAAGCTCAAACGGCTTTTAAGCCACGCGATTAAATCAATTTTTAGTCGAGCAGTCTGACTACAACCATCCATAACGAGAATATAGACCCAGTAGGAAGAGCGTGCAGATTCGGTCTATTGGCCGTCACCATAGCCGTAACTTTTTCTTAGAATTGAATAAGTTGAGGCCAAAATTTCAAAAGTAACTGATCGAAGGTATGGGATCTTCGTGGGTAATCTCATCCTAGAAAAGGTCAGTTGCTTGTGAACGCAGAACTTGGCAAATCAGAACGATTGTCCTCGGAATTCGCTGAGCGATTGAGCCATGAAACTTCTTGAGACTGGTTGTTGATATTGAGTGGCTTTGACGAGAATTGAACTCGACTCAGTTTATCTCTTGCGCCTGCTTTGGACTGATCGTTCTCCTCAAACCCCTTTCCAGAAGGGAGATATTGCAAGCGATTTCCTCTTCTAAAAGGAGGGTAAGGGGGATCTGACGTAATATTGACGACTTCTCAAACATCCTCTCAGGACTCAATATTTCAACGTGAATCTGCTCGCTTAATGCCACTTTTAGAAGAGTCATGGGACGACACAAAGAATTTGACCGCAATGCCGTGCTGGAACAAGCAATGGATGTGTTTTGGGAGAAAGGATACGAAGCGACCTCTATCCAAGACCTCGTCGCACGGATGCAAATCAATCGGGGCAGTCTCTATGACACATTCGGCGACAAGCACTCTCTGTATCTGACGGCTCTCGATCACTACCGAGATCAACACGTCAGCCAACGGTTGAAGGCGTTGCTCAAATCGAGCGAGGGAGTGGAGGCTATCCGTCAGTTTTTCAACGGACTAGTCGCTACTTGGGTTGGCGATCGCGGTTGTCAGGGGTGCTTCATGATCAACTCTATGGTTGAGTTGGCGATCCGCGATGATGAAGCAGCAGGAAAAGCTGCTGCTCACATGGCTGCCGTTGAAGATGCTTTTTATCGCACGCTGCTACGAGCCCAGAAACAGGGAGAACTTCAGCATCATCCAGATTTGCGCGCACTGGCTCGCTTTTTGATTAATAGCGCCAATGGTCTCTGTGTCGTAGCAAAAGTTTCCCCCGACCGTGCTGTTCTTGAAGATATCGTGACTGTGACTCTTTCGGTGTTGAACTAGATTGACATCTGGGGAGAGGCGGACGACACCTCTAACAAATTGTCGCTTGAGAATCCCGATTCACACGGAGGGCACTGTAACCTTTAGACCCATGATGACTAGGTCGCAGTAGCCTGCATCAAACTGGGCAACGGTGGGCAAAAACCCCCATTCCTGAAAACCAAAATGTTTTAACAGCCTTAGACTCGGTTCGTTCTGAGCAAACACGAACCCCAACAACGTCGAGAAGTTGAGTTGTGGACTATGGGCGATCGCCTGCTTCATCAGCTGTTGACCGATGCCTTGGCGTCTGAACTCAGGCGAAACGTAAATGCTGATTTCCGAGGTTTTCTGATAGGCAGGCCGTCCATAAAATGGCTGAAAGCTTAGCCAACCCGCTATCTCCTGGTTTTGTTCTGCAACCCAGATAGGATACGTCTGAGGGGTATGAGCATCAAACCAATCTCGACGACTGTCTGTGGACACCGGTTCGATATCAGCCGTCACCTTTCGACTGGCAATGGTTGAGTTGTAAATGTCCACAATGGCTTCTAGGTCAGAGAGCTCTGCATCTCGAATATCAATAGAGGCAACGGGGCGATCGCTCATGGGTCGTGCTGATGGGTTTGAAGATGTCACGGGTAACGATTCCTTTTTCTTGATCTCACGGTGTCAGTAAAGCAAACTTTTGTCAGGAGATTCAGCAAAACGTTTGACAAATTAAAAAATACTAGGCACAATGAAGGTCGCCCCTAAGGATTCATATTGCCTAGTAAGGGTATTTTCAAACAAGGGACTGTAGTTCAATTGGTTAGAGCACCGCCCTGTCACGGCGGAAGTTGCGGGTTCGAATCCCGTCAGTCCCGTTCAACTTTTATATATATGAAAATATCTCAGCTCATTCAGAAGTCTGAAGGGCGATCGCTTGGAATGGAACCTCACTTAGCGAGCGGTTTCTATGGTAATAGTAGTCGTAGATTTTTTAGAATCAATCGGACTTACGACACCGAACAGCACTAGAAGGTGCGATGCTCGTAGAGTCAGCTCGGCATTCTGACTTACGTCTAATGTGAATTAGCGTCTTTGGACGCCTTCAACGTTTGACGCACACTCAAAAGGCTTTGACTCCGTTGTTTGCTCGCCGGCGAATCAATGGCGGGCTGAGCTTAGGAAGCCCACTGAACATAGGCTAACCATCTTGAAAACTTCTCTCAGTCCGTTTTAACGGATTTATGACAGACCACAACTGATTTGCGGACGTTTCAGCGCTTGAGATGAAGCCTTTCAAAACAAATCAATTCACATCAGGCGTGACGTTGACTCCTCAACTCTTCGTTCAGAATGCAGCACTGACTCCGCAATTTTTTCTGTCTGACCCGACATTCCCTGAATGAAGAGATTATCTATCTCCAACTAGAAAATGCATGAAGAAAACCGTCAGACATCCGCAGCGTCGAGCTATCTTGGGGCGATCGCACGCAATGCTGCTTTGGACGGGAGGGATGATCTTAGGGATTGGCATTTTGGTCGGAATCGGCCTGGGAATTCTTCAAGAACAGCTCCTCTACACGTTTTACCCAGAGTATTACTGGCAACATGCCTTTGTTGAAGATACTCTTATTGCCGAACCTGTCGCTACATTCGATCCGATTATAGGTCGGGTCGGAGCGCTGCTATATGGAACGCTGTTTGGAACCTTAGCTGGTTTTTGGCTGACCCTGATGTTGGTTGTCTTTTGCCTGATCTATGCGTTTTTTTGCAATCAATCCGGCTCGATTACTCCATTTGTTCGAGTCGGGCTAATTGGGGCGATCGTCGGAGCTATAGCGGCTATGCTCTTGAGCCTCGGATTGAGCTTGTTGATGAATCCGGGCAGCCCGGCGGCGCAACCTCTCGTCACTGACCTTATTCCGACAGTGGACAAGGCTATTCTTGTTCGAGTGACATTTGTGCAAGGTTCAACTTTAGCAGGGGCGATCTTGGGACAATGGGGAGCGATCGCCACTGCTCTTCGGTTTTCTTGTCGTTGAGTCCCATTGAACTCATCTCTACCGATGGTTCTCTGTTCACGAGTCGATCTCAGGAATTCTTGGCTCGTGACTGAGATTGTCTTAGTTGAACGTGCTCGCATTGCTGAGCGGAGTTGCTGGGCGATCGCGCAACATCTTCAAAACAACGATAAAGTCAAAGCAACCTTCTCGGATTTTGACTAGAACGCAAAATGCTTTCTTCTGCTCAAATTAAGGTCGTTTCTATAGCAATGTGTAGATAGGTTAGGACAGATATTGATGGAGAAGCCGCGCACCGCGCGGCTTCTCCATCAACTATTGGTTTTACATCAGCGCGTAGCACTATAGAAGCTGTGCTTTTATCTGTTTTTTAATTTGGGACTCTGTTTCTGACGACCCTGCGGATGCTTCTCATCGCCTATGAATACGCCTTCTCATTTTTTAATGACTGCCGTGCTCGAAAAAGCATCGCCCAGAGTACCCATTGTCAAATCAGCCTTTTTACTCGGTTCGGTCGCTCCCGATCTGCCCTTGTGGATTTTGTCCATTGGCGGAGCGATTTACTATCACTGGATTTTGGGCTGGGAAATGGGAGCCGCGTTTCAGCGCATGTTCGATGAGCTGTTTTTCAACCATCCGCTGTGGATTGGGCCTCACAACTTTCTCCACGCTCCATTGCTTTTGTTGACTGGGCTGGGTCTAGTGTGGCGATCGCGCCGTCGCATTGGTTCGCGATCGCGCTGGCTATTTTGGTTTTTGCTGGCCTGTCTGATCCACACGGGCGTCGATATCCTCACCCATGTAGATGATGGGCCACTGGTCTTTTTCCCGCTGGATTGGCAAACTCGATTTCAAAGCAGCGTTAGCTATTGGGACGATCGCTACCACGCTCAGAAGTTTCAGCTATTTGAACAATCGAGCAATCTGTTTTTTATGCTGTATCTAGGTGTGCCCTGGCTCTATCGCAAGCTCAAACAGCTTCGCTACAATCTGTCATCGGACAAATAGAGCCATGCTCTTGAGCGGTATCGTCATTTTGTTGGTCATATTTTGTTGCGAATGATGATAGAAAAGTCTGATTATAGCAATGCGCAGATGGGTTAGGACAGATATTGATGGAGAAGCCGCGCACCGCGCGGCTTCTCCATCAACTATTGGTTTTTATATCAACGCGTAGCACTATACCAATGGAACTATACATCGTGCTAAACACCACGGTGCTAAAGATTACAGTCAACTATGGTGACTCATGATGTTGAAGACTCGTAATCCCAGCCGCGACTTATGGAGCTCTCTAACAAAAGGCTCTACAAGTCGCGGATGAGATCGACCTACTTGCGCTTCAGTGACCTGCTTCTTTCTGCTCAGACTCGTTTTGGCAATCAGCGGCGATCCGACGGGAAGAGAG
The DNA here is from genome assembly GCA_937128595.1 of uncultured cyanobacterium. GTDB lineage: Bacteria > Cyanobacteriota > Cyanobacteriia > CAKZMO01 > CAKZMO01 > CAKZMO01. Next base: position 9,588 of record CAKZMO010000085.1, on the reverse strand, counting down.
AGTCGCGATCGTCGTTATTCATGGCGATCGCACAGTTCAACCCAGATTCTGCGGCTGTGGCTTGAGGCACTAGTCCGACTACATGGGGCACGGGGCGAGGGATGTAGTTTCTTACCAGAGTTTCGCTGCCGTAGGCCATCGACGTACTGCCACCGGAATCAAGCATGACGGCATCTCGTAGTCCTAATTCAGCCAAAGCTTCGCCCAGTGAGACCGAGTCAACGCGACTATGGGTAATGCCGATAGTGGGCTGTCCGGCCTGGTTGATGCCCCAAAATGCGCGGTGGCGATAGGCATCAAAATCGAACAGACTGCCAAAGCTTTGTGGATCGCGGCCAATGCCATCTTTCACCAGCCACGCGGCTGAAACGAAGGCGTCTGTTACGCTGGGCATTTCTGCCTGAATCCCTTCTAACGTATTGTGTCGAGTTGGGTCAAAGGGGATGAACTTGACCGAATTGCCGCTGATGAGAACAAGGGGGCGACCTATCAGTAAGGGATTTTCGCCTGGATTGCCCGGAACAAACTCTCCTGTGCTTTGGCTGAGCACTGGGCCAACCATCACATTTGAGTCCAGATATTTCAAAGAGAAAAAGCCTCCATCGACTGCCGCTGCGACATTGGTATCAGCAATGATTTCTTCCACGGAGTAGCGACTATCGGCATGAATCGTGACAGGTTTGCCCCCGGAAAATAGGGTTAATTCTAGCTCTTCGTCTTCGTGTACGGTTTTGTGAATGGCCGTGGAAAAATTGAAGGAGTTGCCAAAACCGGGTAGCGGAAATCCTCCCCAGGATTCGTCGATTGCCCGTTCAATTTGCGACTGCCCCATGCGATCGATGGCGAGCAGATGAGGAGATTCGCCTGCAAATCGATCTTCTGCGTTGTCCATCGCTAAGGCAGCAACGAACCCTGCATTCTCTACGGCTCCGGCGACGCGGGCATCGTAGTTGCCTTCGGGGTAAGTGAAATAGCGAATTGGTACTCCCAATCGCTCTTCCAAAACCCGCTTAGATTTGCTGACTTCTTCCTGTAGTTCTTCATCGACTTCAATCTGGCGTAGATCTCTAGGATGAGTGACGCTGTGAGCTGCGATGGTAACCAGTGGGTCGGCCGCCATCTCGGTAAGCTGAGCCCAGTTCACCCCAGGACGTCCGTGGTCTCGTCCGACTTTATAGGTGTAGATGGAAAACGCTCCAGGATACCCATATTTTTTGAGCAGGGGGAAGACGTAGTCGTAGTGGCCTAGGTATCCATCATCAAAAGTGAGCAACACAGGCTTGGCTGGGAGCGGCACCCCTGATTGCAGATGCAGCATCAGGTGGTCGAGGCTGATTGGAGTCAGTCCGTTCTCCTGAATCATCTGGAGGTGCTGCTCAAATTCCTCAGGGGTGACATCAAAAAATACCTCTTTGCGGGGGAGGATGTCGTGATACATCAGGATGGGAACGCGAGCCAGCCGAGCGCGATCGCTAATTGTTGGCCAGGGACGAGCGGAAAGATGGGCCACTAGCTCTGGAGCCCATGTGTTGAGCACGTATTGCAGCGAGTAGTCAGGATTGTCAATCCAACTCACCAGACTGGTCGTCTGTTGAGTTACCTGATGCACTAGCATTTGGGCTGAACGCTCAGGTTGAAGACAAGCTGCCTCACTTTCCTTGTCGGGGGCGATCGCCTCTCCTGTGACATCAGCCCTTTTAGATGGCGAAGTCGCTAGTGCCGTTGTTTGGGGAGTGGAGGATGGTGACTCAGGCAGTGGAGAAACTTGTGTCCCATCACGTTGTCCGTGAAGCGAAGAGGCTGTGCCTACAGACATCAGCGCGAGGACGCCGAGACATGATAGTCCACACTGAATCATTACTTTTTTGAGAGGGATGGAGCGAGAACGCATACGATTCCGTCGGTTGATCATCTCTAGCGAATCTGAGGCAGAACCTCACAAGGACTCAGGTGTTCTGAGAGCTACCACTGAGCTGGGTTAGCCTCTCAACCAGATCTGACTCTGGGGTAGAGTTCCCCAAAGTTTTCCGAAACAAACGGGCTGACCGCCTTAGATTTACATGATTATTCAGCAAAAGTAGCGTTGTCCAGGAGACATCACAAAGATTCTTTTGTAACTCACGAATCTTTATGATCGGCTTGTTTTGAGAGACAGCCTTGAAGCTCCTTCTATCGAAGTTCGAAGGAAAATTAAGTCTCTTAACTCAACGCTCTCGCCTCTCAACCTCCGAAGAGTGTAAAGAGACGAGAGCGTATCACCCTTTGAACACGTGAAGATGGCTCAGTTAGCTCATCTGGACAGCAGCACCTAGACCAGCAGCCATTTCTTCAGGGCTAATCTTTCCATCTTTGTCACTATCTAGCGCATCAAAGACGGCGTCGGTTCCCATCCACTCTTCGCGGGTAATGAAGCCATCTCCATCGAGGTCGTAGACCAAGAACACATCGTGAGCCGCATGGCTGAGAGTGTCGGCTCCCTCGATCCGAGCAAGCCGAGCTTCTAGAAGCGTTTCTAGGTTGGCGATCGCCTTCGAAAATCCATTAATTCCTTCTTCTAGCTTTTCGCTAGCCATCCGATCGGCGGCGTGCATCTCATCGAATTTTGCCTTGTCGATGGTCAGCTTTTCGATATCCATGTCGTCAGCTTTGGCAGGATCGAGCTTGCGGGGCAGATCTTCATGGGTCTCGTCCAACTGTTTCAGCAAACTTGGGGAGATTGTTAGCAGATCGCATCCTGCTAGCTCACAGATCTCTCCGAGATTTCGGAAGCTCGCTCCCATCACTTCGGTCTTGTAACCAAATTTTCGAAAGTAGTTGTAGATGCTGGTCACAGACATGACCCCTGGATCTTCTGGTGCGGGATACGATTCTTTGCCCGTTGATTTCTTGTACCAGTCCAAAATTCGCCCAACGAAAGGTGAGATTAGGGTGACGCCTGCGTCTGCGCAAGCAATCGCTTGGTGAATTCCAAATAGCAATGTTAGGTTGCAGTGAATCCCTTCTTTCTCAAGAACCTCAGCCGCTTGAATTCCTTCCCAGGTAGAAGGAATCTTGATGAGCACTCGGCTTGAATCGACACCAGCCTCTTTGTACTTGCTGATCAGATATCGAGCTTTTTCGATGGTCGCTTCGGTGTCATAGGAGAGTCGCGCATCAACTTCAGTAGAAACGCGTCCTGGGATGATGTTGAGAATGCGAAGACCGAAGGCAACAGAGAGCTGATCGATCGCCTTAGCGAGAACTTCTTTGGTGTCTACCCCATCGCCTACTTGCTCGCGAGCCCATTTGAGGGTGTCATCTACGATGTCTTGATAGCGCTCTATCTGAGCTGCTGCTGTGATCAGAGACGGATTTGTCGTTGCGTCTTGAGGCTTGAATGTTTCAATCGCTTGGATGTCTCCTGTGTCTGCGACCACAACCGTCATCTTGCGGAGTTGTTCCAGCAGGCTTTGACTCATAATTCCATTCCTCCAGAGGTCTGCTTCCAAGCAATAGCATAGACAATGACAGAAAAAATGACCTTTTGCGAGTGTTTTTGGTTACGAAACTCTAATCTTTAGAATTCTTTCAACCTTCCGACGTTTTTCTGTCAATAAAGATTGTCATTGCTTGTGAATAATTACCTTCAAACACTTCGTTAAAAAGGACATCACTCAAAAGACTTAAAAATAAATTTATGTCAGCAAATTTATGCGAGCGACGAATTGGAAGTCGTCTCTTCGTCTGGCTCATTGCGATCAGGTTTTTTATTGGCATAGGCAAAGGCATGATCCCACACATAATCTAGTACTTTTTTGGCCTCATGCAGGGACAGTACCGTGCAATAGCCTTGATCATCATAGCTAAAAAGAGGATGAAGTTCTTGAGAAGATGAAGGTGATGGAGCGACCTGCGAATGAATCACGTTTTCTTGTTGAACTTCTAATGAATCTGAAGTCTTTAAGTTCGAGCTATCTAGTGAATGTGGAACTCGTAAGTAAGAACTAACCTTTCCTTGAATGCTCGATAGGTTGCGAATCGGATCTTGAATATCAAAATCAATTTTTGTGCCAAATTTTTCAAGCATCCAAGCTTCAATTTGATTGTCAAGTTGTTTGACGGTAAGAGAAACAGGGCTTGTTAATACGTGATAGTACACTAGAATAATTTCCTTACACTCTTCCTCTTCAGCCGCATCCGTAAGCAGTTGAAAAACCCCACGATTATTGGCGATACTTCTGAAAAACAGCGTATCTGTTACCTTTTTTTGAAACCGGATTTTTTTGGCCTGATAGCTGCTGTATTGTTTGAAGGCAAAGCCGCCGAGAGCGATCGCCAATGACATAGACGCCACCAGAATAGGCAAAAGATTTCGGGCTTGTTCTTCCGTTACTTGAAGCCACTCCACAAAAGCGGGCATCCCTAGAAAAAATAGGACAATGCTGACAATGAGTAAGATCTGAGGAGCCACCCGCAAGGCTAGCGGAATAGCGGCTCCGATCGCTGGAACTCCAAACAGCAACCGATCTTTTAAGGTCATTCTCGTATTGACATTGGGAAACAATAGCTCGATGTCAAATTTAGGAACATTTTTGTACAAATAGACATACATCTTTCCAGGCGTAAATCGGAGCCGCTTTGGATTTACTTTCTTTGCTCTAAAGTATTCTTTTTCTTTGAATTTGATCAGCAGTACGACTCGTTCAAAAATGCTGACGCTGCGCTTTCTTTTTTGAAAAAATCTTCTAAACGAAATGACTTTAGAAACGATTCCTCGATAATAGCAAGACACAATTTCGAAATCATCAAAGTCCACTTCTGTCTTCAGATCAATGAGCGAAGACTCTTGAAATGCTGCTTGCAGCGTCTGATTTGAAAGGGAGCAATAGTTCGCACTTTCGAGAATGGCTTGGAATGCTCTTAGCAGCTTTTCTCCCATCTCTTGACGCTGCTGAAGGGTAGGCGGAATTCGTAGCTGCTGATCTTCGTTGGGATCAAAAGGAATATAGTTTTGCTTAAGAGTTTCGACGAATGCGTGGAACTTGAAGTGATAATAGGCCGATAAAATTTCACAAAAATTTTTGAATTCCTGAGCTTGCGCTGGGGAAAGTTTCCCGTCTTCGAGGCAGAGATCAACCAAATCAGCTCGTCGGTAGGGAATAAATGCTTCGCGATCTGCGTAGACAGCCATAGTCCAGAATCTTAACGCTAGAGCGTTAACAGCTTAATACACGCCTTGCAGTCTTTGAAAGAAGAATTCAACCGAACACATTTAGTAGGCATGGATTGCAGCTGAATCCTTCGAATTCATGACGCAAAAGCGATCGCCATCTTCTACCTCACCCGTTGCAGAGAGGGATGATTGCTGAGTAACTGACTCAAAAGCGTTGCCCGGTCTACCTTGCTGCTAGAGGTGAGTGGCAGGGTATCGATGACAAACCACTGTCGAGGACATTTGGCTGGCTCCAGTCGAGTACGGAGATGATGAGTCAGATTAGCGCGATCGAGTAGATGTCCGTCGCTGAGCTTGACGACGACACAGAGGCGATCGCCCCGACAGTCATCCGGTAGTCCAAGGACGATGGCCTCTTCAACATCAGGATGGTCGAGCAGAGCCGCTTCGACCTCAGCAGGATAGACATTCACCCCATTGCAGATCAGCATGTCGCGTTCGCGTCCGGCCAGATAGAGAAAGCCCTGGTCGTCGAGCCAGCCGCGATCGCCCACCGTTGCCCAGCCCTGCTCAACCCGAAAGCCTGTGCCGTCTGTGGGGTCGAGATAGCCAGAACAGATCATGGCGCTCTGAATGCTGATTTGGCCGATTTCGCCTATGGAAGCGGCTTCTCCTGTGGGGAGTCGAATGCTGACTGTGACTTCTGGAAAGGGTCGCCCGACGGAATGGAGCGGCACATTATCTTGTGATGAAGCAAGGCTGATGAAGCTGAGTTCTGAAGCACCGTAATATTCCAATACTGCTGCATTAGGAAATCCCTGCTGGAGCTGGTGACGCAGTTTGGGGCTAAGTTTTGATCCGGCAGAGATGATGGAGCGGATCGAGGGGAAAGATGAATGGCGACGTTGAATAGCACGGGCGATCGCCCCCAAAAGGGTTGGCACCGCAACTAGGCGAGTGATTGGTTCTGAGCTAAGGCAATGGAGTGCGTGCTTGGGGTGAAAGCTGGGTAATAGATGCAGGGCGGCTCCCTGGGTGAGGGCTTCGATGGCGGTGTAGAGCGACAGGCTGTGAACCAACGAGCCAGGAACCAGGAGGGTTTCGTCTGGGGCAAAACCAAAGACCTGACGACTGACTTGAAAGCTGTTGATCCAAGACTGATGGCTGCGAATCACGCCTTTGGGCTGGCCGGTGGTGCCGGAGGTGAAGCCGATGTAGAAGGGGAGGGAGGAGTCAGGAGTCAGGAGGTTTGGATTAGTAAGGTTCGGCAAATTGGGAGCGTTGGCTTGCCTGGGCGTAGCCCGTATCGCCTTCAACTCACAATTGGGAAGGGCGATCGCCTTTATATTGCTATGACGCTGTAGTGTCTCCCACATTCCTGACTGTTTCAAGCCCTCAAGTATCGGAATTTCTGTGACTAGAACATCAGGTGTCCAGCGTTGAAGCAGTGTTGTGATTTGTGCTTGGCTCCAGTCGGGATTGAGCACCATCGCGACACCGCCCGCCAAAGCCGTGCCGAAAAAATAGGTCAGCAACTCGGCCCGGTTGGGCAACAGCAACGCTACCCAGGGCTGCTGAGGCAACGCCTGACGATTGATGGTTTCGTTAGGACTCAGAGCTGAAACCTGAGCCGCGATCGCCTGCACAGAGTCGAGCATTTCGCCATACGTCCAGTGCAGAGGGGTTTGAGATGTGCCGATCGTGAGGGCGATCGCCTCTGGATGCTGGGTGGCAAATGCAATCAAGCCATCGGTGATGCGGTTTGGCTGAATAGTCTTAGAGTCGGGCATGGGCGGTGAGTCTGGGGCAAATCATGAGCTGTTTACGCTCGTTTTTGCTCGGCTTGAAACGAATTGCGGAGGGGATAAACCCGCTCTAAGCTAACAGCGACGATCGCTGCCAGCACTGCCTTTGCCACATCGCCCGGAATAAAGATTGCAGAGCCGATTAACGCTTTTGTGAACGACATTTGAGCGGCGATCGCCACCCAGGGAATGCCGATGGCGTAAATCACAACAATGCCGCCCAGCAGATTCCAGGTAATTGCTAGAGGTAGGGCGAGTCGTTGCGATCGCTTCAGGAACCGACGCTTTGGTGCTTGCCGCTCGGTCAGCCAGCCAATTACAAATGCACCCAGGGGAAACCCCAGCAAAAACCCACCTGAAGGGCTAAGAAAAACGCCTAATCCTCCCCGTCCGCCCGACAAGATGGGCAAACCTGCTGCGACCAGCAGCAAAAACAACAGCAGCGCCGCGCCGCCGCGTCTTGCTCCTAGCAACGATCCGGCTAGCATGACGCCGAGGGTCTGGGCGGTGATGGGTACGGGCAAAAACGGCAGGGGAATCGGCGGAATTAATCCCAGAGCGGCAACCAGAGCTGCAAAAAGCGCGATGTAGACAAGAGTGCGCGTGGTCATAGTCGATGCAGGGTGAGGTGAAGAATGCAAAGCTGAATCGTCCTTGAGCATAGCGGAAAATGGCGATCGCACTGAAGTCCTGAGCTTCTACTTAAGGTTTGTAGATTGAACTGACTCTACAAACAGCAGGAATTGGCCGATGAATGATGCATATGGGCGATCGCTACTCAAAACCATATCGGCTCAATTTCTCGATGAAATAATTTCTAGTGATAAGGCTAGCCCTGCGATGCTGCACTCTAAGCGTGACCAGATTGTATGGGAAATAGCGACAAAAATTTATCAACAGAGCGGTCATACGGCGCAGTTCACGCTGGTTCGAGATGTTGTGGATGCGCGAGTTCAACGAATCATGCAACAACAATCGGTTGTTGAGACTAATCTCGCTGATCAATCTGCACAATCAACGGAGCTTCACTCAAACCCAGATTCGCAATGCAATCCGACTAATCTGAAAAATGCTCCATCCCCAGAGACTCCGACCATACGACGCGAACCTCCCAAACCTCTGACACCTGAAATGCTCGAAGAAGTCAGACGAATGACGGACAAATTTGGTGGCGATCAACACAAAGCCCAAATTTTTGTTCAAGTTCGCGATGTCATCTGTGAACAACTCAGTGTTGAGGAGAGTGAGGTCACTTTAGATAGCCATCTCTCCAATCATCTGGGTGGAGATGGATTAGATCTCATAGAACTGGTACTAGCACTGGAAGAAGAGTTTGACATTGAAATTTCTGATGAGGAGAGTGAAGGCCACTTGGACATAGGAGGAATAGTAAGCTTAGGTTGCTCTGGCTCGTTGTTTGGTGGTAGCAGCTTGGGAAGCGGAGGTTATTCATCGGGTGGAGAAGCCTGTATCGTCCGAAACATCGTAGAACTCGTTGCACAAAAAGTCTCGGCAAGTCTATAAAGTGACGAACACATTAGGGATAGGTTTATGTGGGGCGATTCTCTTTTGGAGACACGACGTGAACGCCTCCTCTCTTTACCACACGGATGACCCTGACCGTACAATAGTGATCGTTCAGGATTGCTCTGATCCAAAGCGACCTCCAAATCTGTATGTCAGCAAAAGATGCTTATCACAATACGGTGAAGGCTGCGCTTCAAAAAGATGGATGGCGCATCACTCATGACCCTCTGATTTTGGAACTGTCTTCGGGACGGCTCGAAATTGACTTGGGTGCTGAAGATTTAGTTGCAGCGCAAAGGGACGGTGCTCAAATCGCAGTCGAAATTAAGAGCTTTCTGGCTCCTTCACTGATATCAGAATTTCATGGTGCGCTGGGTCAGTTCCTCAATTATCGAGTGGCTCTAAAGCTGAAAGAGCCTAACCGAGTGCTATATCTAGCGGTTCCAATCAAGGTCTATCGGAACTTTTTTACTGGGGAGTTAGCGCAATTGAGTATTGCGGAGTATCAGGTCAAACTGCTCATTTTTGATCCGGAGCAAGTGGAGGTTGCGGAATGGATCGGCTAACCCAATATCGCCAGTGGATTCAGCAAGTTCTGACTGAGCACAGCCAGGTGAAACCTGCCTATGGAGAACTAGAGCAATTTACGGTCTTTGATACACAAAACGATCACTATCAGTTGGCTACGGTGGGTTGGGATGGCGATCGCCGAATATTTAGTTGTCTCATTCATGTCGATATTAAGGGTGACAAGGTTTGGATTCAGCACGACGGAACTGAAGTCGGGATTGCGAATCAGCTAGTGGAGTTAGGTGTTCCCAAACAAGCGATTGTGCTAGGGTTTCATGACCCCAATGCGCGTCGGCTGACAGAATTTGCGGTGGGTTAGATGGGGCGATCGCAGCAACGCCCACAAATCAATTGAGGGCTACGGGCAACAAGTCCGTTAAAACGGACTGAGCCAGTTTTGCAGTGCTGTAGTGGTTCAACATAGTTAATTGGCTAGGTTGGGTTAAGCGATAGCGAACCCAACGCAAAGTTTGATATTTTTGGGTTTTCTCCCTTGGAGACGCTGCGCGTTGGCGAAGCCCGTCCATCGGACGA
>CAKZMO010000084.1 GCA_937128595.1 uncultured cyanobacterium | reverse complement strand
TTGAGAATATGATTCATAAAAGCGTAAGTGCCACCATAAATGGTTCTGCTGCTTACAATGTGATCATCGGCATGGCAAAGTTGCATCATCACTGCACTGATGGCCCCCATGCCGCTGGCATAGACATTGGCGCTTTCAGTACCTTCCATGGCTGCTAAAGCTTCACCTAGATAGAGGTTTGAGGGCGAAGAGTGCCTACTGTAAAGATAGCAGCCCTCGGTGTTTCCTTCAAACGTGTCAAACATCGTTTTGGCCGATAAAAACGTATAGGTCGAAGAGTCGGAAATCGAAGGATTTACCCCACCATACTCCCCAAAATATTGAAGGGCTTGAATTTTTTCTGCAGATTTATAGTCCATGTTAAAAATAATTTATTCTTTAAAATTAAATGATATACAATATATTTACAATTAAATTGATAAAGTATAGTATATTAAACTATATTAATTGGTATTAGTAGAAAATTATTCTATATTACTAACTAATTGTTTGATTTTTTAGAAATCTATTCGTTTTCGCTATGGACACATTTGACAAACAGCTAGTTGACCTATTGCAAGAAGACTGTAAAAAGACCACAAAACAGTATGCCCATGCCCTAGGGCTTTCAACCACCGCTGTGTACGAACGTATCAAACGATTGGAGCGTGATGGTGTGATCACACAATACGTAGCCCTCATTGACAAAAAAAAAGTAAAACGCGATTTCAGTGTGCTCTGTCAAGTACGTCTAATACAACATACCAAAGAGAACATTCTCAGGTTTGAACGGCAGGTGCAACAACTGGAAGAGGTTTCCGAATGTTTTCACGTTAGTGGTGATTACGACTATATTTTGACCATCCACGTTGCTGACATCAATGCCTACAGGGCATTCATGGTCAATAAACTGACGGCCATCGATCAAATTGGTAGTACCCAAAGCTCTTTTGTCATCAATCCCGTTAAAAAATCTACGGCTATCTTCATTTGAAACTACCCTATCTCAGGTATGTTTCCCTGAAAGTATTTGTATTTCCAAGTCATGGGCGATCGGTGAGGAGAGAGCGACTAAGTTAGAGCAGTCAAGATAGAGAAATTAACCATCATCAGACACCATAGCGTCATCTTCTCGGGTGTCTGGGTCAGGCAAGCTGGGCGATCGGTGAGGACAATCAACCAGCAGTCTTACATTATCCTCAGATCGCATTTTTCTCCAGGAGCGCGACAGGAGCGCATAGTCCATTACGTCAACTTCCTGCAACATGCGCTCTAAGCTTGCCCGTCGTTCTTCTAAGGATTGTTGGTTTTTGGAGCCAAACCAAAGTGCGATCGGAACGCCAGAATTGACAACATCTGCTAGCAGTTCCTGCCGTTCTTCAGCATTTGATGTCAGTTCGGCAACTACGCTTAATCCAGGAGCCTCCAAATATTCCAACTCACCAACGTTTGGATGATTCGACTGAACGTGAAAGTGCTCATGCAAAGTTTTGGAACTGGTCAGATCCCGATTTGATTCCTCTAACCGTTCCCAATTTCTAGTCAAGCGAGCCTGAAGAGGCGAATGGACAACCCGTTCTAGAGATCGCATCACATAGTCGCGCCACTTAAACGAGCGCGACTTCTTCTGAATGTTGTGAATAGTCCAGCCATCGGCCTCATCTGCCACTGTTTCCAACAAATGACAAGGCACAAACAGTTCAATGCAAAGCCGACTACAACACTGATCAGCAAGTGCATGCTCAGCCGACAAAATCCATTGAGATAGGCGATCGGCGACTCCATCAACGGTGCAAGTAGCCCAAGGATGCTCAACTCCTCTGGAAACAGTTTTTTCTCCTAAAACAAGCTCAGCTGACACGTTGAGATCAGGGACGTTGGGAAACAATGCATTCAGAGCAACGAGAAGATACCCTTGTTGCTCTCTAGGAGACTCTTGTACAGGAGGAGGCATTGGGACATTGAATTTACTAGCTGTCTCCTGCCGCCAGCCGTGTAATGCCCGGAAAAAGTCTGCCGCATCTTCTGTAGATGCCTTCTCAGATCTCTGAAATTCTGTAATGGCACGTTCGACAAATCGAATAGATAGCTCAGGCTCATAGCTTGATAGAAGTGTTTGAATCGCCGCTAGAGAATCCGTTCGAGGCCGATCGGGTCGCATGAGCTGAAATGAGCGATCGAAGACGACCTGAAACGCCGATCGAAGAGCGATTTGAACATAGGGTAAATCAGTGTGTTCATTGAAGTGCTGAAACAGATTATCTAAATCTGCAAGCAAATCTGCACTAGGAAGATTGTCGCGATCAGCCAGTGGGTTCAGCCTGATACGTAACTCTCTGCAAAGATTCTTGACATCGCTCCGATCGGCAGTTTCATCAGCAACTTCTAAAGCTGCAAGCAAATCCTCCAGACGACCTTCTCGCTCGGCCCACTGAATAACTCCGAAAACACGAGCTTTGAGTGTTTCATCATCGGTAATATCGATAAGGTTTTTGTTCAGCTTTTCTGCTACAAAAATCTTTAAGTCTGATGACTCGCCATAAACTGATTGGATTGCTTTGCGTAATGCCCCCTGCTCGCTTCCTGATAACTCCGCCATTGTCTTTCCTACTCTGTTTTATGGCTCATACATCGCTTACAGCTTTTGTCCTCTTCAAGGAAAATAGTATGGGTTTAATAGGTCATGTGTACTATAATTTCGTATATTTTTTTGGAAGAGGGCAAAAAGGCAAGAAGGGTAAAGAGCTACTGAACAGCCCTGGGGGGAGAACAGCAGACCCGAAAG
>CAKZMO010000083.1 GCA_937128595.1 uncultured cyanobacterium | reverse complement strand
TCCGCGTATTCATGCTTCAGGCGTTCACCGTTCATCCGTTGCATCGCTTACACTGACAGTCCTCAAACAGTTTGCCTAACATGCTGATGGGAACAACCGCATCATATTCAATCGTTAGGTACTTTTGCTTAGACTTTGTATGCTACACGAATCGTTACACACACGCTCAATGGTTTAAGAGTGTTTTTAGAATCCGTGCCCTGTCTGCGTTTTGCTCATATGCTGATATATCTGCGTCGTCGCTTTCTAGGCACACTGCTGTATGACCGATCCGACCCCTCCGTCCAATACGCCTGATCCATCTGTTCCGCCCACACCCGAGGCGACCCCATCGCTGAAAAGTCGCGCTATCCGGGGATCGTTGTGGACGTTGGGAGGGTATGGCACAAGTCAATTGCTTCGATTTGCCAGCAACTTGATTCTGACGCGGCTACTGTTTCCGGAAGCCTTTGGCTTGATGTCCTTAGTTCATATTTTTCTACAAGGGCTAGAGATGTTCTCGGATATTGGCATTGCGCCCAATATCATTCATAGCGATCGCGGTGACGATCCAAGCTTCCTCAATACAGCTTGGACGGTTCAGGCAATTCGAGGGGGAGGGCTTTGGTTGCTGGCCTGTGCGATCGCTTGGCCCGCTGCTCGGTTTTATAGTGAACCTATGTTGGTGCAACTCCTGCCTGTTGTAGGTTTAACCGCCCTTATTTCAGGATTTCGGTCAACCAAATTAGCAACCGCCAACCGTCAAGTGAATCTTGGCAAAATCACCCTGCTAGAAATTGGTTCTTATACGGTGGGTGTCGCCGTTATGATTACAGGGGCATGGCTGTACCAATCGGTTTGGGCATTAGTAGCTGGTGGGTTGGTGGATGCAATCTTGCAGATGTCCCTCAGTCATGTCATTGTGTCGGGCGTTAACAATCGCTTTCATTGGGAAAAAGAGGCCTTTCAATCGCTCTATCGGTTTGGCCGATGGATCTTTTTTAGCACCGCCCTCACCTTTCTAGCAGGGCAGGGCGATCGCCTCTTGTTGGGTCGGCTGCTGGATGTGCGGTTTTTGGGTATCTATACCATTGCGGTCACACTGTCTCGATTTCCGCGTATGGCTATCTCTCAAGTGATCAATCGTGTCTTATTTCCGTCTTATGCCGAACTGATGCGCGATCGGCCAGAAAAAGTCTATGCTAATCTTCGCAAGAGTCGCCTAGGGTTGATTTTAATTAGTTGGGGAATTTCTATATTTTTCTTACTTTTTGGGCCAGCTTTGATCAATTTCTTGTACGACCCACGTTACTCGGCGGCGGGCTGGATTATTCAGATTATTTCCATCGGTGCGTTGACGGGGAGTGTTAATGCAACGTATGACGGGATTTTGTTGGCAAAAGGTCGAACCGATCTGATTTCATACCTGCTGATTTTTCAGATTATCAGCCAATTCAGCGCCATGATCGTTGGCTATACTTTAGGCAGAGAAGTAGGAGTTGTGCTTGGGTTATCTTGCTATAGCTGGGTTGCCTACCCAGTTCAATCCTATCTAATGTCTCGATTTTCCCTGTGGCAGCCCGAAGTCGATATTCCCTTCATGATTGCGGCCGCAATCATTTTAGGTGGGGTCATTGGTGAATTCTATTTTGGTTGGTTTGGTTTGTTTGCGATGGGGGCGCTCAATCTTTAGATCATCCAACGGTCGGGATGCGAGTTGATCCATTGATCGTAAACAGATCATCGCAAACAAACTCAAATAATTTCCAACAAATTGAAGTTTCTTCTCCCAATCTGTTGCTCACTGGGTTAAACAGTCTTTGTTCAAACACGATCGAATGAATCCGATATTCTGAATGAAGACCGTTCTGAATGTTGTTCTAAGCATGATGGAATACTGATTTGAATTAATCAACGCTTACTATGAATTCATCACTCATAATTTCAGTTGTTATGCCAGTTTATAATGCTGAAAACTATATATCAGAAGCAATTGGTAGCATTCTAAATCAAACATTTAAAGACTTTGAGTTCTTAATTGGTGATGATGCATCCAGCGATCGCTCATTAGACATCATCACTCAATTTGCAAATCAAGATTCCCGAATTCGGATACTTCAAAATCCTGAGAATTACGGGGGCGGAAAAACTCGAAATCGGCTGATTCAGGAAGCCAAGGGGACTTTTATTGCAGCAATGGATGCTGATGATATTGCGTTACCAGAACGATTAGAATTACAGCTTCAATTTATGGAAACCCATCCAAACGTAGTGTGTTTAGGTGGTGCTCATTATTTAATAGATGAAGCTGGCAGATTACTTACCTTATTGTCGCTCCCAGAAGACGATTCCGATATTCAGCG
>CAKZMO010000082.1 GCA_937128595.1 uncultured cyanobacterium | reverse complement strand
TTCCCGTGGAAGTGCGGGTCGGACTCTGTGACTACAACAATCAGAACCTCTTCCTGGCATTGGTCCGCGATATCTCAGAGCGCAAAGAGGCAGAACGCGCGCAATCTCGATTGGCAGAGATTGGCGAATTGGCCTCCATGATTGTCCATGAAGTGCGGAATCCACTGACAACGGTGTTGATGGGATTGACCTCATTCAAGCAGATGGAGCTTTCTCCTCGGGCCGTCGCTCGACTGGATCTAGCCCTAGATGAATCCCAGAGACTCCAGCGCCTGCTCAACGAGATATTGCTTTATGCCAAAGAGCAGCGCATCGAATCGCAGACCCTCGAACTCAACGAGCTGCTGAAAACGCTGCTGGAAACCTTGCAAACCATGCCAACGGTGTGCGATCGCCAAATTCAGTTTTCTCCTGCCTCAAGTCCCATTTGGGTCGAGGGCGATCGCGACAAGCTCAAGCAAGTGTTCATCAACCTCGTGAGCAATGCCTGCGAAGCAGTGCAGCCTGAGGAGGAGATTCGCTGGCTTCTCTCCCACCAACCGGAAAAATGTCAGGTTGAGGTGAGCATTCAGAATGGCGGTGATTTGATTTCTGCTGATGTTTTGCCCCGCTTGACTCAGCCCTTTTTTACAACGAAGTCATCGGGGAACGGACTAGGATTAGCCATCACGAAACGGATCGTCGAGGCTCACCAAGGCCATCTCACGATTGAGTCGTCTGAAGAGATTGGCACCGTCGTCACCGTCTCCCTGCCTTGTACCATTCCTGAATGCAGCTCCCAAGAGCAGTTAGCTGAACCGCCATTCCCAGATTTTTCACTCCATTAAAAAAGCGGGTTCTGTGTCAGAGCCCGCTTTTTTAATGAAATGTGAATTTTATTGTCGTTACGTTGGTGAATAAGATGTTGAAACCACGTCAACATAAATACCTCGTACAAAGACCATAGATGTCTCATGTCGAAAGAATCTAACTTTCAAACTGAGCGAGAACAGCACAAACAGCAGACTTAGAAGTACTTACGCCGTCTCTAGCCAGTCAAAGATTTTATCTAGCTGTTCGAGAGTAATGAGGCCGTACTTCCAGAGGATCATTGGTAAAGGTCCTGGATCCTGCTCACTCTGACGCAGCGCAACCGCGATAGACGAGGGAGAGATCGCTAGTTCTTCCTGAAGAAATTGGATTAATCGAGAGTAGCTGTTAGGTGTCATGGGATTTTCTCTCCTTGGTATTTTATGGCCTGTTTTATGGCTTGTTATTTTCGTTTTGTGTAATCTACTGTTCCAATAGAAGCCAGCGATGACAACAGTATTAATGCTGATGGTTAAGTATCGGTTGATCGGGCGATCGCCATTCTTTTTATGGCCGATCAATGTGGGTTCAAATGGCTCGGGCAAAGAATCAAGAGCGAAAAGTCCTCATCAGTAGTGAAGGTTTATTTTGAGTATTGACGGTATCAAAAGCTAGGAAGCACTGACATATGCAGCTACTTCACAAGTTTTTGGCACCACTCCTGACTCTCGAAAACCGCGATTCTCACCATACGGGTGTAGCCAGCACGGAAACGGCTTCAGTAGCCACTCCTTTGTCTGTCCATCCGTGTGATTCAACTCGCGCCGAGTCATCAAAAAGAAATTTAGTCCACAAACGTTCAACCCTGCTTAGGTCATGGATTGAAGTTTTAGACCTAGCCCCGCAGCTCAGTTGAGTAATGAATTGGGCGATCGCCACGAGTCTGCAACTAGCCTCGAACTAGCTTCGATTCGGGCAACCCTCTCAGCGGGCCGTATCATGGGATATCAAACGGACTCTGACACCAGTCTCAACACCGTCATGACCGATGCCTACTCTAGAATTGCTTTACTCAGTTTTGCTTCACTCAGCTCTGCGAAACTCTAACCGCTTCCAACCAGAGAAGTGGCTTAAAGTCAGCAGGGCTGATTCAACCGACCTCACACCTTGTATCGGAGAGCTGTAGGTCTGATAAAACCCTAAAACTCTCTTACCCTCAGTTCTTAAGTGTTGACAGAGTATCGAAAAGGAAGATCGCTTAACATCTACCAAACGAGTGATCAACGATTGAGGCTATTTACCTCTAGTCGTAAGCCAACCGTCAACACAGAACAACATCTCCTCGGGACTGACTTACGAACGTATCAGAAAACATCGCTTTTGGATACCAGTTGCAAAATCTTTTATGGCTCTGATCAGAAACTTGGCTATCCTTATGTGCTGGCATCAGTGTGTGAGTCTAAGGCTTGGCGTTGATAAGTCATCAACTCTTGAATGCCTTTCTCTGCCAAATCCAGCATCTGGTTCATTTCTTGACGGCTGAAACTCTCTTCTTCGGCTGTGCCTTGCACTTCGATAATTTGAAGTGCTTCATTCAGCACAACGTTGAAATCGACAGAAGCCCCAACGTCTTCTACATAGTTGAGGTCAAGAAGTGGGCAACCCTCAACAAGTCCGACAGAAACGGCAGCAACGTGATGGCGAATAGGCGATCGCTCCAGCTCTCCATCCGCAATCAGGGTGGCGATCGCATCACTAAGCGCCACAAATCCGCCTGTAATCGATGTAGTACGGGTTCCAGCATCAGCCTGCAATACATCAGCGTCAACCACAAGAGTTCGCTCTCCCAACGCCTCGAAATCCAGCACAGAGCGCAAGCTACGACCAACGAGCCGCTGTATTTCCTGAGTACGCCCTGACAACTTCATCAGTTCTCGGGTTTTACGCTGGGGAGTGGCTCCAGGCAGCATCCGATATTCAGCCGTCAGCCAACCTCGGCCTGACTTCTCTAAAAACCGGGGAACCCCAGGCTGCACACTAACCGTACAGAGCACCTTTGTATTGCCACAGGTTGCCAGCACAGAACCTGCCGCAAACTGGGTATAGTGCCGTTCAAACTGGACTGGACGAAGCTGATCCGGCGTTCGTCCATCTGATCGCTGGCTGACCATATGCTCTGCCACTATCCTTAACCAAACGTCTCACCCAGAATACAGCACGAACTCAGAATCAGGTCTGATTCATCAGCATTTGCAAACGCATGTCTGACGCCTGATGTGGATTAGCGTTTTGGGTGCATCTAACCAAGCCTTGACGATTCACGCTTCAAAATCGACTCGTCACTTTTCCAATAATTTTTTGCTGCGATACAGCTCCAAAGTTGCGGCTATCAGTACTCACATCAGGATTGTCACCGATCAGCAGACAAGCTCCTGTATCAAGAACAGCAATCACCCGCTTCACCAAACGTAATCCTGGCTGTTTAGGATGTTCTGCAACAACAACATCTCCCAGCTTGGGTCGGCAAGTTTGATAGGCCATGGGATCAATCAACACCTCTTCTCCGGGTTGGAGAAAGGGCAACATTGACGGCCCTGAAATCCGAAATCGTCGTCGCTGTCGTAGTAGCCACAGCAAATATTCTTTCGAGCTTGCATCTCTCAGTCCTTGGCTTTGAGGATGCACCAATGCGTATTCCATGCCGCCTCTTCCGAAATCTAAACTGAATTCTACAGCGTTCAAAGAGCCAAAAAGTAAGTTACTGAAATAAGGGGAGTTCCTGCTTCAGAATCTCGAAGCTGATGATGGCATAGCTTTAATATGCCCGACATCAACCTAAAGATTTAGAAAAATATGTTTCTAAGATTTATTCACAATGCCGACTATAGCAATCTCAAACAATTTGTGAGAGGAGGGGCGGGCTGCGATCGCCCCTCCTCTCACTTAGCAGTTCACAAGCAATTTAGTATCGCTATAGTTAAGCTATCTAAGCTGAATTGTCAGAGCGAGCGATCGCCACACAACGCCACTAGTAGTATGCCCAGCATCAGCTTCTTGAGCAATCTGACTTCAGGCACGATACCCATACACACAGCACAAGGGGGTGCGATCGCACCCCCAGACGAATGAAAGCAGAGACTCTACAGAGTGCCACCTATCATTCTTAAGCTATATCGCTCAATATCCGACTAGCTAGCTTTGTAGAAATTCACATCACGCTCTTTGGAACTCCAGAACATCTGGTGAATCTTCTCAACAGCAGCCATGAGTTCATTGGCGTGCTCAACACTGACTTCAACCTTAGTCGCCGAGCAAAGCTTCGTAGCTTTCCAGAAGGTATCATGCAGGTCGGGAAACTTTTCAAGGTGAACGGGCTTGAAATAGTCCGTCCATAGAATCAGAAGCTCATCTTTGGTAATCTGAGCCTGCTCTTCTTTAATCGCAACATAGCGAGCGAAGGTGTTGGCTTGCTCCACAGAGTCAGGAGTACCCAAGTCGATTAGCTTCTTAGTCATCGACACCACAGCTTCAGCTGCAATACGTGCAGATGCGGGATCATACACACCGCAAGGGCCATCGCAGTGAGCGCGAACTTCTTCAGCAGGAAACCAAGTCTTGATGGCGGAAGCGATAGTCTTAAACATAAAGTTTGCGAACCTTTCTAACGACACGATCGGCAGGAGATGCCTGTTGAAGGGAGATGCCCCTAAAGCACATCCTACTCAATCCTTAATAATGAAGGCACTGAACATGCCTCCTAACCGAATATCGATTTTCAATAGCATTTTATATCAAAACTATTGAAGTGATCGGACAGTAGGCTAAAACAACCAAAAGACCAATCTAAAGGAAGACTTGACTCGCGACTCCCAATGTCACGGCAGAAACTCTCGTTACGGTCGAGCTAAAACGTCCGCAAATGACTGGCAGGCTACAGAAGATCAAGTCTCGAAAGCAATGAATGAGCTTCCATTGGTTAATTCACCCTTGACTTGCAAATGAGTCGAAATCTCAACCAGATGACCCATTCGCCCTGGTTCACCAAATTGAGCAAATTGAGATTTGCTGCTATTGATGCTAGTCAACCCTTGATTCAGATTCCCAGGCTTTTGCAATCTCTTTCAACGGAAACTGAGAATCTGAACGATTAGGCTGTCTGGTTATGACTTTTTAGGGTTGCACAATGCGAGAATAATTGGGCAAAATTCAGCCTCGGATTTCCTCTTTATAGAGGCATCGCGGTGCAATGTCTCTACAAAAATTATTCATCAAATGTGCAACGCCGATTTTTTACTATAGCAATCTCAAATGATTGGTGAGAGGAGATGCGGGCGCAGCCCACCCCTCCTCTCACTTAGCAGTTCACAAGCAATTTAGTATCGTCATGAGGTCGAACTTACTGAGGTTGAGGCGCTGGACGCTCACCCGCTGGCGGTGCAGGAATACCTAACGCCTCGATGACCTGAGCCTCAGTAACACCCAACTGCTGAGCCGCCCCAGCAAGATCGAGTTGGGGACGACGAAGATGCTGTCTCTCAGGAATTCCCAAAGCGGCTTTGAGTTCATCTTCAGTAATGCCAAGAGTGCTCGCTGCCGCTGACAAATCAGGCCGTTGGTGAGACCTCTCAGAACCTCTCTCATCTTGTGATTCCCGAACAGGTCTTCCAGTTTCTGGGTCAAAGGTAATGCCCAAAGCATCTTGCAGTTCGGTTTCGGTGATACCCAGTTGAGCCGCAGCTTCGGTCAGGTTGGGGCGGGGACGTTGGGGAAAGTTTTCGGGCAGACCCAAGGCCGCTTTGAGTTCTGATTCTGTGGTGTCTAGCTCAGCTGCCGCCGCAGCGAAGTCAATACGAGAACGGTGCCGACGACGCCCTTCTCCCGCATCCAATTCGCTAGGCATGGCAGGAGACACCTGGGCTGACATCGTGGCCTCAGAGGCAGCGGGACTGCTACTAGCACAGCTAACGATTCCTACTAAGACAGCAGAAGCAAGAGTTGAAGCAAGCATTCGATAAGGTTTCATCATGGTTTCTGTTTCTAAGCGTAGTTCAGTACAAGTTCTATTGAGCCAGATGAAAATGACGGCTGACCCTGGCTTTGAATTACAGATTTGTAATGGTCGATAGGCTGTTTTAGCGGCTTGAATAAAGAAGGGGAGTCGCAAGGGGGCGCGTTGTGTATATCCTTTTCGTGGAAGATGAAGCGAAGATTGCCAGCTTTGTGCAGGCGGGGCTGAAGGAACAGGGCTTTGTCGTTGATTATTGCGACAATGGCGACCAAGCCGACCAGCAAGCTCTAGAGCAGGACTATGACGTGATCGTGCTCGACATCATGGTTCCAGGAAAAGACGGACTGGCGATTTTGAAACACTTGCGAAGATCTGGACGCAACACGCCTGTGATTCTGCTGACCGCCCGCAATGAGCTGGACGATCGCCTCGAAGGTCTCAACTTGGGAGCCGATGACTACATTACGAAACCGTTTTTTGTTGAAGAACTGGTAGCTCGAATTCACGCTGTGGTGCGACGCAGTGTAGGCGATCGCCAAAATCTGCTGACAGTAGGTGCCTTAACACTCGACCGGATCACGCGGGAGGTCAGTGCCCATGGGCAAACGGTAGAACTCACGACCCGCGAATTTAATTTGTTGGAATATTTGATGCGATCGCCCGGTCGAGTCCTGACCCGCACTCAAATTTTGGAACATGTGTGGGGCTATGACTTCAACCCCAGCACCAATGTTGTGGATGTTTGCATTCAGCGAATTCGCAAAAAAATTGACCTCGCGGATAATTCCAGTTGGATTGAGAGCGTTCGTGGTGTGGGCTATCTGTTTCGCAAAACGGAGACGGGCGTGTGAACCTCCGCTCTTTTCGACTGCGTATTGCTCTGCTGTCTACGATTCTGGCGGGAACCGCATTGATAGGGTTTAGCGGTGTGGCGTGGCGGCTGATCTATGGGGCTAAGGTGAGTCGGCTCGATAGTCGGCTAGAAAATCAAATCCGACGCATGGCTCGACCTCTGCCACCGACTTTGCAACCATCAATCGCAGACGACTTACAACGAAATCTGGATGCTGAATCTACCGATTCAGTGGCGTGGCAGGTGCTAGATGCTGACGGGAAACCACTACAGCAGTCGGACCATTGGTTAGCAGAATTTGATCCGCCTGCTGTGCCGCCCTTTCAAAGAGAGCAGCGATCGCTCACCCCTCTCACTCCCCGTCGCGATCGCCCGTTTGAACGTCGGCTACCTCCGCCAAACCTCTCTTCCCACTCAGTAACTCGACGCACGGATCAAGGCAACTGGCGCATTGCAGCGGCCAGCACTCCTCAGGGACAAGTGGCGATCGCGGTGAGCCTCCAAACAATTACTCAAGAGATGGGGGCAATTCGCAATATTTTTCTAATCGCGATTCCGGGGACGTTGCTGGTTGTAGCGATAGGAGCTTGGGTGTTGTCAGGAAGCGCATTGCACCCGATTCGACAATTGACAGCAGTGATGCAGAAACTGACTGTGACAGGACTTGATCAGCGGGTGGCTTTGGGGCAGACCGATGTGGAATTTGCCGAGCTGATTCAGGTGTTTAACCAAATGTTGGAGCGGCTAGAGCGCAGCTTTATGCAGGCTTCGCGCTTTAGTGCTGACGCGGCTCATGAACTGAAAACTCCCCTCGCCATTTTGCAAGGCGAACTGGAGCTGACCCTACAGCAAGCCGCACCAGGTTCGGCATTGCAGCAAAGTCTGAGCAGTTTGTTAGACGAAGTGCGGCGTCTCAGCGGCATTGTCCGCAAGCTGTTGCTGCTTTCCCTTGCGGATGCAGGACAAATGGGTGTGCATCGAGTTCAGCTTGATCTGTCAGAAATGCTGGTGGTGATGGTAGAAGATTTGGAGCTGGTAGCGCCGCACCTGACGGTACAGACAGAGATTGATCACGAGCTGAACGTTTGGGGCGATCGCGACTTACTCAATCAGGTGCTGCAAAATCTGATGAGCAACGCGATTAAATACAATCTGCCCGACGGCTGGATACGCATTGAGGCTCGGCAAAAATCAGCATCAGTACAGATCACGATTACAAACGCTTCTCAACCCATGTCGCCAGAAGAGCGCGATCGCCTCTTCGACCGCTTCTATCGAGGCGACCCCGCCCGAACTCGAACCATTGAGGGCATTGGACTCGGCCTCAGCCTCTCACGAGAAATTGTCCTCGCACATGGGGGAAATTTGGCGATCGCGCAACCCTCTGGTGACTACACCACGTTTACCTTAATCTTGCCGATACATCTACTCCATTGAATATTGCTACTAAAGTATTGCTACCGATCCCTCAAGATTGCCTGAGCCTGGATTTGTAATTCTGGCGTCTCTATCAGTTGAATAATCTGCCGACACTTAGCCCAGACATCAGATGCTAAGGGGGAAGTCGTATCAAGAAACGGATTTTCATCTATGTCGATATAGGTCGTAATGGGCTTCGCTTGCTGAATAATGGCAAGAAAAGCGCGATCTCGTGCCATTCCCGATAGCCGATCTTGAGCAATAGAAACCGTATTGAGCCAACGTTCAAATGCCTGCTTCGGACGGCCCTGTGATTCATGGGCAGCCAACTGCAAACCAGCAAGGACTTGAGATTCAGGCTGGGTCAAGCTGTCAACAAGGGCGACATTCTCAGACCAAAATGAACCTCTACCAGGATTAATCAGGCGCTTTTGAATGGCAATGCAGAGATGCTCATGAGGAAACAGCCAGCCTCCCTGCTGAATCAGGCCATACAGCGCATCCCAAGCATCAACATCAAGGGTACAGCCCAAAACCCCATGACAGAAATCGACTCGACCGCAATGGCGCAATTGATGTGAGCTTTTGAAGAAAGCATCAATCTGCATCTTCTCCTGGACATCCTGACTCCATCCCTTGGGGTAAAGCGGAAAATATTCTAATCGTGGCGAAATATTCCACAGTTTTCCCCAAAGCTGACCTGAAACTTGGCTAGTGACTGTTGCTATCAAGGGCTGCAACAGATTGTTTTGTAGGGAAACAGCGTTGCCTGGATCTTGCCAACAAGAACTTGACCAGAAAAAATCTGGCATATCAAAGAGACTTTCAAAGACGTAAATCTCAGGAGTCGGCAAATTCAGGCAGTTATAAGCCTTTGCAACGGATGCTCGAATCGCTGCTTCAGGCAAAGAATCGGTGGGAAAAGCTAAGTTTCGCCACTTCTGTCGGTAATCAGCAAGTTGGTCTTCCTGAGCAGGAGTGAGTTGGCTAATGTTCTGGGGTTCTGCCACGGCAAGATTGAATCATTTGGGATTGAATCATTATTGCCTGTTTCACTGATTCATTGCTCCTTGCGGCATCTGCTCCTGCGGAGCCAGTCAAGATGAGCCGGATACAGATACGCTAGCTAGCTTTTCTCGATATTCGACTGTCAGCTACGACGCTCAGACAGATTGCTTCCAGGTGAAGGGGCGATCGCCTCTTCGACCACTTCTATCTCTCACGAGAACTTGTGCGGGCGCATAGGGGGAGGGTTGGCGATCGCACAACCGTCTGGAAACTACACCACGTTTACCTTGACCTTGCCGA
>CAKZMO010000081.1 GCA_937128595.1 uncultured cyanobacterium | reverse complement strand
AGGTCATCCATGAGTTGAATCTTTCCGCATCATTCCATGCTGTGCAACGCCGCTTCTTAAAATCAAATTATCCATGAATAGTGCGCTGCGGCTTCTTTTGATGCTGTGGCGCTCTGTTTTTTGCTTGCCTTATTGATCGTTCGACAACTTATAGCAATGCGCAGATAGGTTAGGACAGATATTGATGGAGAAGCCGCGTGGTGCGCGGCTTCTCCATCAACTATTGGTTTTATATCAGCGCGTAGCACTATAGCAAATGCACCTTTTGACAAAATAAATTTACTTCAAATGAGGGGTAAAAGGTTGTTCTCCCTCATCTAGCCTTAGTGCATAGCAATTGAGTGCATAGCAATTGAGTGCATAGCAATTGAGTGCATAGTAATTGCTGGGCTTCTAAGCCTCGTTGGGATTAGCAAACCATAGAAAACGCGAAGCCATGCCTCACTTTCGCTGATAGCAGCTCCGCTTTAACACAAACTCATTGCAGTCCCAAAAACTTGGCTATGGAATCTAAGCAACCCCGTTGGCAGCAACTTATCAATATCAATCTAGGGTTTTGGGGCGTTCAAATCAGTAATGGTCTACAAACAGCTAATATCAGCGCTGTTTTCGAAACCCTAGGAGCAGATGCCAGTCAATTGCCGCTGCTGTGGTTGGGTGCTCCCTTAATGGGTCTGATCGCTCAACCTGTAGTAGGACAGCTAAGCGATCGCACATGGAACTTTTGGGGACGACGCCAGCCTTACTTTTTGGTGGGAGCGGGACTAGGAACAGTCATCATGTTGGTGCTGCCGTGGATCACTCATCTGTGGCAGGCTGTGGCGATGTACTGGGCTTTGCAACTTGGTCTCAATATCTATGTGGCACCAGCCCGATCGTTTATCGGAGATTTACTGCCGCCGATGTACCGCACTTTGGGCTATTCCGTTCAAGGATTTTGCATTGGACTAGGAGCGATCGCCGCCGCTGTGTTGCCCTGGACGCTCGATCGCCTACTTCCCTTCGAACCGTCTGTTGATGGCATCATTCCTTGGTCGATCAGTGGATCTTATGTCATTGGAGCAGTGCTTTTACTAGTAAGCACGCTCTGGACGTTCTGGGCCGTGAACGAACCCTCTCCTGAGGCATTGGAAAGGGAAAAACCAACCGAGTCTTCTGAAGAATCGAATGAGCAGGAAGAGTCTCAACTCAGCATCGGCCGAGCGATCGCCACAATGCCTCCAATCATGCGTCAGCTCGCTAAAGTTCAGGTCTTGACCTGGATTGGCATTTATTGCATTTTCCTCTATCTGCCAACAGCAGTGGCAATCAATATTCTGGGTGCGTCCGATCGCCAGTCAACGAACTATATTCACGGTATAGAATGGGCTGGCATCTGCATTGCCTTTTACAATCTGGTGTGTTTGGGCACATCCTTGCTAATTCCCAAATTAAGTCGTCGGTGGGGACGGGTGATCACCCATGCCGGGTGCCTAATGTGCGGAGCCATCGGCCTTATCTCTCTTTTGCTTGTTCATAGCAAATATCCCATTTTGTTGTGCATGATCGGGTTGGGAATTGCCTGGGCCAGCATTCTTTCCATTCCCTATGCGCTGCTGATGGATGAACTGTCTGCCAGCAACAGCGGCATCTACATGGGTCTGTTCAATGGGTTTATTGCCCTACCTCAAATTGTCATGTCTTTGGGATTTGGCTGGGTCATGGAGACTGTTTTGCAGGAAAACCGCTTGTGGGCATTAGTCCTGGGCGGTGTGTTTTTAGGGAGTGCGGCTCTCGCGACATTGCTGGTTTCTGAAACTGAGCCACAAGACTTGGGCGATCGCCAAGTTTCGATTCCGGCCACTCGAGCTTGATAAACTTTTTTTCGATTGAACATCCAAACCCCAAAAGCTGCGATTGGTCGCCCCGTACAAAGTTTTGGCAATCAATCAGCCTGTCACCTCTGCAGATTGGGGATGGAAGTACTCATAAACCTGCTGTGCCAGCTTCGGGCCAAATCCAGGCACTTCTGAAATTTGCTGCGCGGATGCTTCGCGGACATAGTCAATCGAGCGAAAATGAGCCAGGAGTTCTTTCTTGCGCTGGCTGCCCAGACCTGGAATGTCATCGAGGCGCGATCGCCTCATTCTATCAGTGCGTTTTTTGCGATGAAAGCTAATTGCAAAACGGTGAGCTTCGTCTCGCAGTCGTCGCAGTAGCTGAACTCCGGGTTGTTCGGCATCAGTAGCCAACGGTAGCGACTCGCCGGGTAAGAAAATCTCTTCTCGCTGCTTTGCAAGACTCACGACTTTTATTTCATCCATCAAATTCATGTCACGCAGCACCTCAACAACCGCAGAGAGCTGCCCCTTCCCCCCGTCAATCATGACTAAATCTGGAAAGTCTTCTCGAATGCTGTTGGGAGCCAAAACCGAAGAGCTTTCGGTGCGGCGTTCGATAACGGTCTCCTTGTTTTCGGCATAGCGGCGAAATCGTCTGCGGATCACCTCAGCCATACTGGCAAAGTCATCAGAGTGCCCTGCTCGAACCGTCGGGTCTTTGATTTTATAGTGTCGATAGTGCTGTTTGGCCGGGAGACCGTCGATAAAGACTACTTGAGAAGCGACAGCATCGGAGCCTTGAATATGCGAAATATCGTAGCCCTCAACGCGATGGGGCATATCAGGTAAGTCGAGAATTTCAGCTAAGTCCAGCATGGCCTGGTTGTTGCGATCGGCAAAGCGCTGGGTGCGTGCGAGTTCATACCCAGCATTGCGCTCAATCATTTCGATCAGATCAGCTTTTGACTGCCTCTGCGGCACCGCAATCGATACCTTCCGGCCTCGCCTTTCTGACAGATAGGTCGCCAGCATGTCCGCCTCCGGCAGCCCGTGTTGCGTCAGGATCTCAGCAGGAATCTCCACCGACTCCACAGTTTGATAATGTTCCTCTAGTACTCGCTGCAAAATTTCTCCTGGTGTTCCAGATTGGGCATCAGCGACGAATCCAAGATGACCCACCAGTCGTCCAGCGCGCACTTGAAAGAGCTGAATACAGGCATGATGGTCATCAGCAACTAGGGCGATCGCATCTCGCGTTACCGTATCGTCAGGAGATGAGACTTTTTGATCAGCTCCGAGATATTGCAACCCCTGGAGCTGGTCGCGCAGGTAAGCTGCCGTTTCAAAGTTCAGTTGCTCAGCTGCCTTTTCCATATGAACAGTGAGCGCTGCCTCAAGCTCTTGAGTCCGTCCTTGGAAGATCATCGCCACCTTTTCCATAGTTTTGCGATAATCTTCTGGGGTAATTAATTCCTGACAAACCCCTGGGCATTTTCCAATGTCGTAGTTGAGACAAGGACGATCTTTATGGACAGGTTTGGGGCGCTGCCGTAAGGGAAAGATCCGCTTCACGATACCGAGAGTCCGACGCAAGACGCCCACGTTCACATAGGGGCCGTAGTATCGATCGCGCGTTTTGCCAAGGCGTCGCTTGCGGGTGATGAAAATACGAGGATATTTGTCCGACCAGGTGATGCAAAGATAAGGATATTTCTTGTCGTCCTTAAGCAACACATTGAAGTGGGGCTGATGCTGCTTGATCAGATTCGCTTCGAGAGCCAGCGCCTCTGCTTCACTGTCAGTAACGATAAACTCAATGTCCGTAATCTGCATCACCATCAGGGCAATGCGAGGACTCAGACGATGGTCGTCACGAAAGTAAGACCGAACGCGCGATCGCAGCTTTTTCGACTTACCAATGTAGAGAATATTGTCATTCGCGTCCCGCATGAAGTAGACCCCCGGCGTCAAAGGGAGTTCCTTGAGCCGAGCTTCTAACCGTTCGGGTTCTTTGTGCAGCGGAACTGGGCTTCTGTTAAGGGTCACAGGGCTTCAGTGAACGTGAAGTAATACTTAATGGAGAATCAATGACTTGCATTGGAGAGGGCATGAACAATCCTCTACAGCATCTTTGTCAAAGAATTCTCTGTTCTAGGATAACGAGAATCCGCAACAGAAAGAACAGGCGTTCCCAAGCTTGTTTTTTTAGAACAAAAACAAATTGACGAGTTGCGTCAGTTTTTTTCACAGGCGATCGCTTTTCTCGAAGGCGATCGCCTATTGGCTGGTTTTGATTCGTTCCATCCTGCTCTGAATCTAGCGCCTGTGGATATTGCTGAACGTAACGGTATCACACAGCTATGTCTGATCAACGCGACAAACAACACGGAACTCGCTCATGTAACAGGTATTACAAGCCACACAGAAAATAGCCATAGAATGTTATCAAGAAATTAAAGTTATTCTTTGACTCAACCCACAGAAAAAGCACTACCTCATAAAAGCAACATCAGCCAGCTATTCGCTATTTGTGAAGATAGGTAACGATCAGGGCAGTATAAATCTACGGATGTTCAGCACCAACCCAATACCGGAGCTATATAAAGAGTGCTTGCTGAACAATTCAAAATTGTTTATCAATTAAAGAAAACGAACGCCACTCTTCTTCTCTTGGCGACCCAACGTCCTCATTCAAATCCTATTCGATTCTTTGCTATCCTTCATGCCCGTTCGTGACGCCTATCCGATATCCCTGTCCTTAGAGTCGCGCATGATTCGCGATCCACTCGTTGTTGCGCCTGACACAACCGTGGCCGATGCGATCGCCCAGATGATCGAGGCCCGATGCGACAGCACTGCTGTGTCAACACCAGCACAGAACGGTTCATCGAGAAACGGTTCATCAAAAAACAACACATCGATTGTTCCTTCTGTTCGGGCTCCCTATGAACGAGCAAACTGTGTCGTGGTGGTAGAGAACAATTGTGTTCTGGGACTTGTAACCGAGCAAGACATTTTACGTCTGGTTGCTCAAGGAAAAGCCCTCGACACGCTGACTGTAAGCCAAAGTATGGTAGCTCCAGCGACGACGCTACCGGAATCAGAGCTTGCGAGTTGGAGCAAAAAGCATCCAGACATTACGCACTCAGATGCCACACATTTGTCTGACGAACCGATAAACGCGATCGCCCATCTACTTCAGCAGCAGCAGACGAGCTGTTTTCCAGTGGTCGATGAGAGCGATCGCCTCGTTGGGTTAGTCACCCGTGAAGACTTGCAATGTCTGCTCAATTCCCTAGTTTTGGCTCAGTCTACGTCTCAGCAGATCGATCAGCTCAAAGCAAAGGTTGCCCAGTTGTCGGCAGAAAAAATCGCGCTGATTGATCAGCAGACTGTCGGCTTAGAAGAACGAGTTGCAGAGAGAACGGCTACCATTCAAGCTAAAGCCGAGCGAGAAACCTTATTGGCTAGCGTTGCTGACCAAGTTCGGTCATCGTTGGATACTCAGCAGGTTCTCGACCATGCCGTTCGGGAAGTGCGATCGCTCTTAGAGTGCGATCGCGTCATCATTTACGAACTGCATGGAGACCTCAGCGGAACTGTTGTGGCTGAGTCCATTATCGAAACCGGACGCTCAGTCTTGCACAGCGAAGTGCACGATCCTTGCGTCTCTCCAGAGTGGATCGAGCCTTATCGTCAGGGTCGAGTGCGCGTCGTCAATGATGTCTACGCCGAAGCCTTTACCCTGTGTCATCAAGAAATGCTGTTGGGCTTTGAGATCTGGGCCAAGCTGATGACCCCCATCGTGGTTGAGGAAACCCTTTGGGGATTGATGATTGCCAGCTATGGAGATCATCCCCACCCTTGGACAGCCGATGAGATTGACCTCGTGCAACAGATCTCGGTACAGATGGCGATCGCCCTCAAACACGCCGTCACCCATCAACAGCTGCAAACCGAACTCGAAATCAGAAACCAAACAGAAAGAGAGTTAGAGCGCTCTGAAACCCATCAACGGGCTCTCATCAGTGCCTTACCCGATCTGATGATGCGTGTGAATCGTGAAGGGATTTGTCTAGAATTCGTCCCTAGCTCTAACATCAATATCTTGGGTAATTCGAAAACGTTCGTGGGAAATCATGTCTCCAAAGACCTCCCTCCCGAGGCGGCTCAAAAACGGTTGGAGGCTATTCAGAGAGCTTTACACACCCAAGAGATTCAGATCTACGAGCACGATCTCTCCACTGACAACAGAGTGCAAATCGAGGAAGTTCGGGTCGTTCCCTACAAAGAACACGAAGCAATGCTGCTAGTGCGCGATATTAGCGATCGCAAGCAGGCCGAACTCGCCCTACGGCAAAGCGAAGCTCAGAGTCGAGCCATCTTGGCCGCCATTCCAGACCTTATGTTTTGTCTTGGAGCCGATGGAGTCTATCGTCGAATTGTCAGACCCAGCCAGGACGTTGACTTTTTTGCACATGACTTTACTCCAGTGGGTCAGTCGATGGCAGATCTCTTGCCTGCTGATATCACAGAGCGCCATCTCTATCATGTTGAACAGGCTATCCACACGGGAGAACTGCAAATCTACGAACAGCAAATTCAGATGGGCGATCGCCTTCAAGATGAAGAGGTTCGTGTCATCAAAAGTGGCGATGACGAAGTCTTGTTCATGATTCGCGACATTACCGATCGAAAGCAGGCAGAAGCTGCACTTAAACAGAGTGAACAGACGAATAGAACCATCGTTGAGACCTTGCCCGACCTGCTCATTCACATGAATCGTGAGGGTCGATACAGCCGCATGCTGGGGGGAAGCACCGTTCACATCAAATATCCCTCGGAAGTCTCGCCTGAGCCTGAGGTATATAGCGTGATGTCGCAAGAACTGGCTGAGCAGCGGCTATATTACACAAATCAGGCGATCGAAACAGGCCAGGTTCAGCTTTATGAACAGATCTTCGACGATGCCGACGATTTACGTCACGAAGAAGTCCGCATCGCACCCCTCGACGGTGATGAAGTGCTGGTCATTGTTCGAGATGTCACCGATCGCAAACAGGCAGAACAGCAGATCCATCAGCTCAATCTAGAGCTGGAAGCAAAAGTCGAAGAGCGTACGGCTGAACTTCGAGAAAGAGAGACTCGATATCGAGCATTAGTCGAGGTCATTCCTGACTTGATGATTCGTCTCCGTATTGATGGCACTTACCTCGACGTTGTAACGGGCGAAGGCGTCAAAATGCTCAACCCCGCAGCAACGAGAAAAGGCGGAAAAATCTATGACGCCCTTCCGTTTGAGCAGGCTCAACAACGCATGTTTTATGCTCAACGTGCGTTGCACACTCGCGACGTACAGTTTTACGAGTACCTGCTCGCGGTAGAAGGCGATCTACGGGCTGAAGAAACGCGGGTTATTGCCCTCAACGATGAGGAAGTGCTGGTCATCGTTCGAGACATCACTGAACGCAAACGCGCAGAGACCAGAATCCACTCGCTTCTGCACCAAACTCAGCTGCTCAATCACATCAGCTCAGAGATTCGCGAGTCACTTGATCTGAACATCATTCTGCAAAATTTAGTCAATGCCATTTCGTCTGAGCTGTCTACAGATATTTGTCTATTTGCGTGGCATCGAGAGTTAAAATCTTCAGCTATTTTAGAAGTTGTCACTGAGCAAAAAGCAACCCATCTGCCAAGTTGGTTAGGGGTTTATCCCTCAGACACATTTCCCAATCTATCCAAGCACATTCTTGACAACCAGATCTATCAAGTTAACAGCCTTGATTCATTAGCAGAAAGTACATTCAAGACGTTCCTCAAAAATATGGGTATTGCAGCCTATTTGTGCTTACCCATTCACACTCTCAGTGGCAAAATTGGCAGCCTGCAAATTGGTCGTATCTCTCAAAGCAAAGCTTGGGAAAAAGAAGAGCTTGAGCTTTTGCGAGGTATTGGCAATCAAGTGGCGATCGCCATCTATCAAGCGCAGCTTTACAAAGAATCTCAAGCGAAAACTAAGAAGCTAAAGCGTTCATATCAGGAGCTGAAGGATGCTCAACTTCAGCTCATTCAAGCCGAAAAGATGTCTAGCTTAGGACAACTAGTCGCGGGGATTGCTCACGAAATCAACAATCCCGTCAACTTTGTATATGGCAACTTATCCATTGCCTTAGACTATGCCGATAGTCTGACCCGTCTTATTCAGTTGTATCGAGATAGTGAACCTGAACCCTCTCAAACGATCGCTGATTTCATCCATGAAACTGATATCGAATATATTCTCAATGACTTTCCCAAACTTCTTAAATCGATGGAGAAAGGAGCCATTCGAATTCGAGACATTGTGCGATCGCTTCGTACCTTTTCTCGACTCGACCAAGCCGATTGCAAAGCCACTGATATCCATTCTAATATTGAAGATACGCTAATCATTCTACAAAATCGTCTGAACGGACGTGCTGGAAATCCAGCCGTTGAAGTCATTCGAAACTATGGAGCGCTACCTCCGGTCGAATGTTATGCAAGCCTTTTGAATCAGGTATTCATGAATTTGTTAGTGAATGCGATCGATGCAATCGAAGAATCTCAAGAGGAAGCTCAAACAGAACGCGCGGGATGCATCACTATCACGACAAAACCAGTCTCTGACAGCAAAGTATCGATTTCAATTCAAGACAACGGTACTGGCATGAGCCCAGAAACTCAAGCGAGAATTTTCAACCCCTTTTTCACCACAAAACCGATTGGATTAGGCACAGGAATGGGGTTGTCAATCAGCTATCAAATTGTTACTGGAAACCATCAAGGAAAGTTTAGCTGTCATTCTACTCCAGGAGAGGGTACGGAATTTGTTGTTGAGCTGTGGAAATCGATTCCTTGCACGAATAGTGAAGGCGAATAAGACTCAACACGTCAGTATTGAAGTCTCTCAACATTGTGGCTAGAACGAGTAATAGCTCAATTAGGCTAATACTTAGTTAGGCAAACAAGCGTTGAAAATTCAACACAAAATAGGATGGCGATCGCCATCAAAAATATCTTTACTTATAAATTTTTAAGACATCATGGATCAGATTGAATGGGCTGATTTTCAGAAAGTAGAACTAAGAATTGGAACGATTATTTCTGTCGAAGATTTTCCTGAAGCCCGAAAGCCAGCCTTGAAGCTTAAAGTTGATTTTGGAGAAGAAGTCGGTGTTAAAAAATCAAGTGCTCAAATCACTGATTTGTATACCAAAGAGAGTTTGCTAGGGAAACAAGTTGTAGCTGTTGTTAACTTTCCGCCAAAACAAATTGGGCCAATCATGTCTGAATGTTTGGTCACTGGGTTTCACAGAGATGATGGAGCCGTTGTTTTAGCAGTTCCTGATGACAACGTGCCGAATGGCGCACGCCTTGCCTAGTTTTGAAGTTTTCGGCAAAACAATCGGTAATGTCAAATGAGGCAGCTTTCAAAGAGTCGGCGCGATCGCCAACTGTCCAAATAAATCTGAGTGAAGCTCTTTCCTAAACAATGCTCAGATACCAATGCCCCCCAATACGTCCAGATTGGTGAGGACAGCAAAGCTCAGAAACCTTGTCATGCCATCGATACAGAGTCGGCGCGCACCATTGATTTCAGTGATATACATGTAGACTGAACTCCCCCTGACTCTTTCTCAATTCGAGCAAACCTGAGCCTGAACAGCAAAGATCGTAGAGCTTCTTAAGATGGCGATCGCCCAACATCCCCCCCCGTGAACAGGCCACCTATTTTCAAAGTCATTTATAAAAACTTACTAAGCAGCGTTTCCTTGCAAAAACATGTATTTTCATGTGTAGACTTATATAAATATCAAGTACAATTGAAAATCATTAAGTAAACGAAAGAATCAGCGACAAAAGAGAACAACAGCCTTTTATTATTGAGACACTTTTTTATCTCTGCGTTTACCGATCAGATACCTCCTTCCCTAGTTCTTAGCTTTGGTCGCTATAGAAAAATGTACTCTTACTCAAACGTTTGGACAGGGTAATTGAGAGTTTGACAAAAACCAGCGCTATCTCAGGATGGATATCTTCAGGCCATTTTTTTTATTGATAGCTCCTTTCTTGACCATGTTTTCAGCAGCTCCGTTGTGTTTCTTGAAATAGCCTCCGTTTGGGGAAGACAAGGAAAAAGATATGTACCATCAGCGGTTAGGTAAGCGTTTGTTTTCGGGAACGAGCGAACTAGCGACATTGATGCGATCGCGCGATTGGACACAAACGTCGCTGGGATCAGTTAAAAGCTGGCCTCTTCCGTTAGAGAATTCTCTCAATATTCTGCTCAATGCGACGACCCCGATGTTTTGTGTGTGGGGTCCCGATCGTCTTTTGTTCTGCAACGATGCTTGCTCATCTCTTTGGTCCACGGAAGAAGACCCATTAGACCGTTGGCGATCGCTAGGGCAACCGCTAAAAAACAACGCAACACTTACTGGGAAGACCGTTTCAGCATCTATATCAGACTTCGTAGAAAAGGTGTTTGCTGAAGGATTGCCGATTCGCCAAGAGCCCGTTTTGCCTAGTCAAGACAGTCGTGGTGTAAGCCAACAGGGAGCTTGGGATTACACACCTCTCTGGAATGAAGCAGGACAGATCGGCGGTGTGTTTGCCACAGGCTCTCAAACCAGAGAAATCCTTTCACCCACTTTTTCAGATACTCGCGGAACCGAAACAACTTCAGAAAAGGTTGAACACTCAGAACCCAACAACAATCTAGATCCACTAAAAAAAGAGCTTCGAATTGTTAACAAGGAACTTCCAGTATTGGTTTCATTTGTTGACTCGGAACAACGCTATTGCTTCCACAACCCCATTTATGAGACTTGGTTTGGCAGTTCTGCAAAAGACACCTACGGCAAACACTTGAAAGAAATATTGGGCGAATCGGCCTATACTGCCATTCGACCCGATGTGGAACAAGCACTCGCTGGGCATACCGTCACGTCTGAACACCACGTGACTTATCCCCATGGCGGTGTTTGTGACATTCAAGCCATCTATGTTCCTCAGTTTGATCTCCAAGGAACGGTAACAGGGTTTATTGCTCTGGTGATCGATATGGGTAAACAGAAACGTGACGAAGCTAAACGCCAACGTGCTGAGGCTGCCCTCCGCGAAAGCGAAGCTCTGAAGCAAAGTATTCTAGACAGCAGCACTGACTGTATCAAAGTGTTGTCGCTGAACGGAGAGATTCTCTACATCAACACAGGTGGACTGGGAAATTTAGAGATAGAAGACCCAGCCTTTATTTTAAATACGTATTGGACTGATTTTTGGCAGGGTGATCAGCGAGCAAAAGCTCAAAAGGTGCTTGAGTCAGCCCGACTGGGCAACGTAGGCCGCATGCAAGGCTACTTCTCTACATCGAAGGGAATCACCAAGTGGTGGGATGTAGTCGCAACCCCACTGCGCGATGCATCTGGACAGGTGACAACCCTGGTCGTGGTCTCGCGTGACATCACTGAGCAAAAGCAGGCAGAGGAGGCTCTAAGAGAGAGTGAACGATCGCTCACGACCCTGATTGGCAATCTTCCTGGATTTGTGTTTCGGTCGTTGAACGACCCAGACTGGACGATGCTGTTTGTAAGTGAAGGCGTACAAAGCCTTACAGGCTATCCCGCCACAGACTTTTTAGAAAGAACCGTTATCTGGAATAGCTTGATCCATCCCGATGACTTGAGTCAGGTGCAGACCGACGTAATCAAGCACGTCGAAGCAAAAATTCCTCTTCGCATCACTTACCGCATCATTGACGCTCAGAACGATATTCGCTGGGTGCGAGTTCGCTCCACACCAGTGGTTTCTGAAACAGGGGACGTCGCCTTCTGGGAAGGGTTTGTTACCGATGTGAGCGATCGCAAAGAAGCAGAAATGGCGCTGCAGCTCAATGAAGAGCGTTATCGGCTACTCAATTCCACACTGTCTGCCATTATTTGGAGAAGTGATGCAACTGGAGCTTTCACGATTCCCCAACCAGAATGGGAGTTCTACACAGGGCAATCTTGGGAAGATTACAAAGGATTTGGCTGGTTGCAAGCCATGCATCCCGACGATCGCGAGCAAGTATGGGCGTTGTGGCAAGAGGCCCAACAGCGAAGAACCACCTATGCCGCTGAAGGCCGGTTGTGGCATGCGGCCAGCAGCCAGTATCGCTACTTCGAAGCCCGAGGAATGGCTCTCTTCGATCCAGATGGCTCGGTGCGGGAATGGATTGGTAATATTTCCGACGTGCATGATCGCAAACAAACCGAAGCCGCTCTACGTGACAGCGAAGAGCGGTTCCACGACTTAGCAGACAACATCTCTCAATTTGCCTGGATGGCGGAAGCTAACGGCTGGATTTTTTGGTACAACCAGCGATGGTTAGACTACACGGGCACAACGATAGAACAGATGCAAGGCTGGGGTTGGCAACAGGTACAACACCCTGCTTATGTTAACCAAGTCGTCGAAAAATTCAGCCAGTGCCTGAGCAAGGGCGAGATTTGGGAAGATACGTTTCCATTGCGAGGGAAAGACGGACAATATCGGTGGTTTCTCTCTCGTGCAATTCCAGTGAGAGATGCTCAGGGCAACGTGTTGCGCTGGTTTGGCACAAACACCGACGTCACCGATCTGCTAGAAACAGAGAGAGCCCTTCAACAAACGACTGAGCGCCTCAATGTAGCTCTCAAGAGCGCTCCTATTAGTCTGTTCAATCAAGATCGAGAACTTCGATATACCTGGATTTATAATCCATCGCACAACTACTCCGGAGACGAGGTGCTCGGCAAACAGGATGATGATCTCACATCCGTCGAAACGGCGACTCGGTTGACTCAGCTCAAGCGGCAGGTTCTAGAACAGGGAACTACCCTGCGAGAAGTCGTTTACGTTGAACCCAACTACTACGACTTAACGATTGAGCCACTGCGAGATCATCGCAATGCCATCGTTGGCATTACCTGTGCTGCTTTAGATATTAGTCAGAGAATGCAACTCGAAGCCGATCGTCGAGAGGTCGAGGAAGATTTGCGCCGCAGCGAAGATCGACTGCGCATAGCTTTGGAATCGGCTCAATTTGGCACCTGGGACTGGAATCTCATGACTAATGAGCTGAGCTGGGATTCGGGCTGCAAAGCTATGTTTGGCTTGTCTTCAGATGCTGCTGATATTACGATTGACACCTTTTATGAAGCACTACATCCTGAAGACAAAGCTTGGGTCAACCAAGTGGTTCAAAGCTTACTCGAACCTTCAAGTGGTGGATCCTATAACATCGACTACCGCACCGTGGGCATTGAAGACGGCATTGAACGCTGGATCTCTGCGAAAGGTCATGTTTATTTCAATGCAGACGGTGTACCTCAGCGCTTTTCAGGTGTGGTGCTCGACATCAGCGATCGCAAAGAATTTGAAGACGCTCTCATGGAAAGTGAGGCGATCGCCAATGCCAGGGCTGAAGAACTATCGGTGTTGATGGAGGCCGCTCCTGCCGCTATCTGGATTGCTCACGATCCTCATTGCTATCGAATAACAGCAAATCAGATGGCTCAAGAACTAATGGGTATAGAACCAGGAACAATACCTCCGGGAATGACCCTAGAAGAGAACGATTCAGTGCCCTTCCATGGAATTCTAAAAGGACGTGAGCCTCTCCTCCAGGAACTGCCCATGCAGAGAGCCATTCATACGCAACAAGAAGTGACGGAGGAGCTTGAGTTCGTCATGCCCGATGGCTCCGTGCGCTATATCTACGGCAAAGCTGTGCCGCTCTATAATCGGCGGGGAAAAGTTAGGGGTGCGATCGCAGGTTTTGTCGAAATTACAGCATTGAAGCAAAGTGAGAAAGAAAGAGAAGAACTCCTACAGCGTGAACGGCTGGCTCGGGAGGAAGCGGAGCAGGCCAATCGCGTCAAGGATCAGTTCTTGGCTGTGTTGTCTCATGAACTGCGATCGCCCCTCAACCCCATCCTCGGCTGGTCAAAGCTTCTGCAAACCCGCAAATTTGATGAAGCTAAAACAGCTAAGGCTCTTGAAGCAATCGAGCGAAACGCCCGACTTCAGGCTCAACTCGTAGACGACTTACTAGATTTAGCCAAAATCTTGCGAGGAAAGCTGCATCTCAACAACGCACCTGTCGATCTAGCATTCGTGATTGAGGCCGCGATGGAAGCTGTCAAAACAGCCGCCGCTGCTAAGTCCATCTCCATATCTCTAAACCTATCTCCGAAAACCCAAGTGTTTGGAGATGCGGCTCGCCTCCAACAGATTGTCTGGAACCTATTATCCAACGCGATTAAATTTACACCGAGCAATGGACAAGTTAACGTCACGCTCAGTCGGCAAGGTCGCCACGCCCAAATTACAGTAGAAGATACAGGCATTGGTATCACTTCAGACTTCCTGCCCTTTATTTTTGAATCTTTCCGCCAGGAAGATGTGTCAATCACTCGCAAGCATGGTGGCTTAGGGTTAGGGCTAGCTATTGTGCGACAGTTGGTCGACGCCCACGGTGGATCGGTCATAGCCAATAGCCCTGGAGAAGCGATGGGAGCCACCTTTACAGTTCAGCTACCGATGCCCGAAGTCAAGTTGGATGACAATCGACCCAAAATAGTATCTCAAACAGAATTGAATCTAGCTGGAATTCGAGTTCTCTCAGTTGATGACTCAGCTGACACCCAAGAATTTTTAACTACTCTACTAGAGCAGTATGGAGCAAATGTTTCTACAGCGAGTTCGGCAACTGAAGCCTTGAGAATGCTCAAAACCAAAAAGCCTGACATCTTAATCAGCGACATTGGCATGCCTGATATTGACGGCTACAGCTTGATTCGTTTGATTCGAGCGCTGCCGCCTAAAAAAGGAGGTGAAATTCCTGCTATTGCATTGACCGCATATGCGAGAGAAGACGACCAGCAGCAAGCGTTAGCCAGTGGATATCAGTGCCATTTGAAGAAACCGTTGGAGCCAGAAAAGCTGATTGAGACCTTACTAGATCTAACAAAAGCACTGCGATAAGCTACATCAAGTTGGCAGCCGACCTAATTTTTCTAAACCATGACACTAGCAAAAGCATAGCTGCATACAAACTTCGGAGATGCAGCTATGCTTTTAGACCGATACATACTGCACCGAAGTAGTATGTATGGAGAGTATGTTGAAGGAATACTAGGGGACAGAACTAATCAACTTTATGCTTAGTTTATCCATCGCATTCTTATTCACCACCTATTCGCCGGGCGAGGCATCCTCAAAAACATTTTCAATCTGCTTACGAACAGAAGTTGCTCCAGTATTGTCATCAGAGTTGCGGGGGGTGTACATCTTGTGGAGATCTGCACTTCCCTGAACTTCGTTAGGTCCCGATTGAGCCTTGTTCTGAATCTTTTGCGAGCGGTCTACTCCATCTTGAACCGCATCTTTAGATTCATTTTTGATGTTGTCTAAAACAGCAGCTCCTTCAGAAGGGCTACTGGTAGCTCGATCGAGCGCTAATGCTGGCGATAGACCGCTGAATACCAGCAAAGAGCATGCAACAGCAATCATGAGCACTTTCAGAAGTTGGCTTCGAACGCTCTTAAGAAATTGATTTTTCATGTGAAAACTCCTTCTACTGAAGGTAAGTAAAACTTATTCAATATCTAAAATTAAATGTGAGCGACAACATAACGCATCAATCTAAAGATATAAAGACGTATCTGAAGCCTAATACCAAAAACTTTACCTGCTTTGTATATTTTCAATACGTAGCCTTCAATTATTACCCACTAAGTAGTAGAAATCGAAGTTTTGGGAAAGCGGGACAATACAAACAGTCTAATTTTTTAACTAATACTTGAAAATTCAACGTCATATAGCAATCTCAAATGATTTGTGAGAGGAGGGGTGGACGCGGCCCGTCCCTCCTCTCACTTAGCAGTTCACAAGCGATTGAGTATCGCTATAGTTGCGCGAGAAAAGGTTTCTTTCAATTGACTCATTTTAATAGTTTTAGAAGTTTTTTTAAGCTTAGACTTAGAGATTTTTTTATGCTCAGACAAGTCTTTAGAAAAAGCATTTTAGAAAAAGCATTTTTGAGTCACTAAATCAAATCCGGTAGCTATGACAGCCCCAACTTCTCCTGATTTTCCTTCAGTGTACTAGGAGGCAATCAGGAGAAGTTAGGGCAAACACATCAGTAGATATCAGTGGCTAACGCTATAATTCTGGTACCCAAACCGATACCGAACCCGCTGCGCAGAGAAATTCTCCCCACCCCTCATCATTAGTCACCACTGACGTACTGACATGCTCTGTGATGTCGATATACGTACAGTTCGACTGACCCACTTCCATCCACTTTTGGCCTTTGTCTCCATTCGATAAGGCAACAGCCATTCCTCCGGGATGTTCTTCGTCTCCGAGGCAAGTCCAACCCACAGTGTTCGCGTGATCAAAGTAGTCATATTGATCGCCGTAAGCGTAAGTGCGACGAGCATGCAAGAACTTGTCAATGAGCCATCGATGGCTATCTAACCAGACCTCATGCTCGTTACCATCGTCGCCGGCGTCTTTGTAGTGAGCACCGAAGTAGTCCGCATAAAAAATGCATGGATAGCCTTCGCTGCGTAACAAGATTAGCGCATAAGCTAAGGGCTTAAACCATGGTTCAACTACCGACTCCAGCGATTGCAGCGGCTGGGAATCATGGTTGTCAACAAGAGTGACGGCTAGAGCAGGCTGCTGGCTAACCAGCGTATTGTCGAAAATTTGCCGCAGATCGTAGTCTTTCCCACTTTTGCTTGCTTCGCTGAAATTGTAGTGCAGCGGCGCATCAAATAAGTGAACGTCTCCGCCTGTAACATCGATAAAGTGGTGTAAAGCTTCGATTTCATAAGACCAGTATTCCCCTACTGCGAACAGTGGTTGTCCTGCATGTTGACGACAGTGCTGTAGCCAATGAGGGAAAAAGCCAGCGTTGACATGTTTGACCGCATCAAAACGGAACCCATCTACATCTGTGGTGTCTACGTACCACGCTCCCCAATCTTTTAAAGCTTCTTGTACCTCATAGGATTCTACGTCGAGGTCGCATCCCATGAGATAGTCAAAAGCGCCTTTTTCTAAATCGACGTCATCGTCAAAACTCTTTCCTTCAAACAAATAAACCGCATCGTAACCCTCATCATAGGCACTGTAATCAACCGCATCAAAGTGCCACCAGTGCCATTCCATATCAGAGTACTTACCCTTACGACCCGGAAATTTAAAATGAGTCCAGGCTTTGATGGTGCGGCTGTCCCCTATCGGTTGGTTGCGGTTTTCAGGATCATAAGGTGTTGCCTCTACTTCCTCTGCTTCATCTGCTCCTAACTTATGGTTAAAAACAACGTCAGCGTAAACTCGAACACCTGCTGTTTTAGCTGCCTTTACAGCCGCAATATACTCATCCTTTGTTCCATATTTGGTACGAACAGTCCCCTTCTGATCGAACTCGCCCAAGTCGTAGATATCATAAACGCTATAACCAACGTCGTATCCACCGCTAGCACCTTTGTATGCAGGAGGTAACCAAACCGAGGTAATACCAGCTTCAGAAAGTTCGTTGACTTTTGCTGCCAATTCATTCCACAGGCTGCCATCAGCAGGCAAATACCAGTGGAAGTACTGCATCATAACGCCATTATCTTTAGGCATCTATGGACAACTCCTTTGTTTAAGAGATGATGCTAATCTGCTAACTATTGCAGATATTTAATGTTAGTTTATCTATCTTGGGAGATATCTCTAATTAATAGTCTTATCTTCCATAAGGACAACAGATTTTATTTTTATCTCTAAGCTTTTATCACTAATAACTAAACTCTTAATTGGGAAGGGTTCTAGAGATAAAACACATAAAGAGCCATGCTTTTTATGTGTTTTTTGAAGTCATAGATTAGGACATCCAAGGTGGGTTGAGAGCTGCAATTTTGTTGTAGACTGGACAAGACTCAAGGTGAGATCCGGACAAATATCCTGTGCTCATTAGAAACTCGCCTACGATTTCACCACCCACAAACC
Source organism: uncultured cyanobacterium (assembly GCA_937128595.1). Classification (GTDB taxonomy): domain Bacteria; phylum Cyanobacteriota; class Cyanobacteriia; order CAKZMO01; family CAKZMO01; genus CAKZMO01. The sequence continues at coordinate 1,618 of CAKZMO010000081.1, read as the reverse complement.
GAAAGTTCTGTTTGAAAAGCTTGACCCAAGCCTCTTTGCTACGGGGATGGTGAATATTGAGCCAAGTCGAAAAGCTGCCGACTTCCTGTTGAATTAAGCAAATTTGCTGAGCGTTTGCGATCGCCGCATTAATCTTCAGTCGGTTACGAATGATGCTGGTGTCCGTCAGTAAGCGATGGCGATCGCCATCGTCGTAGTCTGCCACCGTTGCAATATCAAAGCTGTGGTATGCCTGTCGAAATCCATCCCGTTTTTTCAATACGGTCAACCAGGAAAGTCCAGCCTGATTGATTTCCAACATCAAGCGCTCAAACAGAGCATTATCGTCTGAGAGCGGAAACCCATATTCATAGTCGTGATAGGGGCCGTGAAATAGATGCCCTGGAGCAGTTTGGCAGTAGTGGTTCATAAATTATTTTGAGATCAAGGGCAAAAGGGGTCAGCTTAAGAAAACCATCAAAAGACAAGAATCAAAATTTTTAGTCGTTACGATAAAGCAGTTTCCATCGGTTTTTGCCCTCAGACTTGCTCTCATTTTTTGCTATGCATACTCTCAATCGCTTTACCCTCAAAACACCTGAAAGTGTAGAACTCGAATTTACCCTAGCCGGAATTGGCAATCGCGCCCTTGCCCTGTGCATCGACTATCTCCTGTGGATGTCGATCATGACAGGGTTTATCTTGCTGTGGACATTTCTGCTAGAGACGGTGCAGATGATCATTGTTAATGATCTCAATGCCGATGCAGACACCGCTATTATGTGGCTGGGAGCGATCGCCCTACTCATCTTTTTCGGAATTTACGTTGGCTATTTCGTGGTGTTTGAAACCTTGTGGCAAGGGCAAACTCCAGGCAAGCGCATCGCCAAGATTCGGGTGATTCGCGATGATGGGCGTCCGATTGGACTGGTGCAGGCAACGTTGAGAGCGCTTCTGCGTCCCATTGATGACTTTCCGTTTTTGGGGCTAGTCGGTGGACTGTTGATATTTCTAACGCCCCGCGAAAAACGGCTAGGAGACTTCATTGCCGGAACACTGGTTGTGGTGCAAGAACAGCCCATCAGTTCAGCAGCATTGTCGCTGGCTCCTGAGTCTAGCCATCTTGTGACTGGACTGTCGGACCAAGCTGAATGGTCTCAACTCATGCCAGATGATTTTGCAGTGGTGAGAGAGTATTTACAACGCCGACACGAACTTTCTCCCAAGGCAAAGGAAGAAGTCAGTCTGAACCTAGCTCGCCAAGTGCGATCGCGCGTCGGCGTGAAGACTCTTCCAAAAGGAACAACGCCCAACCGCTTTTTAGAAGCAGCTTATTTGGCATATCAGGAGAAGAATCGTTAATGGCATTACCGTCTTTTCTATCCATTACCTAAACGTTTTGAACTATCGCTACAGCCAGTAGCCTTAAGACCTTTTTGTGGCCGCGCGGCCACAAAAAGGTCTATATCCTAAACAAGCTGACTACAGTTATAAAAAAAGAGGAGGTTTATTCAAACTTCCTCTTTCATTACTATTAGAACTGCCACTGTTGCTATAGTGCTATGCGCTGATATAAAACCAGTAGCTTAGAGGATGTTTGAGAAGTCGTCAATGCTACTTCAGATCCCCCCTAGCCCCC
>CAKZMO010000080.1 GCA_937128595.1 uncultured cyanobacterium | reverse complement strand
GATTAGATCGGTGTAAATGCTGCCATGGTGTTGTCTAAAAGTTTTGAATAACGAACAGTAATCTCCATCAGCTAAGCTCAACTTAGCGTAGTAAGCATTGTGTCCAGTAGATAACTGTACCGTTTGAAAATCATAAAAGCCCTCTGCTTCAACTCGGGCACAATCACCATGCATGGGTCGAAGTAAATAGTCCGTTCCGAAAATAGAATAGCCGTAGGAAGTGAGCAGCTCCAGAACGCGTTCATCTCCATCAAACTCTACATACATCACATCAATGCCATGGGTTTTGATGAGATTTTCGCACCCTTGAAGTGCTTTGTATTCGCCTCCCTGAATATCCATTTTCATAAAATCGACATGACGATCAACGACATCGTCTAGGACTACAGTATCAACCGTAAACTCAACAGCATTGTCTGTGTTGTTGAGGACTTGTCGATCAAAGTCAACACCGCCAGCTAAAAATCCAACCGATGAGTATCCCAACATTTCATAGTATGGATTCTCAGCATTTTTGGCACCTATCTTGTCAATGATGGATGGCACATGAAAGGTCGCTGTTCCTGATATGTCAGACACAGCTTTTTTAATCAAAGTCACATCACCAAAATCTTGAGTGTTTTTGGCAAAATGGGAATGATTTCCTGGAAAAGGCTCAAAGGCTAAAACTTGAGTGTGTTCAGAGCTGACTGACTTAATCCGTTGGGTAATAAGTCCTGCTGCTGCTCCTACGTCTAGACATAGCTTTAAATCCTGATAGCCAATCAAGTCATAGACAATGTCATGATTGAATCCTGGAAGCCTGGAGATAAAGTCGTTGATCATGACGTGTAGAGTTGAACGAATTGATTGTCTTCGCTGAGACGTAGATTTAAAGGCTAGAAGTCACCTTGTTTGGGGTTATATAGGGTGGAACCTACACCGCCCTCCGGAAAGTCTATATGGTGAGGAAATTGACTCTGATAGGTTTTGATATCAATAACAGCATCAGGTAGAGTCGAATCAAACTGAATATCTGACGTTGAGTTTGGATATCGACCCGCTAAATATTTTTGCTCTCCAAACCCTAATTCATGCATTCGCTTTGCTAAGTCTGTGCGATCTTGAATCGCACTGTAGTCAACAGCCTGAGCTAGAAACGCGATGCGGGAGGGGCCTTTTAGCTTTACTCGTCGGATGATGTTGAAGCCACAAAGCTTGAGTATTCCTGCGACTGCCGATTCTGAAATGTTCCAATAGGTGTAGGCTTCTTTGAACGGCTGAGAACTTTCGCTGTTGAGTTCCATCACGGGTTCGGAGCGTTTTGGATCGTAGGCCGTCTCAACAACGAAAAGGCCTCCTTTGCGAAGCAAAAGCCGAGCTTCGGCGATCGCCCCCATTGGATTGAACATGTGGTACAGCACACCAGCACAAACCACTAAGTCAAATCGCTCCTCCGGAAACCGATCAGAAACCTGATCGGCACGAGTAAACGGAATGTATTCAACGTTGGCGTCTAGGAGCGCGTTGGAGATTTCCAACGTTCTAAACTTGACGATGTCTGTAGCGACGACCCGCTTTGCACCCAAGGCTCGTAGTCCAAATGATACCAAGCCACAAGCTGCACCCATGTCTAGGCAGTCCATATCAGTGACTTGGAGGCCTTTCACAATTTCAAACACGGGAAACAGCGTAATATTCTGCCGTTGACCTACACCAAAACGTCCGGCACTCTGAAAATCTCCAAAGTCGATAGCGTGAAACCATCGAGCTTTCTGCGCTTCTTGGATTAAAGTGGCGCGATCGGTTCCAGTTAAGCCAGGAGAATGGTCTGCCCCGGTCAACCCATGAGAATTGTCCGATCGCCGCCATTGACGATAGGTTTTGGCAAGTTTGTCTTTAGCGCGAGTCGCAAAGCTTTTTTGTGGCGACACGGCCGCAACCAGCGGCTGTACGTGGGGGGAACTGAGCGCAAGAGGATTGTTATCAACTTGACTAGAGAAGATCACGAATACTGTGTTGGCAAATACAGGAGTGAAGGTCTGAACAATGTGTCGAAGCAGAGATGTTTCTAAAGCTTGAAGCTGACCTTTGTGAATAATGACCCATCGAAATCGATCAATGGGATGTTTTGATGCGTTGCGATACGGACAAGCTTTGGGTAGGGCTTTTTTCAGTTGTGGAGGAACTAAGATTGGCTCTTTTGACTTGACGGTTTGACTCAGAAATTCAATAGCTTCCATCCAGTTGGGGTCTGACTGAAGCGACTCTGGCAATGCACGTATCCAATCTTTCTTTTGAGCTTGAATTTTAGGTGACTTATAATCTGTAGCGATCGCTGAAGCAGTCACAGAGGGCGCTGTAGCTTCGGCGCTGGACGGAGAAGCTGACTCCTTACCCTCCACAGATGACGCCGTAGCCGAGGAAGCTAAGTCAGATTGAGGTATCGACTCAGGCGTTTCAGCGTTGGTAGAGTCAGAAGCAGACGTGTCGGATCGTGAAGGCGGAGACTCGGTTAAAGAGGGTTCCGGTTCTTCTTGCAGGAGGCGATCGGTGAGTGCGCGATCGCCCTCTCTAATTCCAACCATCTTGATGGATACGCTTTGGTGGTTTTTGCGAATGTTCTGCAAGGCAGGAGCCACTGTGTTCCAGTGCGTCATGATCAGGTCTGAGTTAGACGCGAAATCACATCGGAATGTGGTGTCTTTGCTAATGGCTGGTTCGTCGTGCCACACAAATGGTTGTTTTTCCAGTGCTTGGCGATAAAGCTCGACAGTCTCTGTTAGGGAAGTCGGTTCGTCAGAAATATAAAGATCGATTGCATGGATCAACAAACCGCCTGGCTTAAGAATGCGGTAGCAATCCGCAAAAAAAGCTTCAAGCTGGTCTTTGGGAACATGCTCAATGACGGAGATCGAAAACACGACATCAAAATAGCTGTCTGGAATATCTGAGTCAAAGTCGCCCATGTAAGAACGAACAATCTTGACACCAGGCAGTTCTTGAATCTCTAGAGGTCCAGCTCCCACCCCCTCAAATTTGTCGATGTTCCAGCATTCATTACGGGCGCTGAGAGTTTCTAAAACTCGCGACTTGCCTCCACCAATTTCGGCCAGCTTTAGATCTCGCTTGTGTTCCAGAAGAGAAAGCACCCAGGCATCCTGAATGCCCTTGAGAGAATAGTGACTCGGAACCAGAAGATAGCGGCTCGAATTGGCGATATTGGGGGCTGCCCACGTAAAGTATTCATCTTTCCTGATGATGTCGAACACTCGCTTTCTCCCATGTCAACAAGACGCTGAGCCATTGCCTCACTACTATGTGAGCAGTGCTGTTGGGGCATATCGCTGGGAAAAATGAGCCCCACCGAGTAACCGAATAAAGAAACCAAGCACTTGATCAAAGTAGTCTGAGGTCAATCCTTATCAATATTTCCTGCTGAGTATACCATCGCCCCTGAAAGGTACTTCATTAAAAAGTGATGGCTAAAGTAAAGTGATGGCGATCGCCCCCAGCCCCAAACGTCAAATCCCTGTTTCGCTAGGCGCTCGGCAGCGGTCTTGCCAAAATTATCTAAGCCCAGCACTTCAACTGTCCGCTCAGACGGTAGAAGTAAGAGATGCTGCTGCCAGACGCGAGCTTCTTGCTGAGTTCGACAGCGGGGCATGTCCCGATATAGATACAGAGTCCAAGCCAGCACCGCTTCAGCCAATTTAGGATCAACCATACGGACAATGGCAAATTCGCTATCTTTCGACTCAGCTAACAGTTGCTCAATCCCAGCCCAAAGGCTCTGAATCCACTTCAGATTTGGTAGAGCAGCCAGAGCCGTCGGATGAGGATTGGCAACGATTGCAACTGTAGCATCGTTGCGCTGTTTTGAATTCAGCACCGATAGCGGCAATACGTCATAGTCGGTCAGGAGTGGGCGCAAGGCTGAAAGCCAAGCGTTTTCTTCTTGATTCGTTGGCTGTGTCACGAACGGAATGCCCCCTCTCACGATGCATAGACTCCAACAGAAATCAACAACTCTCTAAATCAACATTGAACTTGTGCTCGTTTGGTTACTATTAAAAACTCATCAGCGGAGAATAGCGATGGAATCCCTCTGGAAAGACTGGAAACAATTTAAAGAGGCTCAACAAGAAGTTGTGTTGCCTGCGGACAGTGCAGCCCACATTCCGGTCACCATTCGCTATATCGATGTCGGACAAGCTCAGCGCGGAACGATTTTGCTGATGCATGGCATTCCTACTTGGGGATATCTCTACCATGCCGTCATTCCAATCCTTGTGGAGGAAGGATATCGGGTGATTGCCCCTGACTTTTTGGGGCATGGCTGGTCAGATCGGCGCGATCGCTTCGACCGCTCTTTTCAGGATCAGGCTCGAATGATTGTGGCTCTGCTATCAGCGTTAAATTTGCCACAGGTCAATGTCGTGGGGCACGACACGGGGGGTGCAGTGGCATTGATATTGGCGATCGCACACTCTACTTTGCTCAACCGTCTAGTGATTACAAATTCTGTCTGTTATGACCGCTTTGATGACGACATGCTGGATTTTGGGCATCCTCTGCGATGGAAACCTCGCCCAATCTCTGATCTCATCTCTGCTTTGGAAGAGAGCTTAGCAGCGGGGCTGTCAAATCCAGATCGATTGACGGCTGATTTTCGTGAGGGCATTATTGCACCTTGGGCTAGTGAAGAAGGCAAGTTGAGTCTCTTGCGTAATGCTTCAGCGTTGAATGCCAATCAAACCATGGCCTTGGTCGATCGTCACGGTACCATCAAAGCGCCAACGTTGATTTTGTGGGGCATGGATGATCCTTGGCAAAAGGCTGAGGATGGCAAACAGCTTGCCAGCGAGATTCCTGGCGCTCAGTTTCAAGCCATAGAAGGAGCATCCCACTGGTTACAGCAAGATGCCCCAACCCAGTTTTCAAACGCAATTCTCACATTTTTCAACAGTTAGGCTCCGTACTACTTGTTACTGCTTATTGCCGCGACTGCTGCTATCGCCGCTCCCGCTGCTGCTCTCGAAGATCGCCACGCTGAGAAACTTTACGAAGGATTCTGCTCTGAGTGGCACTTTTGGCAACTCATCGAATGCTCTTCGCCATACTCAACCGAAGCCCTTGCGATTGAATTAGCCTCTACCGTCATATCCCCTTTGACTCCTAGACAAATTCTGTCTCCTCTTGAGGGTTTCTCTAGAACCCTTACTGGGTAGGGTTGCGAAAAAAACGAGTTTTATAGCCGTGGCTATAAGCAGTAGGCCGGATTTGTAGCCGAAGAGAAGCTGCTTGAGTCAGCTCATCAATCCGCAGATGGCGCAGATATTGCAGATAGAGCACTCAGCGACTTTCCTTAACTCTCGTGCTTACGCTCGACTCAAGCAGCTGCGTTCACCTGCGTTCATCTGCGGATACAATCCTGTCCTAACGCAGACGACTAAAGCCGTACCATCTGTAGTTCTACTGCCTCTCAGGCGAGTCATAAAGAAAGCTCATGACTCATAGAAAAATCTTATATTGTTTTGATATTGCTATCCACAAAATTTATAGATAGAGTGTATTTAGTTCAAAACACACCCAACTTTTAGATAGTCATGGCAATTCAAACTACCGCACCTATCACAGCTTCTTCAGCACACACTCCAATCAAATCAACGCTCGAAACCACATTTCAGGCTGCATTGGAACATGCTCGTCGGTTGACTGCGATGCACGGCAGTAGCAACATTGACGTGGCGATCGCTTGGGGAACGGTTGAAGAATTACTAACAGCGAAGACTATCAAGCATGTGCCTGTCGAAACTGCGTTTGCCCGCTACTGTGCAGCCAACCCTGATGCTCCCGAAAGCCGGATCTACGATTGTTAGATGAGGCGATCGCCATTCATCATCGATTTCATTTCACTTGATTGCCTTGGTAAAAAGCCCCTTCTCTCCGAGAGACAGGGGCTTTTGTTTTGAGTATGTAAGACAGAGCAGTCCTGCTGATAGGGACTTCAAAAATACTGCGGGTGAACACGCCTTAAAGTCTTACAGAACATGAATCTACATGAAGAATGTAACAAAAAACAAGCGAAATCGTGAGTCAGCACCCGTCTATTACCGATTTTCATTAAGCATTGTTGCTTATTCCAACGAGATTGAGACATTGAACGGCATGCTTTTTCTAGTGAGCACTGCGTGCTCCCTGACCGAATAGAGAACGTAGCTCACTTAAGTCAATGTTGGAGAGTTTGAATATGTCAATTCCATTATTAGAGTATGCTCCTGCTTCTCAAAATCAGCGAGTCAATGGGTTCGAAGTTGCTGGAGATGAACAGCCCTGGAGCTTTACGACGGATAACTGTTTGTCAGGTGTTGACTTGGACGTGTTGATCCTGGCGGCCTATCGTCAGATCTACAACGAGCAGCAAATGCTCAATCGCCACCGTCAACTTGTATTAGAGTCTCAACTTAAGGCCAATCAAATCACAGTCAGAGAGTTTATTCGTGGACTGCTGCTGTCGGATTCGTTTCGGCGGCTCGTTTACGAAAGCAACAACAATTATCGTTTTGTTGAGATTTGCATTCAGCGCGTTTTAGGCCGCAAAGTCTACAGCAAGCGTGAAACGATGACGTGGTCAATTGTGCTAGCGACCGAAGGGCTGAATAGCTTTGTCAATCAATTGCTCAGCAGCGAAGAATATTTGAGCAACTTTGGTGATAACACTGTGCCATTTCAGCGGCGACGAATTTTGCCTCAGCGAGGAGAGGGAGAACTGCCCTTTGCCCGGATGGCTCGCTATGGCAAAGACTATCGCGATCGCCTCCCTGAGCCAAATTTGGATGCACTGTTGCCAACGTCTGGATATACCGGGCCAAAGATGTCATCCGTTCGATGGGACTGGCAAAAGCAACCTCCTGAGGCTCTTCAGAAGGCTTGGGTGCTCCTGTTCTTAAGTGGCGTTGCGGGCTTGGCCGTATTGTTTGCTATGACACTCCTCGGGCTTTAGAAGGTTCAGTGTTCTGATGTCCAGCTGGGCGATCGCTCATTCAGGTCGTCTTGCCAACCTCGAATGAGCGATCGCCCACATCAAATCAGTCACGACCTGCATAATTTCATGTCATGGATTTCAGGTATAGGGTAACAATCGCGCCGTATCGGCCCTAGCAAGCGGTTCATAGGCATAGGATTTTTTTCTATAGTGCTACGCGCTGATATAAAACCAATAGTTGATGGATCAAAGCTAGGTGGCGATCGCTCGCAGCACCGTATTTTGATCGCCTAAAAAATTAGAGATCTGAAGACATCTGAGAAATTTCGGATTTTTTACTCAGAAAATGTTCTAAATTTCCTGAACTCTCCCGGAGATATCCTCTAGCCTTTGGAAATCTTATGTGTCTACACATGGAATTCTGCAAAAGAGATTATCCAAGTTCTGGAAGGAGGAATCTCTTTTAAGGCAAACCCTGTGTTGCAGCTGTTCATGGAGCCTGAAAACAGTGGTAACATCGACGATCTACAACCCGAGCACTCTACAATCCACAAAAGTAGCGATCTCTCAGGATGAACTTCGTGAGATCTTGACGCAAATTGAGTCTGAATTTTGCCAGAGCGAGATTTATCAACGGGCTGTTGGCGGTCTTCAAAAGCGGCTTGATCAGGCGTCTGTCAACGTTCCTCTTCTGATCCAGGCTGTTGGGCGCGAAGCCATTCGTCTCGCACTGCGCCAAGTTGTGCAGCAGTCTCGATCTGAAAACAACGAAACTTTTTCTCAACCCCAAAAGCCTCAAGCTGCAATGTCTGGATCATCAGAAGAGGAGCCAGCAGCATCCCGAGAGTTTGCTTCTGAATCGCCCTCCGCTGTTTCTGCAACGGATAGTGCTGAACGATCTCGTTCCACCCATTCGCGTCGAAAGTCTGGGCAGACTCAACGACAAAACGAATTGCAGCTTGAACTGAATCCGAAAAATACGGCTTCGCAATCCAAAGATGCGACAGTTCCTCTGAACTCTGTCATGACTGAAGCTGCTGCGTCCTGTGAGACCTCGAAGTCAGAGATGCCCCGTCCCACAAACTCGCAACGACCCAGTGCTCATCCGACCGATTCTCAGGCTGATGGGGCTCAGTCTGCTCCTCGATCTGCGGTTCGAGTGTCGAGCCGTTTGACACATCGGTCAAAAGGAGAACAATCGCCCAACCAAACTGCCCGCAGCGAGGCGCTTCAGCAAATTGGACAGAGATTGCAGCAAGGCCGCTTGCAGAAGTCGTGGTCTGTTCATGATATTCATCAGCAGACCCGAGTTCCCCTCCACCAAATTCAGTCACTGGAACTTGGCGAAATTGACCATCTTCCAGAAGATATTTATGTGCGGGGCTTTATTCGACGCGTCGAGGAAGTGTTGGTACTAGACAGCGCAGCCTTACTCGAACTTTTGCCACAGCCCTTTAACGAAGCCAACTTGCTACCCACATGGCATGGGCCCGCTCAAACCACTCAGGGTTCAGACCTCAAAACGAAAACTCTGAAAAACCAACGGCACCTGCGTCCGCTACATCTCTATTTGGGCTACGCAGCGCTGATGACTGGAGCTGCCGGAGGGCTAACCTGGATTTCACAACAGCCGATCGACGGCTTAAATGTCGAGAGCTTTAGTCTGGAAGCTTTACCCGATGTTCCGGAGTTTATCCAGAACTTGGCTCCTATTCAGGTCTTCAAACAGGAGATGCAGAATCTCTCGCAGCGTTCACAGACCAATAGACAAGGGGCGATCGCCCAACCCGAAACGATTCCTGTTGAGTCCTCAGCTCCTTCAGGTTACTAATGACAGATCTGATCGGGTTGACCGCTTATTCGGAAGCATCATCCAAGAAGAAAGGCCAGACAACTCTTGCTCTCAGTCATTGATGATGCTTCTTATTCACACTGGATAAGTCGCTCAATAGATATCAAGAACTGTAGACTAACTTAGCTATTTTGGGCTAGTCTTATCGTCTAAGACCCTTTCGCGAACACAGATGGATGCAGGTAAAAACAGACGCCTGCACAAACGCGTGTTTCTTTTTTGTCTGAGGCAAAAGCTTTCATAATCAAAGCATCTGAAGACTTTTCAACATCACAGTACCTAAATACTGGGTTGTGTTTGTGGGATGTTTTGCGATGAGGCATTATTGTAGACAAGCGCATGACCTTTAGAAGCCAAATCAGCGCGTTTTAAACATAGGAGTGACTTGCTCTTCACAGACCAGTGCCTAGCCCCTGTAACTTGAGAACAGATGAACAGAGACCAAGAGAATGAGCCGATCCGAGACGCTCCTTTTTTCAAAGGGCTACCTGAAGATATTATCGACAAAGCAACGGCTCATGTTGTCACTCGAAAACATCCCGTCAGTCAAGTCATTCTCCTAGAAAATGACTGGGGAAACTCAGTTTATTTCATCCTCGAAGGCTGGGTGAAGATTCGCACCTACAACATTGACGGCAAAGAAGTGACCCTCAACATTTTGGGTAAAGGCGAGTTGTTTGGGGAAATGGCTCCTTTAGAAGAGGTTCCCCGATCGACAGATGTGATTACGCTGGCTCCGACTTTAATCAGCAACTTACCATCCCAAGACTTTGTCGAGCTGATTCACAAAGAGCCCCTAGCTGGAATTCGTTTGGCACAGCTCATGGCTCGGAGGCTGCGGCAGGTCAACCGCCGGTTGCGACTGCGAGAATCAGACAGCACATCACGGGTTGTCGATATTCTGCTCTTTTTGGCAGATGGCCAAGGGACGAAAGTCGAACTGGGTACCGAGATCCCCAACCTGCCCCACCGTGAGTTGAGTAGCCTCAGCGGTCTGGCTCGCGAAACTGTAACCCGTGTGCTTAGCAAACTAGAGCGCAGAAATCTAATTGAGCGTACCCGTGAAACGATTTGCTTGCTCGACGTTAATGCTTTAGAAAAGATGCTTGTCTAACGGGCGATCGCCACTAACCAACAAGCCTCTAGGTTTTTGATGCAGTACGGACGTTTTAAGTAGGTGGACAAAAGTAAACGTCGGTATATGTAGGTTGTGGTTAAGGGACAAAACCCAACTTCAGCATGGGTTACGCTTCGCTAACCCATCCTACACAAGCGATAAATATTTAGGGCGGCCTACTTATTGCTGGTAGTGGAATTTTGCCGCAACCAGCAATACCCTAGTTTGTATAACAAATTACAGTCAGATTGAGGCAATCTGGACGGCCAAGCCTCTTGCGTAGAAAGCATTTCATTCTGAATCCCGAATACTGAATTCTGCCTCTCGCTATAACGCTCTTAAGTTCGGAGCTGATGCAGGTTATTCTGATTCATCCACTGGTGTCGGCATTGGAGGATGCTGTAACAGCACTTGCTTTAAATACTGCCCCGTGAATGAGTGAGGCACGTCTGCAACCTCTTCTGGAGTACCAACCGCCACCACATCTCCACCGCGATCGCCACCCTCTGGCCCCAGGTCGATCACCCAATCAGAACAGCGAATCACGTCTAAGTTGTGCTCAATCACCAGTACTGAGTTCCCCTTTTCCACTAGGCGCTGCAGCACGTCTAAAAGCTTGTGGACATCGTAGAAAGAGAGTCCTGTTGTCGGCTCATCGATCAAATACAAGGTTTGCCCAGTCGCGCGACGAGACAGCTCAGTTGCGAGTTTCAATCGCTGGGCTTCCCCCCCTGAGAGCGTTGGTGCAGTTTGCCCCAGCCGCACATAGCCTAGCCCCACATCTACCATCGTTTGCAGCCGAACCGCCGCCTTTGGAATATTCTGGAAGAACTCTAGAGCCTCTTCAGCGGTCATATTCAACACATCTGAAATGGACTTTCCTTTGTATTTGACCTGGAGCGTTTCCCGGTTGTAGCGTGCGCCTTTGCAGATTTCACACTGCACATAGACGTCTGGCAGGAAATTCATCTCGATGACGTTGACACCCTGGCCGCTGCAGGCTTCGCAACGTCCGCCTTTAACATTGAACGAAAACTGACCTGGCTTGTAGCCCCTCGCTTTGGCCTCGACCGTTTGAGAAAACAAGTCACGAATGACATCGAAAACCCCGGTGTATGTGGCCGGGTTGGAGCGGGGTGTGCGACCGATCGGAGACTGGTCGATCACGATCGCCTTATCCAGGGCTTTGAGTCCAGTGACCTTGTCCAAATCCTTAGGCATTGGGACTTTGTGGCCGAAATGGTGACGCAAGGAAGGATAAAGTAGCTCGTTGACTAAGGTTGATTTACCGGAGCCAGATACCCCTGTGACGCTGACCAATCTGCCAAGCGGAAATTCGACATCAATATTTTTAAGGTTGTTGCGACGAGCGTTCTTAACGGTCAGCTTTAGCTTGCTGCCTTGGCGGCGTTGGGCTGGGGTATGAATGACGCGCCGTCCGACTAGATAGGCTCCTGTGAGGGAGTCTTCGGCGTTCATGAGATCGTCTAAGCCACCCCGCGCCACGATGTTGCCGCCGTGAACTCCAGCACCAGGGCCAATGTCGACAATGTAGTCAGCCGCTCGCATAGTATCTTCGTCATGCTCAACCACGATAAGCGTATTGCCGATATCCCGCAGTTTAGTGAGAGTACCAAGGAGCCGTCCGTTGTCGCGCTGGTGTAACCCGATGCTGGGTTCGTCTAGCACGTAGAGTACGCCTGTCAGGCCAGAGCCAATCTGAGTCGCAAGGCGAATTCGCTGGGCTTCTCCGCCCGACAGCGTCATGGCCGTGCGATCGAGGGTGAGATAGTCGAGACCGACATCCAGCAAGAACTGGAGCCGCGCCCGAATTTCCTTGAGCACCAAATCTCCAATTTGCGCCTGACGTGATGACATTTCCAATCCGTCGATGCGGCTGAGAGCATCCCGCACCGAGACACTCGTCAGTTCTTTGATGCGATATTGACCCACACATACAGCTTGAGACTCTGGTTTGAGGCGATCGCCCCCACAGACTTCACAGTTTTGGTTGACTAAATATTGCTCTAGCTTTTGCTTGTAGAGTTCTGAGCTGCTCTCTCGATACTGTCGCTCCAGCATCGGCAAAACGCCTTCATACTTGCGGTGATAGCCCCGCCGATCGCCATAGCGAGAGTCTGCTTCAATGTGAATTTTCTCAGAAGTTCCGTACAGAATCGTGTGGCGCTGCTCGTCAGTGAGCGAATTCCAAGAACTTTGAATTTCGAAGCCGAAGGCTTGCCCCACGCTATAAAGCAGCGAGAAATAGTAGGTATTATCCTTATCTGACCAAGGGGCGATCGCCGCATAGACAGGCAGTTCCGGATCGGGAACCACTAGTTCAGCGGAAAACATCCGAAGCGTTCCCAACCCATGACAGTTGGAGCAGGCTCCGTAAGGAGAGTTGAAGGAAAACAGTCGAGGGGAGAGCTCCTCCATCACCGCCCCGTGCTCAGGACAGGCGAAGTTTTCTGAGAATACAATTTCTTGGGGATGAGATTCTTGGGGATGAGACGGTTCCTGTTTGGCGTCGAGATTTTCCATCGTCGGGGCAGCTGAGCCGTTAGAAGATGCTGTTTCTCCACGAGTGCCATAGGCAGCGGACACCGCCTCTGCCGCTTTGAAGATTTCTCCACGACGACTGTCGAGCGACACGACTTTGTCCCCTGAATCAGTAGGGGAGGCAGTGTCTGAAGAGCGATCGCCCCATGACACAATATCCACAACCGCCACTCCGCCAGAACGCTTAAGGCAAGTGGACAGGGAGTCAACCAGTCGTTCCTGAATCTCCTCTTTCATCACGAGACGATCGACCACCACCTCAATGTTGTGGGAGTGATTTTTGTTGAGATCAATCCCGTCAGATAAATCTTGCACCTCACCATTGATGCGAACCCGCGCAAAGCCCTCAGCCGCAAGGCTTGATAACAGCTTTTTGTGGGTTCCTTTTTTGCCCCGCACCACAGGCGCAAGAATCTGGAACCGAGTCTTCATTGGCAAATCGGCGATGCGATCGCACATCTCATCGATACTCTGGGGCGAAATCAAGCGATCGCAATGGGGGCAATGGGGTTCACCCGCTCGACCATAGAGCAGTCGCAAATAGTCATAAATTTCCGTCACTGTCCCCACTGTCGAACGAGGGTTGTGAGACGTCGATTTTTGGTCAATTGAAATAGCTGGGCTCAAGCCTTCAATGGCATCGACATCCGGCTTATCAACCTGACCCAAAAACTGTCGCGCATAAGCGCTGAGAGACTCCACATAGCGGCGCTGTCCCTCCGCAAAAATTGTGTCAAAGGCAAGAGATGACTTACCGGAACCGGACACTCCCGTAAATACAATGAGGCGATCGCGCGGCAGTTCCAAATCAACGTCTTTCAGGTTGTGCTGTCGTGCCCCACGGATGCGAATGGTGTTTTGGGCGATCGCCTGCTCCAGCGACGGAGTCAGGTCTGCAGGCACTCCCTTGGGATGTTGAGTCTTCACCTTATTCGCTTCAGGTTGCGACTTCGATTTCGATTGAGCGCTGCTCGATGCGTCGCCTTGAGTTGCAGACTTCCGCGACGGATTGCGCTTTTTCGATTCGGTAGAGGAAGACACAGACTCAGACATAGCAACCTAGAGACTCAGTAAACCGCATTCTAAAGACAAAAGCGCCATAGAACAAGCGTATTTAGGCTTGTCATCGTGATTTTTGACTAGGGCAGAACACCGACGCCAGAATGGCAATGTTTCTTAACACTTTAGCCAATTTAGTTGATTCTAACGTTTTATCTGCCGGACTCATCATTCTCACCAGAAAGCGATCGCATTCCCAAAGCCTCAGAATTTCGTCTTGCGCTGTCACGGGCTGAGCATCCTAAGGGGGCGAGCGTCACAGAGACCGCGTTGAGCAGTTAAACTATTGACTAGAAAATAATCTGAACTTTGCAAAAACTACGCGGGGTTCAAACGGCTCAAGTCGTATGGAGAAATCAGGTCATACCCTGATTCGAGAAGGGTTAGAGGGTGCGATCGCCGAATCAAACACGAGAGTGAATCAAACGATTACCGAGTTCATTGCGAGGATTTCATCTACGGGGTCTGCATCTGCAGCGGCAACGACTACTCGTCAATAAAATTACGATGCGTTCAGGCTCTATGATATCGACCTGATATCGAATGGTGTGAGGACTATGAACGGGCTTGGGCACAATAAGCTGGTCTCTCTCAAGAGAGAAAATACTGAACATGATTAGCTGGCGTGCGATCGTGCAATCTCAGAGCTTTCAACTTTCCCTTTTAGTGGCTTTGCTCCTAGGAGGAAGCTTTGCACTGCTCGAAGCACTGACTGACTGGCAAGAGATGCACCGTCAGCTGACCAATCCTTTGTTTTTCATCGTCATGGGGCTACTGCTTTTCGAAAGCTTCGTCAACATGTTAGAACACTGGCCTCGCCCTTGGCGTTACTTCTATCACATCGACAATCTCATCGCCTTTTTGCTGATTCTAATATTGCTGCTTTTTCCAAGTCATCGCTACGCAATGCTGCTACGCGTTCCTCGAACCTTGAGGCTATTGATGACACCAGCGCATCTGACGACATTCAAGGGCTTGAGCTTGCTCAAGGTCGTCCGCATCACCCAAATCACAGCGTTTACAGCATTCAATGATACGTTCAGCCACATGGTGACTCATTTTCGGGCTTCTTTCAAAGCTCTCAAAGCAAGCGAAGCAAGAACGCGTGCTTTGCTTAACGCGATTCCTGATCTGATTTTAGAAATCGATCGAAACGGCATTTATGTCGATTACATTGAGGCCAAAGGCCAGTGGCTGGTATCACAAACACCTCCCCAAGACAAGATTGGAAAAAGCGTTTGGGATATGTTGCCTCAAAATATAGCTGAGCTATACTTCTCGACCATTCAAGAAGCAATGACGAGTCAAGCTCCAAAAACCCTTGAATATGAACTGTGGATCGATCAGCAACACAACTACTACGAAGCCCGCGTCGTAGCCTACAGCGCAACGTCAGCACTGTTTATTGTGCGCAACATTAGCCAGCGCAAACAAACTGAAGTCGAACTTCGACAGAGCGAATCGACGAATCGTGCTCTGATCTCAGCAATTCCCGATTTGTTGATTCGAATGAAAGGGGATGGCACTTACCTCGGCACGGTCACAGGCAACATCGCTGATAATCTGTTGAACGCAGCTCAGGTTGATCAGAACGGATTAAACATTCGCGAAATCCTACCGCCTGAACTTGCCGAACAGCGATTGTTTTACATTCAGCAAGCATTGAAGACCAACACGCCACAGGTCTATGAGCAGTGCTTGAAGATGGGTGACAAACTTCAATATGAAGAAGTCCGTATTGTGGTCGTAGGCAAAGATGAAGTGCTAAACATTGTTCGCGATGTGACGGCACGCAAACAGGCCGAAGAATCGCTACGTTGTGCAAATGAAGACTTAGAACGGCGGGTCGCCCTTCGCACGGCTGAGTTACAGCAGGAAAAAGAGCGTTCAGAACTCCTGTTGATGAATATCTTGCCGAGTCCCATTGCAGAACAACTAAAGCGCACAGGCACATCTCCTGCTGAACATTTCGAAGAGGCCACTATCTTGTTTGCCGACATTGTCGGCTTCACGAGCCTAGCAGCGAGAATGGATCCGTTAGATTTGGTGAGTCAGCTCAATCATATTTTCTCGACCTTTGACCATCTGGTCGATATCTATGGCGTGGAAAAAATTAAAACGATTGGAGACGCCTACATGGTTGTCGGAGGATTGCCGCTACCCTGCGAAAGTCATGTGCAGGCGATCGCCAATCTCGCCCTAGACATGCAGAAACATATGGAGTCTCAGTTTGATGACCTCGGCAATCCTATGCAGCTTCGCATTGGCATCAATACTGGCCCTGTCATTGCAGGAGTGATTGGAGTAAAGCGCTTCATCTATGATTTGTGGGGAGACGCTGTTAACGTAGCCTCCCGCATGGAGTCTCACAGCAGACCGGGCAACATTCAAGTCACTGAATCCACCTATCTGCAGCTCAAAGAGCATTACCACTTGAAAGAAAGAGGCAACATTCCCATCCGAGGACGAGGAAAAATGACGACTTATTGGCTGATTGGCAAGCATGAGTCCGTCTCCGTAGCAGCCAAGAATTAGGCCGGGACATAGGATGCTAAGAAGCTCCTAGCCAAGAAGTTTTGAAACCGTCCTCCATACATCCCGGATTGCTCCTGAAATACTGGGTCGAATGCTCGCAGTCAATGCGCTAGCAGTATAGGTGCAGGAATAGCATTTTTATAGGCGACTTTCGTCCTGTCCGGACAAGCAAGTTAGGTGGGTAGAGTTTTGTCTCGCAGAACTCAGAACACTAGGCATGAGCCAAGCCACTGTCGAAAAACTGTCCATGAAGCAGTTGCTAGTTCTCAACTAAGAAATATTCCTATTTGAGTAAACCAAACTTGTGGGGGGAGCAATTATCGTAAAAGAGATCAAGCTCCCAAGATGTCGCCCGATCTCCTAGAATAAGTGGAGTTCTTTTTGATAGCAGCTCCCAACAAAAGCGATTTCTGCATCCACTACAACTTGACTAGGATACTTCAATGAAAGAGCTCGATACTCAAAACGCAATTCAGCACCTCAATCAAATCATGGAGTTTGAGTTAGCGGGCGTGGTGCGCTATACCCACTACTCTCTCATGGTGATTGGCCCCAATCGCATTCCTATCGTTGATTTCTTCAAAGCTCAAGCCAGCGAATCGTTACTACATGCTCAAGAAGCTGGAGAAATTATCACTGGTTTAGAAGGACATCCGAGTCAGCGAATCTCCACGATTGAAGAAACAAATCGGCATTCAGTCACCGATCTTCTACAAGAGAGCCTTAACCATGAGCAAAAAGCTCTTGACATGTACAAAAAACTGCTTGGCGTAGTCGAAGACGCTAGCATTTATCTGGAAGAATACACCCGCACCAAAATCGGGCAGGAAGAACTCCACAACCTTGAAATCAAAAAGATGCTAAGAGATTTCAGCTAGGAATGTTGGAGCGGAGCCGTTCACTCATTCATCGAGCCGTCTTTATATGCACTCTCTAGGAATACTCGGTATGGCAACTCTCTTCCTGTGAACTGCCTCTGAAGAGTTGGGTAGGGCAGTTGAGCGAACGCCCAACAAAGCTTGAATAGAAATATCTGGGTTTATCCCCTAAAAACCGCATAGGGCGATCGCCATCATCAATCTGGCGATCGCCCTGTGCGAGTTAGGACTCAGTTACACTTCAGCAACAGTTTAATATCAGTTCTTGAGCACCCAACGGCAAAGCAATGTGAGGGGATAGTGCGATCGCTTTTTCTAATTCGCATGATTCAGAAACCATGTGAGCATTGGGCAATAGACAAAATGCGAATCAGCAATATTTAGGCGATCGCTTCATGCTTTTTTGCAGCAGGCATTTTCGTTTCTCCGAGCTTTGCCCCGTCCATTACGCACTGAACGAGTTGAGTTCTGGAAAAGTCTGCTCGTTGCAAATCAGCATTCGTGAAGTTCGTTTTGCTGAGGCGAGCCCGACAAAACAGGACACCCGGCAGAGTGGCATCGGTAAAGTTTGCGTGCCCTAGGTAGGAATCAATCAACGTGGACTGATTGAATGTTGCTCCTTTTGCATTGACACCCCGCAGGTCAACTCGCTCGAAGTTAGAGTTGCGAAAATCAGCATTTTCTAGTTTTGCCATTCTGAGATTAGCGCCCACCATGAAAGATTCGCTCAGATTGACGTGACTTAGTTGTGCACCAATAAGATTCGATTCAGCCAAGTCGGCTCGAATCATATTCGCGCCCACAAGAACGGCCTCTTTCATGTTGACTGCAACGAGCTTGGCACCAATGAGATTGCTCCCGGAAAGAAGCGTGCGTTGCAGCTCAGCGCCAGTAAAGTTTGCGCCAATAAGATTACATCGAGTCAGATCGGCTGAATTTAAGCACGAGCGTCTCAGATCAGCAAGTCCTAAATCTGCTCTGGTTAGTTTTGCACCTCTCAAGTCGAATTCTCGAAGGTTGACTCTGCTCAGGTTTGCTTCGGATAAGTCGGGTGTGATTTGATACTTTGCTCTCCATTCATTCCAAAGACGTGCTCCTTTTTCAATTAAGGCGAGCTGGTCTTGCTGTGCCATAGTCTACTTGCTCACATCAACAGTAGTTGTCTGGATTGAGGGATTTCCCTCGGCGTTGATAGATTTCCCCATATCTATCTTGTTCAAGGTAAGTCAGCGCCACAGCCAGTCCGCACTGTTCCTGCTTACCCGCACACTTAGATTGTGTGCGTGTTATCCACTACATCTATTGTCTTCGATTAGAACGGCAACGTCTATGGCAAACGGTGAAAAGAACGTAAACTTTTGGTCAACAAATCAAATAGATGCACAGACGATATTTGAACTCACTATGTTTTTTCTTCGCAACATTTTGCAACACTTCGGTTTTTTGATACTGACATCAGGCTCTACGTCGTTGCTGCTAAAAGTTTCAGCATGTCAACTGTAGGGCGAACATCGTGAGTTCTAACGATGCTGGCTCCTTTCAACACGGCGGTTGCAGTTGCGCCTAGAGTTCCAAAAAGGCGATCGCCAATAGGAGCAGGCTGTTCAACACTACCCAACACGGCTCCAATGGTGCTTTTGCGCGAGATGCCTACCAGTACGGGGTAGCCCAACTGCAAAAATCGATGGGTTTGAGTAATGAGTTGAAGATTCTCACGGACAGACTTCCCGAAGCCAAATCCCGGATCGGTCACGAGTTGCTTTACCTCTGCGGCCTCAGCGATGCGAATCGATTCTTGCAGAGAGGTGGCTACGGCCTCGACGACATCATCGTAATGATGTTCATGGGGCATGGCTCCGGGTCTGCCGAGAGAGTGCATGACAATTAGCGGTACGCTCAATCGTGCTGCAACCTCTGCCATTTCTGGAAAAATCCGCAGTCCTGTGATGTCGTTAATCACATGGGCTCCGGATTCAATTGCTGCTGCTGCCACTTCTGGCTTATAGGTATCGACAGAAATAAAAACGTCAGGAAACCGAGTGGCGATCGCCTCAACCACAGGTAGCACTCGTCGCTTTTCCTCATCTGCAGAGACAGCTTCAGCGCCTTTTCCATATACGGTTCCCTTGGGACGAGAAGATTCTCCTCCGACATCCACTAGAGCCGCCCCTTCTGCAACCATTTGCTCTACCTGTTTTAGAGCTGCGTCACGCTGCAAAAACTGTCCTCCATCTGAAAACGAGTCTGGGGTCACGTTCAAAATTCCCATGACGTGGGCAACTCGTCCTTGGCCTGGACGACAATCGAGCGATCGCCCTCGACCGTTCAGCACAAAGCGAGCCTCATCCCAAACCTGTTTAACCAGTTTCCCTGACTCTGTCATGCCATTTCCTAATTCGAAAGACCCAGCTCACAATCCTAAATCCGACCTCTAAACCCTGAATCACCAGTGAATCCGCAGCCCTTGCGCTCGAAGATGAGCCTGAAGCTCAGACATTTGCTGATTGGGCGCGATATCTGCTGGGGCGATCGCCAGATTTTGGGGCTTTGGCCGCGTCGCGGCAATCCAGTGGCC
>CAKZMO010000079.1 GCA_937128595.1 uncultured cyanobacterium | reverse complement strand
AAAAAATATCATAGCAAAAGATCGAGGCGATCGTACACAATAGACAATGAAGTCACAACGAGTTAATCCTGTTTTCACCTGTAATCCAGGTTAAGCTAAGGACATTAGCAGTCGGTTGTGACCTCCTGCGACTGAATCAGATTGCATCAGTAATCCATTTGGAAAAGTTAATAGCCCTAATCCATTCGTTGAATACTGCTTGCATGGTCGCGGTTATCGCTTGTTCTGAACGATGTAGTCTACCCCCGTCTTCATTCATCTCCTGTGTCCTCAGATTGAAGGAACTTCGGTGAAGTTTCACGTTGAATTCTGAGGGAGTCACCCCGACCCCAATCTTCCCCATTCAGGGGACAACGAGTTTGGATATGTCGGTGCGTCTGTTATTTCTCAACACTTAGCCCGTTCTCAACTGCATGGCAATGCTTCGAATTACGAGTCAAGTTTCTGAAGCGCGGACAGAATTGCGTCGAATCTGCGATCGCACTAACGACGAGCAGATTTTACACAAGGAAGCCACGGTGCGAGAAGTTCTCCAATCGGTTCAACGACAAGGAGACAGCGCACTCATTCATTACACCAAAGAATTTGATCAACAAGCCCTGAAGCCGGACGAGTTACGCATCAGTGGGTCAGAACTCGATGCGGCCTATCAGCAAGTGCCTAAAGAGCTACTCGATGCCATCCGGCTGGCGCGGCAGAACATTGAAACATTCCACCGACAGCGTGTTCCTAAGAGTTGGGTGCAATTTGGTGACGATGACACAGTGCTGGGGAAACGCTACACCCCAGTCGATCGCGCTGGACTCTACATTCCCGGTGGGCGGGCCTCTTACGTCAGCACGGTGCTGATGAATGCTATTCCGGCCAAGGTTGCAGGTGTGCCGCGACGGGTGATGGTTACCCCACCCGGAGAGGGAAAAGTCGTGAATCCAGCTATTCTAGTAGCGGCACAGGAATCCGGGATTACTGAAATTTATCGAGTAGGCGGCGCACAGGCGATCGCAGCATTAGCTTACGGTACAGAAACCGTGCCCAAGGTCGATGTCGTCACCGGGCCTGGCAATATTTACGTCACGCTGGCCAAAAAGCTCGTGTACGGCACCGTCGGCATTGATTCATTAGCTGGGCCGTCTGAAGTGCTGATCATCGCCGATCAGTCCGCCAACCCGATCTATGTCGCCACTGACCTATTGGCCCAGGCTGAACATGATCCGATGGCCTCTGCCATTTTGATTACTACCGATGCCACCCTTGGCCAGCAGGTCGTCGCGGAAGTCCAGCGCCAACTCATTAACCATCCTCGGCAAATGCTCACGGAGAAAGCGATCGCCCACTACGGCTTGGTCGTTGTTGTAGATTCGCTAGAAACAGCAGTGGCGTTATCTAACGAATTTGCACCCGAACACTTAGAACTCGAAGTCGAGGAGCCTTGGTCGCTGCTAGAGCAGATTCGCCACGCTGGCGCAATTTTCTTAGGCTCGTCTACCCCCGAAGCCGTTGGGGATTATCTTGCCGGCCCCAACCACACGCTACCCACCTCCGGGGCCGCCCGCTACGCCTCTGCCTTGGGCGTTGAGGTATTCATGAAACATTCCAGCTTGATTCAATATTCGCCAACTGCACTACGTAAAGTTGCAGAATCCATCAATCTCTTAGCCACCTGCGAGGGTCTTCCATCCCACGCTGAGTCGGTTAAGCGTCGAGTCGGAACCGACGAACCCGGTGAGCCTTAGCGGTTTCTTAGGCGTTGGGCTGATGATCCCACGGCGTTTGGTCGCCATGCATTGGTGCTTGGACAATGGACAGCTCGCTGCCAGAAGCAGCCGAAATCTTGCTCTGTCAAGCCAGTAGTTGGGACATTGACGTGAAGAGCCAAGGCATTTTCTAGAACAAACCCAGACCTTATCAGTCATCCGTCCGTCCCGCACAGGCATCCAGAAACGTCGATGCCGTTCGCACTGGGTGCATCCCGAAATTGCAAATGCCTCATTGTGCAGCTTGATAAATCTGCCGTTCTCGTGCAGACGAGACTCCAGATATATGGCTTCTGTATGGCTTCCCACCGACGCGAGAATGACGCGGGAATGGCAACCGTGGAATGCGCCCGTCCGCACTAGACTTTCGCTGGATGCTCGTTTGCATGGCTATAACGGCAGGCTTCTGGTGTCCCCAGAATAGCTGAAACCAGAATAGCTGAAACATGTATTCTTTTCTTTTCCGCCCATCACCTAAGAACGTTGGGCAGCGGTTTTCGTGCGTTGCTCTAAGAAAAGGCGTAATCGCAGTAAGTTCATGGTCTGAGCTAGATTGAGCGGCAGCATGGATACGCCCGCCAAGCTAGACTGCACCCAACCATCGCCCCAGTGCCATTCATGAAATCCATCAACCGCTTGGCTCATCAAGAGTCGCAGAGTTGTGTCATCCAGGACAT
>CAKZMO010000078.1 GCA_937128595.1 uncultured cyanobacterium | reverse complement strand
CGAATCAAACTTCAACTGATGGAGAAGAGATCGAAGTTCTGGTATGGCAACCATTTGCAAAATAAGTCTATAATTTTGTATTCTAAATTAGGAAATTCTGAAACAAAATCTGTCTAGTTTTTTTTGGGCCTTTGTTTGTTCCTTTTCTTTATAACTTAAAAATAAATTTTTTATATTTTCGGTTATTTTGGGTTCTCTTCAATTAGTTCGTGAGATCGTAGCTTCTAATAAAAAATTTTTGGGGATAAAATGTATCCAGTAAGACTTGGCTATGATGCTGCTAAAAATCGAATTGAAAAACTAATCTGTAATGGGCATCATGCTGAAGCACTTTTGACATCGGTATTCACTCTTGAAAAAATTATTCACAGGACACTAAGGCAGTTATTAATCTCTGCTGGATTTACTAGCTCATCTACAAAGGTTTTGCTCAGTCAGTTACGAGGTTTCTCGAAGCAGAAAGAAGTTTGGAAATGCTTCGATCCTAGGGAGCGAAGTCTTGCCGAGGTTGTTGCCAGTTCTCATTGGCAGCACATCAATAAAGCTGTTGAAATGAGAAATAAAACGGTACATGGTGTCCGTGTGTATAAATTAGCTGAATATCAAACGCAAGCCCGGCTTATACTTTTGCTTCTGGATGATACTGTTGCAGCATTTCAATCAGTATATGGTTACGATGGATGGGGAGATGTTTCAAGGAGAATAAAGCCGAAACTTCATTCAGACCCAAAAGTTGATTTATGAATTTTACTGATCCTGATTACGCACGTATCTCAGCCATCGTAGCGTACTTCTTCGGCAACGCTGGTGTACGGTAGGCCGCGTAGAGGAATTGTTCAATCATCATGTGCAACTCGAATCGTGGATTGAAGCGATAAGCAAACGCGCCCAGATAGCGCCCGACGTGTTTCGCACTGATGTGATGGTAGGTGCCATCAAATGAAATGGACACCCTGAGGAAAATCTGAGAAGGAAAATCTGATGGTCAGGTCTTGTTTCTTGCGCTATTTCACAATGTTTCAATGCCTTAGCTATCAGGCAGGGAATCATTTATTTGTAGAATGCTAGAAATAGTAATGCTATATCCAGCTCTATCAATTCAAAGGTGAAGAGCATGGATGAGACAAGACTCCACTGCCTTTCATTTCTACCGGATATTCCGCTATGGGTTGACGCGCCACTTGCTAATGGATTCAGCTTCCAAGCTGGTTGAGAATTCGAGGCAGACTGATTTTGTCGTCTGGAACACAAGAAATAAAGTGGACACCCATCTAATCTTTCCCATCTAATTTTTTCATCGTTCGAATCGAGCAGGTTTTTGAAATAGACTGCTACGGCATCGCTGTTCGTCACCAACTATGAGGTTGTTACGTGCCCAGTTCGCTGATTTCCCAGATTCCAGGCAAGCCAACCCTCGGCCAATGCCGATTGTGCGTTTGATTGCAGGTATGGACTATCTCAGCTGAAGAGACAGCCGTTGTGCCGCAGTAATGCCTTATTTTGTGTGGGTGTCCAAAATTGCGTTCCCCTCCGTTGCGCTCGAAGGCCCGTTGGGCCAATAAGAGCGAATTGCATTCAATTCGCTGGATTCGATTTACGAGTACACGCACCCGTAGGCGCACCGCCAGGCATTATTTCCAAAGCCCTGATGCTGTAAAGCACTGGGGTTTTTTTGTCTCATACAGTGGCGGTGGATTGTTATTCTCGCTTCGGCTACTGCGCTGGTAGGCTCGTAGGCCCAGTGTGTTTGGCCGGTATTCACGATCCGTCGTCGGTTGGATTGTGGTGATGTCCCAATTTGGGGGTGGACACGCTACAGGTCGGGGTTTAGGCTGGTCATTCATGCTATGAAGGAGGTATATCATGAAAAACCTTCGAAGTATTATATTCTGGTCGATCGCGGTAGTGGTAGTGTTTGCGACCAAGCCAGTGTTTTCAGATACAACAGGTGAACCCGGCGAGCTTCTCTCAATCGAGATCCTGGAATCTACATCGGATAACTTTTCCGCGTGGAATGGGGATGTGGTGATCAGGCAACTGGTTGATGGGGTCGATCAACAGTATCGCTGGGGTGGGGCTGCTTGTCCTGGGAGGGATCTTGAGCAGGCCCGCGTCGATCATTTATTCGAGTTATCTACTACGCCCTATATGATGGTGACGATCTATTGGAAACCGGGTGCTGGCACCAACCGCTGTATTGTGGGATTTGTGGCGTCTAATCGTAAGTTTTTATAACCGTGCCTGTATCGACCCTTCAGCGGTGCCTTGCAGCAGTATTTACACTGGGGTGGCTGATGGCGGAATCAGGCCTTGTGCTCGCATCGGAGAACTCAGAGCTCTGGGATTTGTATCCTTCTGCCATAGGCTTTGCGCAATTCGATGCAGCGGAAGAAGTAGTAGCCGCAGACATTGTTACATGGGCAAACTACGAAGGTGCAGGCGTTGCATTATTGGGCCAAGACTTTAGTCTTGAAGTAGACAATGCCATGACCGAAGCCTCATGGCTCCCCATTGTCGGCGATGAAGTGGTCTTGACAGCCGACGAGGATTGGGTCTGGCAAGTGCAGTTTGAATCCTCATTCAATGCAGGCGCCTGCACGGTGAACTTTGATCAATCTTTGGGCGTTCGTTTTCTGGAAGGGGATGAGGGCTATACCTTGGCTCAGCGTGAGCAGCTGATCTGGACGGGGCCGCCGGACGCATGTCCCGGGCGCGTTCATAGTTATATCCAAAGCACAGGTCTGCAGCCCATTATGGCGGCCCACTTAAACGATTGGCAAACGATCGGCGGCCCCGGCGTGCCGACCGACACCGGACGTTTCGAAATGCGCCTCTGGCATGATTTACGCCGTACACGTCGATTATTACCGTTTAATATCACAGCGAATGCAGGTGCTGACCCGTTTGAAGGCATCCAGGGTGGGGTGGCTACAGGGCAATTTCGATTTGATCGAATTGCTACAAGATTTCAACAGGTGGTGTTTATTGACAGTTTTGAATAAAAATTCTCATTTCTGGTGGCTATTCTATTAACACCATAATTCCTCGCCTAACTTCCGTTGATTATGAAATACGATCAGAATGCTGCAACGGAGCGATTTCTGGTTAGCGAAAAAAAGGGTAATGCAAAAACCAGAACCAGTATCAGCACATCACGTCTGACCAATTCAAAGTTTGGTTAGGGAACCTCTAAATAACGCTGTTCGGAGCGCGTTACAGTCAGAAAAACCGCAGGTCGTGTGGTGCGGTGCGAGTGACAGTAGCTGTAATTATGGTGCCGTGAAGCCCGCGCAGAATTATTCGGAGGTTCCTTAGCTGAATCAATCCTGTTTCAATTTTACTGGACAACAACCGCTCATATCCTAGATCTGACTACACTGCGTACAGTGTCATCCATACCAAGGCATAGGCTGAAAGCAAAAGGACCCATCGT
>CAKZMO010000077.1 GCA_937128595.1 uncultured cyanobacterium | reverse complement strand
CTTGGCGTTGCACAGCAGGAATGATGCGGAAAGATTCAACTCATGGATGACCTGCTGTAGAGGCAACGCAATGCGATGCCCCTACCAAAATCATTCTTCGAATGTGCAACGCCGATTTCTTGGTCTGAGATTGGTGGCATTCAAAATCGTTGCTCAAAATTCGAACATGTGGTGCTTCTCAACTTATAGTGCTACGCGCTGATATAAAACCAATCGTTGATGGAGAAGCCGCGCACCGCGCGGCTTCTCCATCAATATCTGTCCTAACCTATCTGCACATTGCTATACATAATCGATATGGCTGAATTGACTACGAGGCCAGAGCCACTTCGACCATCTGCTGGAGTTCGCCATTCTGATACAGCTCGATCATCAAATCAGATCCTCCTACAAATTCTCCGTTGACATAAACCTGGGGAATTGTCGGCCAGTTCGAGTACTCTTTGATGCCCTGGCGCACTTCGCTGTCGCTGAGCACATCGAAGGTTTCATAGGGAACCGAAAGCACATTCAAAATCTGAACCACATTGTTGGAGAACCCGCACTGAGGCATTAGCTTATTGCCTTTCATAAAGACAACAACCTTGCTGGAGTTGACGATGCTGTCGATTCGTTCTTTCAATTCTGGAGTCATGGCAATTATCCTGAGTGGAGTCTTTTCTGAACTTCAAAAGTGATGTTTCAAACGTGTATTCTAGGCGCTTTGACTCGTTGCTGCCCAGGTTTCAGGCGTGTAAGTTTTGATTGAGAGCGCGTGAATCGCCTCTGTTGACATCGCCTGCTGAACAGAGCCATAAACTAACTGATGTCTTTGTACAGGGCGCTTTCCCTCAAATGCAGGAGAGATCACAACGACTTGGTAGTGGTCTCCACCGCCTGTGAGGTCTTGTACTTGCACCTCTGCATCTGGAATTCCAGCTTGGATCATGGATTTAACCTGATCAGGGCTAACCATCGACTTCCCTCTAAATACTGAGTGGCCTGTTCATCAACTTTCTACTCTAGCAGGTCATTTTGGGAATTTCAGTGGAAGAAATTTGATTGATTTTGAAGGACGGGAGCTACTGCGATTTTGAGTCTGAAGTTTCTAGTTGCTAATTATCCAGACTAGATGCAGGTGCTGAAGACGTCGCTTCGTTTGATTGACGAGGATAGGGCGCATCGACAAAACCTAGCTCAAAGAGCTGTCGATACGCATTTTGCCCCAGTTCGCGGGTGGGCTGCTGGCTTTGAATAATCTGCACGAGAAGGGGCACGGCTAGATCGGGCTGGCCTTGTGCCCGATGAACCAGAGCTAGCTGATATGTGGCTTGGTCTCTCATTTGGGCGGTGTCGAGAGCCAACTGTCGCTGACTATCTGCAACCCGGTTGTCAATACCAGAGAAGCTAGTGGCAAGCTGTTGATAGAAGTTAGACATTTGGTTGAAGACTTGGCGTGATTCTCGCAGCTTTTCGACCGCCAGATCATAGTTTTGGTTGGAAACAGCGCGACTAGCCTCAGCCATGAGACGCTCTCCGCCTTCGACACTCAAAAGACTGCCAGTCTGGGATAGAGGCCGCAGGTCATCTTCAGAGTCTGGGGACTCTGATTCGGGCAACACTGAAGGGTCGCTCAGCTCGTCGAGGGATGGTACTTGAGCCTTGGCGGTTGAGGTGAAGGAAACCAAGGCCGAAAGAGTGGCGATCGCTCCTACTGCGAGAAGAGAGCGGTTTAATGATTTGGAGGTCGTAGAGAAGAGATTAAGCATGAAGCGATTTCCGAAGGTATGTGAGAATCGAACAACGGTTACTTTAGATGAAAGATCAGCAATTGCGAGAATGGCTGACGGGCAAACTAGCGATTGGGATGCGTAACGATGAGGGCAAATCTTGCGTCTTGATACCTGAGGCATTTGACACAAATCTTGGGACATCTTACCACTGACACTCAAAGATATTTCAAACTTTTACAATTTTCGGAGTCGGTGCTCCAATCCGAAAGAGTTGAGGTACAAGGCATCTACAGTTTCTTGAGTCATCTTGTATGAGTATTGCCTTCCCTTTCATCGCACTTCATATCTATTCGGGACAACACGGTGTAACAATTTAATCAGGTGTTCATGCGAGATAGACGATACACGCCATGACAGACAGCTTTCGCTCTTCAGGTTCACTCTCACCTGAGTCTTCAGACAACGAGTCAGACAATGAGACAGCCGAGGTTGGATCAGCGCCACCCGACTCGACTGATACTAAGCCTGATGCCGATCTATTCACTCCAGATGCTAGAGGCCGCGATGATCTACAGGACTCGCCACTAGATTCTTCCATTGTCAATCGTATTCAAGAGGTTCTTGATACGCCTGTTGCTGATGAGGGGGTGCAGCTACAGCGGGGAGGAGAGACTCTGCCTGTGAAAAAGTTAGGCGATCGCTTCACCGCAGGGTTTGCTAGCCGCGATCGCCAGCGTCAGGTTTCTGCCGTTACGGCTCAATCTATCGGCAGTTCGTCGGCGCGCTCGATTTTGGATGGCAAGCTCACCGAATTTCAGGTCAATCCCGATCGGTTAGAAGCCGCGATGGACTCGACTCGTGCTGCTTCTGATGTCGCGTTTGCCAGTCATGCTTACGAGTCTCTCGACGATGGTAACTCGGCTCTGTATCCCACCGATCAGATTACAGTTCAATTTGCTAAGACGGTCAGCGCGGATTTGATGAGCGCGATCGCGGTTCAATCCGGCTTAGCTCCGGTTCACGCCATTGAAGGAATCCCCAATGGCTATGTGTTTCGCCTCACCGAAGACAGTCGCGTTAACCCCCTCAAGCTTGCCAATCGGCTGATGCAGCTTGATGAAGTGCTGGTTGCAGAACCAGATGTGGCGATCGCCGTCCAGTCGTTTTACCGTCCCAGAGATCCGTATTATGGGCAGCAGTGGTATCTCAACCATGAGGGTGGCTCTAATTTGACGCCCAACTCCCATATTTCGATCGAGGCTGCTTGGGATGTGACTCGCGGTAGTCGTTCCGTTGTTGTTGCGATTATCGACGATGGGTTTGACCTCAACCATCCTGATTTTCAGGGAATGGGAAAGCTTGTGGCTCCCAAAGATTTCAAAGATCAGGACAGCGTACCCCAACCTGTGCAGGCATTTGAGAATCACGGTACCTCTGTTGCGGGGTTGGCGATCGCCGAAGAAAACGGCAGCAGCATTGTCGGGGTGGCTCCGGAGTGTGCGCTGATGCCCATTCGCTATCCCGGTTTTCTAGACGACGCCACAATCGAGGCTATGTTCAATTGGGCGTCTGAAAATGGAGCCGACATCATTTCTAATAGCTGGGGGCCTGTAGCCCTTTATTTTCCGCTTTCTTTACGACAGAAAGCGGCGATCAACCGAGCCGCTACCCAAGGCCGCGATGGCAAGGGTTGTGTGGTGCTCTTTGCCGCAGGCAATAGTAATCGCCCAATTAATGGCACCATTGATGAGCGAGGCTGGCCTAACAATCAGGTTCAAGGCCCAACCCGCTGGCTCAATGGTTTTGCCGTTCACCCAGATGTGATTGCAGTATCAGCCTGCACGAGCCTAGGCAAAAAAGCGGCCTATAGCAACTGGGGCAATGAAATTTCAGTCACCGCTCCTAGCAACAATGCTGTTCCTGGGGTTACGTTGCCGCAGCGAGGCTACACCGAAACTGGGCCTGTGGTGCGATCGCGCCTCCCAGGCCGGGGAATGTTGACGAGCGATCGCCTAGGAGCGGATGGCTACACTCGCACTCAGGTGGTGGATACGTTTGGGGGCACTTCGAGTGCCTGCCCTGTGGTCGCCGGGGTTGCGGCTCTAGTTCTCTCTGCCAACCCTGACCTGACGGCATCCGAAGTTCGGCGCATTCTGCAAACGACAGCCGACAAAATCACAGATACTAATCCTGACCCCCAACTGGGGCTCCGTCGCGGCACTTACGACGTCACAGGTCATTCAGAGTGGTTTGGCTACGGTAAGGTGAATGCAGCCCGAGCGGTTGCTGAAGCCAAGCGACGACTCGGCTCTTTGCCCGTTGTGCAACGGTGGGTGCAGGCTCGAAACACCAGTCGAGTTTCAATTCCTGACAACAGTTTGCAAGGCGCAACGAGTCTAGTGTCTGTGGGCGATCGCGCACTGCTCCGCGATATTCGCGTTGATGTGGAGTTGCAGCACGATTTTCTCGGAGATATAGAACTCTATTTGCTATCGCCCCAAGGCAGCAAAATTCGGCTCCAAAGCCGGACTCTTGGACGTCAAACCCGGATTCAAAATACCTATTCTCTGCAATCTACTCCTCTTTTGCAAACCCTGCTGAACCAGGCTGTTCAAGGTCAGTGGCGACTGTTGGCAGTTGACCATGTGGCAGGTGACACGGGTGAGATTGTGCAGTGGCGATTGAGCGTGGGCGTTTGAGCGTGGGCATTTGAGCCAGAGTACTCATCTACTCAGATCGAGAGGCATGGTGAGAACAAAATCTCATCCATCTGGGAACTGCCAACAGGCAATGCGCTCGATGCGAACACTGCCACAGGTACAAGATTCGGCTTGCGATGAGACCCACTCGCGATCGCACTGACGACAATGATGAAGGAGGTTGTTTTGGTTAGCAGCCTCAATGCGAAGTTGCCACTCATACCATTCTTGAGCGCTCAGTTGCTGGAGTGGAATGGATGGAGGATCAGGCTGGAAGTCGGGAGTTCCGGACGATGGCGACGGCATATGTTCAAAAGCAGACGTTCAAACTTCGCTATATTCTGGCAGGGTTGAGCCATTTTTGCAGCAAGTCTGCCAGTTCCTGAACTCGAATAGGCTTGCTGAGATAGTCATCCATTCCGGCATCAAGGCATTTTTCGCGATCGCCCGTCATGGCATAAGCTGTCAGCCCAATGACTGGAATGTGATTGCCACTCGTACCTTCTTGCTGTCGTATTTCCTGGGTAGCTTCATACCCGTTTAGCACAGGCATTTGACAATCCATAAGGATTAAGTCAAAGTCTTCTGTTGTCAATCGATCGAGAGCTTGTTGCCCATTGTCAACTGCTTCTGCTTGATATCCCAATTTACTGAGAATTTGCATCACCAGCATTTGATTGACAGGAGCATCTTCAACTACCAAGATCCGCGTATCTTGCGAGGTAGGTTCTTTAGGTTCTTTTGGAGGAAATTGGTTCGGCATGTTCGGCTTACTGTGAGCGTCAATAATTGCGAGAGGAACAGTAAACCAAAAAATAGAGCCTTGACCTAGGTTGCTTTCGACTCCAATTTCTCCACCCATCAGGGAAATAATTTTTCGACAAATGGTAAGCCCTAATCCTGTCCCTTCATATTGACGAGTTGAAGTCGATTCAACCTGCGTAAAAGCCTCAAAAATTCGTTTCTGATCCTCAAGTGCAATTCCTATTCCTGTATCATAAACGCTGAACTTCACATCAAGCTCATTTGTTCCAATCCGGCTGCTTAAGGCTTCCACTTTTACGCCAACAGTTCCACTCGCGGTAAACTTCACTGCATTGCGGATCAAGTTTGTTAACACCTGCTGTAGTCGATAGCTTGGCCCAAACATCTGCTGGGGAATCTCTGGAGATACATCGACTCTGAGCCATAGTCCTTTTTCAAGAATCTGTTGCTGAAATAGTCGGGCAAGATCTTCTAGCACGACTCGGAGATCAAATTCTTTGCAATCGACCTGTAATTCTCCGGCTTCCATCTTCGACAAGTCGAGAATGTCGTTGATAATTGCCAGCAGGCTATCTCCACCTTTGGAGATAGCCGACAGAAACACGCTTTGTTCTTCGTCAAGGGGCGTTTGCTCCAGCAACTGAGTGAAGCCCATAATGGCATTCATTGGGGTGCGAATTTCGTGGCTCATATTCGCCAAAAATTCACTTTTGGCTTCGTTTGCTTTGTTCGCAACTGCCGCTGCTTTGGCGAGTTTACCCTGAGAAAATTCTAGAGCTGCCAACGTGAGGCTATGGCGTAGCTCTTGTGCAGCCTCGACTTCCGGTGTCGTCCAGGGAAGCGATCGCCCTTCCACCTCTTCCTTCCAGAGTTCAAAAGAATTGCGGGGTGTGAGATGCACTCCACCCTCGCGATCGATGTGAACGGAATTAGAGGGGTTGCCGCCCCAGTCAACGTTGTAGCTTTGCTCGGCTCGAAACCAAAGAATGTGATAGGAGACCGTGCTCAGAACGATAGAAATGACGAGCATTCCTCGCAGAGGGATAGGCCAGTCTTGCACCTCCGGACAAATCTCAGGTAGGCAATCTGTGACGAAGATCTCTTGCTGGCTGCGAGACATTGCCACATTGAGGAGCTGATAAATTTGCTCGGCTTCGGGCGTATGACCGACTTGTAAAAGCTCTGTTCCGAGGGCGATCGCCACGCCTTCAGCTTGGACTAGATCAAGCAATATAGAGCGATTTCGCTCTAGCACCCGATCAATCCGGTCAGGATATTGAGCCAAGTCTTTTCTAAAAGCAGTTTCAATTTCTCGGATTCGCTCTTGGGATTCTCTAAACTCTTGCTCTTGCTGGGAGACGATATCAACCGATACCAGCTTGCCCAGCAGTTCGCACGCCTTTCGAGTGTCGTACTCCACTGCTTTTGGAGAGTAATGATGACACGCGATCAGTCCCCAGAGCTTCTTTTTATCGACCAGGGGAATGGTCAAAGTGGCTCTGACTCCCATATTTCTCAAGTATTGATAATGGCAGCCTGAAGCCGCTCGCAGGCTAGACCGATATAAGTTCAAAGGGGGAGCTTCGGGATCGAGGCTAACCACAGACATCTGATGATGGTTGATATCTTCAATCATCCGAAATCCGCGCTGTGCGAACATCGTACGAGCCACAGATGGAATATCTCCTGCTGGGTAATGCAAGCCGAGGTAAGTTTCACTCGCGAGATCTGGATTTAGGTCTTCAGCCACCACGATGCCACTGTCGTCGAATTGAAACTGGTAGACCATAACCCGATCGAAACCCGTGAGCTTGCGAAATTCTTTCGCTACAATTTCGCCGAGATCAGTGAGTCCGTTTGCCTGTTTGAGATGTATTAAAAACGTATGAAGACGCTGATAAATCTCATCGGCATGACTGCGCCCTTGAACCGGAAGCGGCTCAATTTCGAAGACGATAGTTCCTCCGCTGCGATAAATCGTCGTAAAGATTGCTTGTTCTGCCGATTGTCTTGCGTTGCGATCGCTTTCCTCGTCATTGGGTGGCTCATCAGCCTGCAGACTCAGTGCAATACAGGGCATCTCGTCAGGTTCTTGCTCTATCAGCCGTATCGCTGAGGCGATCGCCTCTAAAGTTTTTGGGGTGACTAAGTCAGACAAAGGTTGACCTAGCAGATCGTTGGGCGACTGGCCGATAAAGTTTGCCGTGTTTTGACTAGCGTGAGTCACCAACAAGTCATCGCGGCGGCAGGCCAGCAATGCACCCTGGGGCTGAATGAGGTTGATAAATTGAATCAGCTCATGGTCGTCATCTGATTGATGGGTCAGATCAGAAATCACTGAGCGAAGAGTAGCCATTACGCTCTGTACCTAGAATTTGAACGGGGTTTAATCTTAATGAATGCTGAATTTGAAGTGAGTCTTAGATAGTACGGGTTCAAAAAGTAATTAAATAAATTCAACTAAAAAGGAGTTGATGATATAGCATAAACCTTTGAGCAGAGCGATGTATCACCACGCTGATCTCTGCTGAGTAGTCGATGGAAGAAATACGACTCGTAAACAATACCGTAAGGTTGTGCGGTGGCGATCGCCTCATACACTGTCGGGTCATGTTGGTGAATCATGTAGGACAATGACGGACTCCACGATATCTAAAGTCATCTGCTTGAGTCTAAAAATCATCTGAGCAAAGCGTTATAGCTCTAGCGTACCCAGAGAAATCCTCTTTTCGCTAATTGTTACGGAAGAGAGTGAGCTGTTACAAAACGATTTCTGCTGTTATTTTTGGCTTGAGATACAGCAGCATTAGCCATTCTGACCAGTTCATTCGTCTGAGTTGCGTCTTGAGGAAAGCAGGCGACTCCAAGTGCCGATGCCGAAAATTTGCCGATTTGCCGTCTTCGAATATCGCAAAGATGACCCCGCGAACGGCTGTCAGTTGAGGCAAGAGCTTCAATATTTCATAACAGAGTGGATTGATCTTGCTATAGCTCTCGTTTTTGATCCAATTATGATTATACTTCGACCAAATTTATACAAAACGATTAAGATAGCCATATAGTTCTCGACGCTTGTTGCGTGTTTGTTGCACATATCAGCAGTTGAGAACAATTTTGATGACTGCACTCACTTGATTCTTAAGTTTCTTCCTTTGTCATGGTTCGTGTGTTCCCCATTTCTTGATTCGATACACTATCCATACTCTTTTCTATAAGCTGTAATGAACCGATTCTCCATGACTTGGGCCAACACTAGCTTAGGTGTTCGGCTCGGAATAGTTTTTGGTGGCATCACCATCCTTCTTTCGGTCATCTCAAGCGAAATTGCTGGAAGTTTTGCGAGGCAGAAAATTCAAGAAGACTTAGGTCGAGATCTCTCTCAGCTCGCTTATCAAATGTCTAGTGAGCTCGACCACAATATGTTTGAGCGCTATCGCGAAATTCAGATTATTGCTGGGTTGCAGCCGTTTTCAGATCCTGAAGCTACCGACTCTGAAAAGCGCTCTTTGCTCGACACACTACAAAGCACCTATCCGAGCTACTCCTGGATTGGCTTTGCTGACCAAGATGGAACGGTTCAAGCGAGCACCCAGGGTCTGCTTCAGGGCAAAAATGTTGCTGAGCGAGATTGGTTTGTAGCAGCTCAAGACAAACCCCATGTGGGAGATGTGCATGAGGCGATGCTGTTGGCAAAGCTCTTATCCAATCCAAGTGGTAGTATTCTTCGCTTTGTCGATGTTGCGGCTCCTGTATACGACGATCAGGGCAACTTTCAAGGCGTTTTAGGTGCTCATCTGAGCTGGAAATGGGCGGAGGAAGTCAGATCTGGCCTTTTAGATACACCCTCCGCAGCAAATAAAGAAATTCTCATTGTTGACCAGGGAGGCACGGTGCTACTTAGCTCTCCGACCTGGCAAGGTAGAGAGCTAAATCTGGAAAGCTTGCAACTTGCTCGTTCGCAACAGCTAGGATCTGTCATTGAGGAATGGCCTGATGGGCAGACCTACTTAGTTGGATATATCGCAAGC
>CAKZMO010000076.1 GCA_937128595.1 uncultured cyanobacterium | reverse complement strand
TGCCCCTACAGCAGGTCATCCATGAGTTGAATCTTTCCGCATCATTCCATGCTGCGCAACGCCTTTAGCCGATAGGCAGATAGCGCTATTGCCAGCAACAATATATGGCGGATAAAACGGCGGATGAAACATGAGCATCTCAGGAGTGAATCGCCGACAAACGTATTTTCAACCATACTCTCAGTTTCTCGGACAGGATTGCCAAGCCCTCTGTCGAACCGTTATCTAAGACGAGCAATTCTGACAAGACGCAACAGACCTGAGACAATTGAAGTCGAATGCCTGAGTCTAAAACTGTGTAGACGAGTCCGACTCATGAGCAGTTCTATCATGCAATTACAAGTCTTGACGAGGACATAAGACACTCTGGGGAGACATCTATGGCAAACACACAGAGTTTTGCAATCCAGCCGGAAGCCCAATCAGAAAAGGCATCAAGGCTTGTACAACAGCTCCAAAGTCTGTTGGGAAGCGATCGCGTTACAGACTGGAATAATGCTCTAGAAAACCTGCACACTCAAGCCGCTGAGGCGATCGCCCGCTCTCCCAGCCCTGCCTGCATTCTCTATCCCCACAATCAAGCAGAACTGGCAGAAGCCGTCACCTACGCCCACCATCACC
Organism: uncultured cyanobacterium; assembly: GCA_937128595.1. Classification (GTDB taxonomy): domain Bacteria; phylum Cyanobacteriota; class Cyanobacteriia; order CAKZMO01; family CAKZMO01; genus CAKZMO01. The sequence continues at coordinate 3,099 of CAKZMO010000076.1, read as the reverse complement.
AGTTGACCCTGATGACCTTGGGACAGGGCAGCAAACTTCACTGGGGCGGGTTAGGAGATGCCGTAGACATCCTCGTGAGTACGGCTCGCATGAATCGTCTGATTGACCATGCTGTTGGAGATCTGACGGTGACAGCAGAAGCAGGCATGAGCTTTGCGACCTTGCAGCAGCATCTCCAAAAAGAACGACAGTTGCTGGGAATTGACCCGAGTTTTGGCGATCGCGCAACGTTGGGGGGCATCATCGCCACCGCAGATACAGGTTCCTTGCGCCAACGTTATGGAGGGGTGCGAGACATGCTGATCGGCTTGTCCTTTGTGCGAGCCGATGGACAGGTAGCAAAAGCGGGAGGCCAGGTCGTCAAGAATGTCGCAGGCTACGACTTGATGAAGCTAATGACTGGAGCCTATGGAACATTGGGCATCATCACACAGGCCACTTTTCGGCTGTACCCAATCCCGCCAGATTCGCAAACCATTCTGCTGACTGGAGATCCAGAGGCGATCGCCACCATCGCCAATCAAGTTACGGTTTCAACGTTAACCCCCAACCAGTTCGATCTGTTGTCTCCGGCTTTGGTGCAGCAGATGGATATTGGAACAGGTATGGGATTGTTGCTGCGGTTCCAAAGTATTGCCGTCAGTCTGGAGCAACAGGTGAGCCAAGTGGAGGCGATCGCCAGCAATATCGAACCCCGTTCTAATCAAAACGGTACGGGACTTCAGAGTTGCTGCCTACACCAAGACGATGAACTCAATCTATGGGGACAATTGCGAGAAACAATGGAATCTTGCCCCCATCAGGTTCCCATTACTTGCAAAATAGGAGTAGAGCCGCGCCATAGCGCGATCGCTCTGATAGAGCTTGAGGCCGCGCTGTTTATGAAGCCTCTGATCCAAATTCATCGCAGCAGCGGCATCGGAACCCTGCGGCTAGAAGGAGAGGCGATCGTTCCCCAAGCCATTTTGAAACTTCGACAAATCTGCGAATCCTACGGAGGCTATTTGACCTTACTGGAAGCACCACCATCCTGGAAACGTCAGATCGATGTCTGGGGATATCCTGGTAACGCTTTACCCCTGATGCAGCGCATCAAGCACCAGTTCGACCCCGATCGACGCTTGAACCCCGCCCGTTTTGTAGGCGGAATCTGATTCAGATAGGCTCCTCAAGCGCCAAAGTCATCAATCCTGTCTCCTTCTCCTATCTCCTGTCTCCTGCTTCCTACACTGAGGCTTCTGACTTTATCTTCATCTCCCCCACCCCAGAAGCTGCCCCCCTTCTCCCGACTCCAACGCTCCATCGATCAAACGCTGTATATTCAACGCTTTTCTAAAGCTTTAGACTTCATGGCTCTTGACTCCAATGCCTCCCTTTCAGCCGCTGCTCAGACTGAATCCCCCTCGCCAGCGATCGCCAAAATTGACCTCGATACAGGTGCGATCGCCCCAACATCTGCCGATGCAAAAGGATTTGATCCCCTCGATCCGCCTGATCCAGACTTGATTAGCGCCTGCGTTCACTGCGGCTTTTGTCTCACAACCTGCCCCAGCTATCGAGTGTTGGGCAAAGAAATGGACTCGCCTCGCGGACGCATTTATTTAATGCAGGGTATTCATGAGCAAACCGTACCCTTTTCGGAAACGGCTTCCCAGCACTTTGATACCTGCTTAGGTTGCCTCGCCTGCACGACAGCCTGTCCTTCCGGCGTTCAATACGACAAACTCATTGCCGCCACTCGTCCCCAAGTCGAGCGCAACCAGCCCCGAAATGTGGGCGATCGCCTCTTTCGGCAGCTCATCTTCACGCTATTTCCCTACCCCAAACGGCTACGACCGCTGCTAGCTCCCTTGGCGGTTTACCAGCGGTCGGGATTACAAAGCTTGGTGCGATCGACACCGCTACTGCAAAAGCTGTCGCCTCGGCTAGCTGCAATGGAGTCCCTGCTCCCATCGGTGACGGACAAAGCCTTTAGAGATACGTTACCGGCTGTGGTTCCGGCTCAGGGAGAAACTCGCTATCGAGTAGGCATGATTTTGGGCTGTGTGCAGCGGCTGTTTTTCCCTGATGTCAACGAAGCGACGGCGCGGGTGCTTGCGGCCAACGGCTGCGAAGTGGTGATTCCAAAAGAGCAAGGATGCTGCTCGGCGTTGCCTAGCCACCAAGGACAAGAAGCCCAAGCTCAAGAACTGGCTCGTCAGATGATCGACTGTTTTGAAGCAGCGCAGGTCGATTTCGTCATCATCAATGCGGCAGGCTGCGGCCACACTCTCAAAGAATACGGCCACATCTTGCGCCATGACCCTGAATACCATGAACGGGCGATCGCCTTTTCTAGTAAGGTTCGCGATGCTCAAGAGTTCTTGATCGCGGTCGGCATCACAGCTCCTCTCTCCCCACTCCAGGAAGCTCCCTTAAAAGTGGTCTATCAAGATGCCTGTCACCTGCTCCACGGCCAAAAGATCGGCCTCCAACCGCGCCAACTACTGCGCCAGATACCAGGAGTTGAGCTATATGAGCCTGTTGACGCAGCCCTATGCTGTGGCAGTGCCGGGGTCTACAATATGCTCCAGCCCGAGGTTGCTGAGGAGCTGGGGCAGCAAAAAGCAGAAAATCTAGTTAACACTGGAGCTGATTTGATTGCTTCTGCCAATCCGGGGTGTGCGCTCCAAATTCAAAAGCATTTGACAGCTCAAGGAAAATCAGTGCCGCTGGCGCATCCCATGCAGCTTCTCGATCGCTCGATTCAGGGCAGCTAGCGTTTCACAGTTCATCCGATCAAACGCATAGCTTCTAGCTATTCAATAAGGTTCGTCGAATGAGCGAAACCACAAATGATTCTCTTTCAACCCGTCTCCAATGAGCATCAAATTTGCCTTGCTTAGAGGATTAGCGATCGTCATCGTTGTCGTGCTGACTCTGACTTGGCTCGTTCTGTTTGAACAGCCGATATCGCCTCTCTAGCGCCGTTGTTCTATTACGGCGAGTCTCATGAATTAACGGAAGACTGTCGAAATTAAGACCGTTCTGCAGGAGCGATCGCCATTCTCTCCCAGGCTTCAGTCACGATATCGCTGAGCAAAAGCCGCTCTTCCAAAG
>CAKZMO010000075.1 GCA_937128595.1 uncultured cyanobacterium | reverse complement strand
GCGGTGCACGGCTTCTCCATCAATATCTGTCCTAACCTATCTGCGCATTGCTATAACAGGGAAGGGATTTTGGCGATCGCCTCTGCAAAAACTGGGGAGCGATCGCCCATCCCACTAAATGTAATACATCTGATTCGAAGCCTGACTCAGCTCCAGTCGTTGCTCCAGCAAATCTTGCATCGTGTGCTGAGCCAACACCGCCTGAGCCGCCTGAGCAGACTCCTTCCAGACCTCATGAATCACTGAGCTGCCCGACTCCGCTGAACAAGACGGGCGATCGCTCTGGGGCGGGTCTCCGCCTTCAATGCAAATCAGCACATCCAGCAGTGATATCTGCTCCGGTTTTCGAGCCAAAAGATATCCCCCATTCATGCCTCGTTGACTTTGCACCACCCCTCCTCGTTTGAGAGTGAGCAATAGTTGTTCAAGATAGCGCTCTGGGATACTCTGTCGAGCCGCAATCTGCCGAATCTGTAGCGGCTGACGGCTCGTATAAACAGCTGCTAGCTCAAGCAAAGCCAGCAAGCAATACTCGTATTTGCAAGTCAGTTCCAAAACCATAAAAAGTAGTGCCGCGCGGCCTTGCGAAAACGTGAGGCTATGCAGCGGTTAGAGCGCTGATTTCAACCGATTCATTCACCTCTATTACGGCAGTTAGGCGAGCACTCGGATCATTGTCCAGCTGAGTCACGGATACAGACTTGCCAGGGTAGATCTGATTGGCGATCGCTTCTAGCTCAGGCTTGAGCGCGTTGAAAGCTTCTTCAGTATTGGGGGCATTGAGGCGATCGTTAGCAATGTAGTGAAACTTGCCGCCTTCTAGCTTCAATTTGCCATCTAGCCGAGAGTCTGATTCCAAAAGCGCTCCAAACTCAGCCGTAGACTTGACCAGTCCCAACAGCTTTTCTTCGGTCGTTGTCTCATCTCCGCGCTTGCGCTGAGCGTAAAGCCCAAATGCGCCGTTCTCACGATCCAGCGCATAGTTAACCTCGTGGGTCACAAGCATAATGCCGGGGCCATGGGGAACATGGCGATAGTCGGCCACATCCAGCATGACGTGATTCAGCTTCTCATGGCGAATCCAGTCATGGAAGATATCGATGAACTTCGCGTCATCCACATCCACTTCAGGACGCATAAAAAATTTGATCGCAAACCGTTCCAAATCCACTCCGGACTCCTTATATTCTTCGTAAGATTCTGATTGACATGCACTCGTTTGGTAGGAGCAAACCGCAGTCTGCTCCTACATTCCAAAATGGAAGATTCGAGCGTTAGTTGACGCCAGCCATTTCTCGATCGACAAGCCAACGATTGAAGCTAGTTGGACTGTTGATACCCGACTGCACCATCCGAGCGTTGCAATCATGAGCCGCCTCAATGAACAGGCGAGACTCTTCAATCAGTTGCTTAGCACGGTCAAGATCAGCAGGCTGGTCGCGCTGCTCAAACGCATTGAACAGATAGCTGGCAAACTTGCCCTTTGCAAACGGATCAAAGAATAGCTGAGTGTCGTAAAAGTATTTACGAAACTCGCTCACAATCACTTCAGGCTCATCCCCAATATCGATATTGCCGACTTTCAGCAGACCTTGAGCAGCCTTGAGCATAGCTTCCAACGCCTTGTCAGCTGCGGCTTGAACATTGCCGTTGCTGGTATCTTCCAACAGCAGGGTTGCATCGAAGTAAATGCTTTCTGCTTTCGCAACGCCAAAATCAGTCAGCGTCACCACTTCACCCGCACATTCGCCTACACCGATATCTCCGATGGAATATTCGCGGGAGTCCGACCAGTCGCGATAGAAAGACGTATCCATGGCGTAAGCAGGCACTGCGGTAAAATGCTGTACCCGATCTTTGATGGTTTTCTTGCCGACCCGACGAACAAATTGGGAGAATTTTTCACCGTCCTCCCGCTCGACCATGTACATGTCAACCAAGAACTCAACGACATCAGGAATCCGCTTAGACGGAATGACACCCAAAGATTGACCGTACTGAGCCGCGTTGTTGTCCCATTCGCCGCCTAACACTAAGTGGAAGTGAGGGACGCGATGGCGCTCGATGAGTCGGCTAGAGCCGTAGAAACCAATTTCAGCAACAGTATGCTGACTACACGAGTTGAAGCACCCGCTAACTTTGATGCGAACATCTTTGAGCGATTCGTCATATTGCCAGCCTTTGACAGCAAGGCGGTTGCGCAATTCTCCTGCCAGTCCCCGAGAGCTAGAAATCCCCAGCTTGCATGTGTCAGTTCCAGGGCAAGCCGTGATGTCAACGATGGTCTCGGCACCAGCCAAGTGCAAATTGATCTCTTTCAGCGCCAAATACAATGCAGGCAGATCGGCCTCATGAATCCATCGCAGCAGGATATTTTGCTCGACAGTAGTGCGTGTGTTGTCGTTCGTAAACTTACGAGCCACGTCAGCTAAGTCGCGCATTTGCTGAGCCGTCAGATCCCCAAGGGGTAAGGAAATCGTGACGCAAGCAAAGCCTTCTTGCCGCTGCTTGTAGATATTAGTAAATTTCCACAGCTCGAAAGCCTTTTCATCGTCTCCAAGATCGATGGTCTGACCTTGGGTCACAGGTTCCGGCAGACCTGCTTCTTCGTAAGACGCAACCTTGTCGAGCCAAGCTGTCCATTCAGGATCATGCTCTAAGGTCGCTCTCTCTTCTTTCACCAAGCGGCGAAACTCATCAATCCCAAGCTTTTGAAGCAAGAACTTGATACGAGCCTTGTTGCGATTCTTCTTCTCACCTAGACGAGCATAGACACGGGCGATCGCCTGAGACAGAGGCATCAGTTCTTCAGGCGGCACAAACTCATCAAAGAGCTTAGCTAAGAAGGGAACGGCACCTAGACCTCCACCCACATGCATTTCGAAGCCTTCTTTTTCTTCACCGTCAATAACTTGCTTCTTCGCAATCAAACCCAAGTCGTGCATGGACGTAAGACCGCAGGGATGGTTGCTACACCCAGAGAAGGCAATTTTAAACTTACGACCAAAGTCTTGTACGTCCCGATGCCCTAAGAAATAGTGAGCCGTTTCGTTGGCATATCCCGTCACGTCAAACGCCTCATCGCGGCAAACCCCAGCGATGGGGCAGGCTGTGACGTTTCGCACAGAGTTGCCGCAGGCTTCACGAGTCGTGATGCCAACAGCCGCCAGACGACGGTGCATATCGGGGGTATCGTCTAAAGAGATGAAGTGAAGCTGAATATCTTGACGTGTCGTGATGTGGACAATGCAGTCAGAATATTCTTCTGCGATATCAGCCAGCACTTCCATTTGCTCAGCCGTCATGCCACCGTAGGGCAGCTTGATGCGCTGCATCCCAGGAGCTTCCCATTTTGTCTCTGGCCCTTTGGTCAGATCCTTATTGGGAAATGGAATTTCCTTCGATTCGACCCCGTCATACCGATAGCCATTGTCATAACGCTGACCATAGGCTCCCCGACGAAGACGTAGTTCAGCAAAGACCTTTTCATCCAGCTTTCCCTGACGGCGCAATTCCATCTGGTTTTCAAAGGTGTCAATCTCGTCGGCCCATGAGGGCGGCATTTTGTCGGCTAAGACGTGCTTCCAGGTCAAAGCGTTTTCACCAGTCATTGGTTCTCCTCGGAATTATGCTAGGGCCAGATTTACAGATTTCGAAAAAATTTCAAGCCAGTTTTTAAGCCTCAGCTCAAGCTCTCAGAGCGTTCAACCCTAAAAGCTGTGAATTGATAGAGCCTAACGTAAAGTTTTGAAGGGAGGGGGCAAGCTACACATATACTGCAACGGACTTACTAGGTTTACATAAAGTCGAGTAATCCGATCGGATTTTAGATGTTTTTTTACAATTGCGTCGCTCACGCTGAATTAGCGGACGTCGGCTTGCCTAGGCATAACCTGTATTACTACATTCCATTCTGTCTTGTAAAAGGCAAAGACAGAGTGGGCTTCATGCTTTATTCGGATTTAGCTATAGTGTGCGGCAATACCGATTGCACCTACAGCGATATTCTGTAGATGCAATTATAGTGCTACGCGCTGATATAAAACCAACAGTTGATGGAGAAGCCGCGCACCGCGCGGCTTCTCCATCAATATCTGTCCTAAC